>CAILKW010000594.1 GCA_903834845.1 uncultured Bacteroidia bacterium | reverse complement strand
AGCAATGCAACGGCTGATGGAAGACGAAGTTTGGGATAACGTTAAAAATCAACGATATATCCTAAATTCTGAAAATATTACTTACCGTGAAGTTTTTAATCAAATTGCGGACAATATTAATGTAAAACGCCCCAAATTCTTTGCTGGCAACACTTTACTTAAATTTGCCTCAATATTGTCCTCTATGAAAAGCTTTCTAACACGCACACGACCTGCCATCACATCTGAAACCGTAAGAAGTGCCAATAAATTAAATTCTTACAATGGAACAAAAATTTTAGAGGCAATTGATTTCGAATATACTAAAATCGAAAAGTCAATAAAAAAAACATCCGAATTGTTTCTTGGAGATTATATCAGTTCTTAATTCGAAGACATTATTTTTTCTGTGAATTGATTAAGGTCTGCCGTAAACTTCTACGCCATGAAGGTTTCAGTTTTGGTCAGCCTGCGCAACCTTATGAACTATAGTTTCGTCATTATTAACGAAATCTACAATCATTTATTATGAGAAAATCAGTTTTAGTGTTTCTTTCACTTCTATTTTTGGTAAGCATAACTTTTGCACAAAAAAGGAAAAAGGATGTTATTTATCTGAAAAATGGCAGTATTATTAATGGTCAAATAATCAGTTCACTACCATCGGGAATGGTGAAAATAAAAACCAAAGATAACAGCCTTTGGGTTTTTGAACCATTGCAGTACGATAGTATCAGTGCTACAAAAAGCACAATAAAACAACTTCACTACGGTTATTTCAACCTGACAGAAGCGGGAATTCTGGCAGGTAACTCCGACAACCTCTACAATGCCCCTTTCACCTTGATGAACATCAGCGGATGGCAATTTAAAAATCGGTTTTCTGCCGGTTTAGGCACTGGAGTAGAGTTTTGGAGCGAAACATATCTTCCCGTGGTGGCCGATATTCGGTATTACTTACAGCGTCAGAGTGTAAACCCTTTCTTCGGTATTCAGGTCGGCTACAGTTTTGCACTGGATAAACCTGATATGCAATATGTTTATGATTCTACACCTGTTTGGCGTGGAGGCACCGGTAGCACCCTCGAAATGAAAGCTAATGGTGGACTTCTGATTAATCCCTCCGTGGGTATTTGTACTTCGCTTAACGAAAACATGGCACTAACTTTCAGTGCCGGTTACAGATTTATGCGTCACCGCTATAGCCGCGAGGATAACTATAAGATAGATATAGACTATAATCGTCTTTCAATAAAAATCGGTTTAATATTTCAATAAACTAAACAAAATTCAGCCATGAAAAAGATTCAATTCACCATTATTTTTCAACTTATTGCACTTCTTTTAATTTTTTCGGGATGTCAGGATAAATATACCGAAGAATATCTTTCCGCCGAACCTGTTTACATGAGTTACAAAGATTTAAGAGAAGCTGTAAAAACAGAAACCGTTCATTCGCTTGAAAAGCCGGGCAAAATCTATTATAAAGACAATATCCTTTATATTAATGAGATAATGAAAGGTATTCATGTTTACAACAACGCTAATCCATCTTCACCGCAATATCTGGGTTTTATAAATATTCCCGGAAATGTTGACATGGTAATTCGTGGAAACATTATGTATGCCGACAGCTATATTGACCTTGTTGGAATAGACATTTCGAATCTGGGAAGTACCAAAGAAGTAGCACGACTGAAAAACGTATTCCCATATTCTGTACCAACCTACGAAACAGCTTATCGTGTTGGACAAGTTGATGACACACAAGGTGTTGTTATTGATTGGGAAATTAAAACAGTCAGAAAAGAGATTGAGCAGACTAATTATCAGATTTACCCGATTTATTACGGAAGTGAGTTTGCCAAATTCTCTTCAGTCACAGATGCTGCTGTTAATTCATCCGGAGGACAACAGAGTTCAGCCGCAGGAACAGGTGGTTCGATGGCTCGGTTCGGACTGATTGATAATCATTTACTGGCTGTTGACAATAGTACGTATTATAATTTTGATTTGACTAATGCCACAAGTCCGACAATAGAAACAAAAACCTCAATGGGTTGGGGAATTGAGACCATGTTTTTGAATGGCAACAATATGTTTCTTGGAACGCGAACCGGGATGTTGATTTACAATGTTTCAGATGTTACAAAACCTGTTTTTGTATCTAATTTTTGGCACGCCACAGGCTGTGACCCTGTTGTTGTACAAAACAATAGGGCTTATGTTACTATCAGAGGCGGAAATCCTTGCGGCAGCAATGTCAACCGTCTGGATGTATTGGATATTACAGTTTTAAAAAATCCTGCCTTGATGCGATCATATAATATGACAAACCCTTACGGACTTGGAATAGATGACGATGTGTTGTTTGTCTGCGATGGAACTGCCGGTTTAAAAGTTTATAATGCCGCCGACCCGTATCTTATTTCTGAACACCTGTTAGCAACCTTTAAAGATATTAATGCTTATGATGTTATCCCGCTGGGTAACTCACTTTTAATGATAGGTGCAGATGGTTTTTATCAGTACGACTATTCAAATCTAAACAATATCAAACAAATTAGTTCGATAAAAATAGTTCCTAAGTGACTTTACGGATTACCAATTTTTTCAACAATCAAAGCAAATTGATTGAAGTTTAAAAATTTTAAAAATGGCAACCATTGATTAACATTTGGTATAGTTTCGAATGAACAAAATACTTTGTACCTTGCGAAAAAAATGAAAATATAAAGTATGAACTGCGATAATATTTATATACAACAACTTAAAGAAGATTTGAGAGTACTAAACCCATATTTAGTATTACTGTTTGGTTCCTATGCTTACGGTACTCCGCATGAGGATAGTGATATTGATTTACTCGTAGTTACGAATGATGATTTTATTCCTCAAACCTTTAAAGAAAGTACAAATTTGTACATTTCAGTTGGCGAACACATTTTGAATATTTCCAAACAAGTATCTGTTGATTTGATCGTTTATACATTACCAATGTTTAAACAATTTGTAGAAATAGGAAGTTCATTCTCAAAAGAAATTTTAAGTAAAGGTATTGTAATCTATGAAAGTAAGCACCCGGCAATGGCTTGATTTTGCAAAAGCTGACTTGCAAAATTGCAATCGTATTCTTGATGATGACTTTCTAACCGCCATTGTTGCATTCCATTCTCAACAAGCAGCTGAAAAATCATTTAAAGCACTAATCGTGGAGAAGGGTTTGGCCATACCACATATTCATAGTTTGGTGAGATTGCACAATATTGTGGAAAGTATTCTAGACCAACCATTTGATAATCGCGAACTTTTGTCTTTGGATAAAGTTTATACCAGTTCCCGTTATCCCTGTGATATTGGAATGATTGAAACAGGCAAACCAACTATAGCGGATGCCAAAGAATTTACGAAAGTGCTAAGAATATATTCGACGTGATTACAAAACTAATAGAGACTAACACTTAATAACGGAATTTATTGGAATACTGTTACGGCAAATTATCACACAACCAGATTTCATTGATTATTGGGGTTTTCATTTAAATTGTACAGCGATTAATATTCTCATAAATCTATGTGCCTTTGTTGTAAACCTTTGTTTCTATGTGTTAATTTGTCAGAATGATAAACATATTTATGATTAGGATGCGGTTTTATTCACCTCCCCCCGATTTCGTAAACTACAACACCTCGAAATCAAAAATCCCAAAGTCACCTTGTTTTCAAAAATAAAAGTTTACAACAGACAATCTTCCATAAAAAATCACTGTTGTTTGCATTTTATTACAAAAAACCTTTTTTTCGAAATTAATTGACTCTTAACCATTTCCAGATGAAGAACTTGTTTTTGTGTGTATTAGTGCTGATAATCAGCGGCAATTTGTTTTCACAAACCGTAGAACAGGTAAAATCCGACAACCTGAACTACTATTGGGGCGAAGGTTCCGGCACAACTTTGGAGAAAGCCAATAATGAAGCTCTCTCTATGCTTATCAGCCAGATATCTACTTCCGTTGAAAGCTACTTTGAAATATTGAAGCAAGAATCCGGCTCGCAGTACAAAGAAAAAGTTTACTCTGTTGTCAGAACTTACTCTTCCTCAACGCTAAAGAACACTGAACGTATTTTAATAAATGATGAACCAAATGCGACAGTATTCAGGTACGTCAAACGTTCTGAATTGTTTAAAATATTTGCCGAAAGGAGAGAAAAAATTATAGATTTTGCTGAAAATGCAGGGATTGCAGCGGATAAGTTGCAGATTGCAGATGCACTGAAGTACTATTATTGGGCTTTTATGCTTTTGAAAAGTCACCCCGACTGCAATTCTATCAAATTTACAAATGGTGAATTGATGGCTGTGTGGTTACCTGCTCAGCTGAATCTCCTTTTTGCCGGAATAACTGTCACACTTGGCGAATTGACTGCTGACGAAGGTTTTGCAACTCAAACCCTGAATATTACCCACAAAGGATTACCTATTGCCAATTATGACTATTCATACTGGGACGGAAAAAACTATTCGAATACCATCAGTGCCAAAGATGGTCTCGGGTTTGTAGAATTTTCAGAAACCAAGCCTGCTGTAAAAGATGTAAAATTGAAAACCGAATATATGTTCGAAAATGAAGCATCCACAGACAAAGAATTATTCGATGTGATGCAAAAACTCGATCCTGTTCCTTTTCCAAAAAGTTATTTTGTTGCAAAACCAAAGAATCTAAAACAGATCGCCGATATACTTCAATCACCAGAGAATAAGTTGGTTGACGATAAAACTATACCTTCAGAAGCGAAATCAAATTCAGCTTTTACTCAAGTTACCGATCCGACATCATATATGAAGGCTGTGAATCAGTTAAAAGATGCTATTCGAAAAGCCAACTATGAATCGGCTAAACCACTTTTTACTGACAATGGCTTCGAGATATTCACAAAATTGGTAAAATATGGGAAAGCCAGAATACTCGCCGACAAAGAGTTATTGTTTCTTCAGCAAGGCGATGAAGTATTCTGTAGAGCTATCCCAATGAGCTTTAACTTCGCAAACAACAAACAGTTTGTTGAAGAACTGGTTCTGAATTTTGATGTTGATAAAAAAATCTCCAACCTTTCGTTTGCACTTGGCGATAAAGCTATTTCCGACATTACTGCTAAAACAATCTGGCCCGAAAAAGTTAAAGCCCAACTAATCAACTTTATGGAGGATTACAAAACAGCTTACGCGTTGAAACGACTTGATTATATCGAAAGAATCTTTTCGGACGATGCCCTAATCATTGTTGGTTCGCTATTGAAAATCAAATTGGGTGACATGAACCAATATAAAGACAATAAAATATTGAAATATAACCATTACACCAAACAGGAATATCTCAAACGCCTGAAATATGCTTTTAACTCGAAAGAGTATATCAACCTACAATTTGAGGATAATGAAATACGAAAGTCGGGGAAAAGTCCTGAAACTTATGGCATTCAAATCAGACAGAGTTTTTACTCATCAAACTACAGCGATGGCGGATACCTTTTTCTGTTGATTGATTTTGTCAATCCCGATTTACCTGTTATTCATGTTCGTACGTGGCAACCAGAGAAAAACGCAGACGGAAGTATTTACGGCTTGAACGATTTTAACTAATCATTGAAAATCAATATGTCTATGAACCGAATACTATTAGTTCTACTTTTGCTTGTCGCTGCTCAGTCGGGCAAAGCTCAGACTATCTCTGTTGCCTCCTTCAAATCACTTCCCAACGATCTGGATGCTCGGGTTAACTTCCCTATGAAAGACCAAAACGGCGAAGTGTGTGCAATTATCAAAGTTGTTACTACACAGACAGGCTTTAGTTGGGATGGCGACCAATTAGGCATAGCCCAAACTGAGAAAAAGACCGGAGAATATTGGCTATATGTACCCTGGGGTGCAAAAAGACTTACCATAAAACATGACAAACTCGGGGTGCTTCGCGATTATATTTATCCCGAATCCATTCTGAAAGCTACGGTGTATGAGATGAAGGTGACAACTATTGTAGAAGAGCCAATTGGCAGCGAATGGGTTGTAGTCACTTCAGAACCACCGGGTGCTGATGTCTATATTGACGATAAAGCCACCGGAATGCAAACACCTTTCACTAGGCAATATCTTCTCGGATCGCACTCATACCGTGTAAGCATGGATCTCTATCATCCCGATGCAGGGAAATTTGAACTTACCCCTGACGGAGGTAAAAAGAAAATTGTCAGTACATTGCTTCCTGCATTCGGACAACTTGAACTTACCTCTTTACCCGAAAGCGGTGCAAATATTGTACTCGATGGAAAACCGCTTACGCAAACAACGCCTTGTACTATCGAAAATATAAAAAGCGGAACTTATCCGCTAATTTTAAGCAAAACGCTATTTCATGAAACCACCCAGACTATAACAATTACCGATGGGCAAACCACTAATGCCGATGTTATTCTGAAACCGGCTTTTGGTTCGATAGAAATCACCAGTTTACCCGAAAGTGGTGCAGCAGTAACGCTCGATGATGTTCCGACTGGAAAAGTTACACCTTGCACCTTAGACAAAGTCCCTTCGGGAGTACGCAATATCTCTCTGCGTTTGAATTGGTATCAGCCTATAAAAAAGCAACTGACTGTGACAGATGGTGAAAAAGCAATGATCGAAGTCCCAATGAATGAATTATTTGGGACAGTTTCGATTACCACCAAGCCCGAAGCAGATATTTACAAAGACAATGAAAAGCTGGCAACCGGAACATATTCTGGCAGGCTTAACGAAGGTGTCTATACCTTTGAGGCCAGAAAACCGAAACATACTACTGATACTCAAAAAGTACAGATTGCAACCGGTGATCAAAAAAATATCACTTTGACACCTCTGCCACAGATGGGAATTGTCGAGATTCAAAGTACGCCTATTGATGCCGTTATTACTCTCGATGGCGAAAATAAAGGGACGACTCCTGCTACCTTGCGCAATCTTTTGGTTGGCGATTACAATCTCACGCTCAGTTTGCCAGGTTATGCTTCAATTAACAAAACCATAACCATTAACGAAGGGCAAACGGCACAAGTAAACGAAACGCTTGTTAACGGGCGGGCAGTTACAATAACCTCAGAACCTGCCGGAGCTACATTATCTATTGACGACCACACAGTTGGACAAACCCCGTACAGTGGAAGCCTCACTTTTAGCAACCATACTTTACAGATTCAGCAAGGCGATAAAAAAGCTGAAAAAACTGTTTCCATTTCCCAAACAGGTGGCGAAACCTCTTTTAGTTTAAGTTTTGGCACACAATCGTTTTCCGAAACCGTAATTGGCACCACCATTGAAATGATGGCTATAAAAGGAGGTACTTTCAGTATGGGAAGCAACGAAATCGATGGTGCCAAACCCATCCACACCGTAACCGTGAGCGATTTCAGCATTGGTAAAACAGAGGTAACGCAAGCGCAATGGTTAGCCATTATGGGCAGCAATCCAAGCGATTTTAAAGGTGACAACTTGCCGGTGGAGCAGGTTAGCTGGGACGATGTGAAGATATTTTTAAACGAGCTCAATGCAAAAACAGGCAAAACTTACCGTTTGCCTACTGAAGCTGAATGGGAGTATGCAGCAGGCGGGGGCGAAAACATCCGTACCAAATTTGCAGGCACCAATGACGAAGGCAGCCTGGGGACCTACGCATGGTACAGTGCAAACAGCAACAACACAACCCATGCAGTAGGGACAAAACAACCCAATCAATTGGGGCTTTACGATATGAGCGGCAATGTTTGGGAATGGTGCAGCGATTGGTACGGCAGTTATAGCAGTTCGCCGCAAAACAACCCTAAAGGTGCATCTACGGGTAGATCGCGTGTTTTGCGCGGCGGCTCGTGGGACGACTACGACGGCAGCAGCTACAGCTTCCGCGCTGCCAGCCGCTACGACGACTCTCCGGGTAGCCGCTACCTCAGCTACGGTTTCCGGTGCGCCAGGTCTCTTTAGTTTTTTCACTTTTACCATTTGCCGTTTTTTTCTTTTTTCCCAAAGCGTTGCCATTGGGTTAGGTTATGTTAGGCTTTCAGCCTGTTGATAGTGCGGAGATGGAGATTGTTGTATTAAAAAATTATTGAGGTCAAACTACAAAGAAAAATTTCTCTTCCGTGGCTGTCCTTGCGAATCAAACGTCTGTATAATTAAAGGTTAGTAGAATCAATGTGTTTGATGTGGCAATCCCAAAATTTGAAGCACAGTCAAAAACAATGTTTTTGGCAGTGTGCTTGTTAGAATGAGATTGCTTTGTCGTGCAGATGATTCGCTATCAAAAATTTGTTCTGTGTAGCACTCCGCGCAATGACAGGTAATGAGGGTGTCATTTTTTCCCAAGGCGTTGCCATTGGGTTAGGATATATTAGGCATTAGATTCGCTGATCTTCGATTCAGCCTGTTGACCGTGCCAAGTGAATGATCGTGCAAGACAAAGTCGATAGTGTCCAAAACCCGGAGGGTTTGCATGTTTATAGAAAACAATTGGATGATATGACGTGTGACCCCGGCTGGGGTCAAATGTAAGCAGGGATGCTCTTTTTTCTATAAACGTGCGACCTCTCCGATGTCAAATTAAAGGCAACCGGAAACATTTCTTCCCCAACTTTTAAAACTTTGTGGTGCAATCCACAATTATGGAAGTTCTTCATTTAGGAATTGTCTTTGCGAATCAAACGTCTGTATAATAAATGGTTAGCAAATTGTAATGTTTGATGTGGCAATCCCATAATTTGAAGCACCGTCCAGTACAATGTTTTTGGCACGATGCTTCTTAGTTTGGGATTGCTTTTCCGAAAAATCGGAACACGTGGATTGCAGATGATTATCTTTCAAATTTCGTCTGGTGTAGCACTCCGCGCAATGACAGGTAATGAGGATGATAGTGCTGTTATGTTGTTTGTAATTTTCCCCAACTTTTAAAACTTTGTGGCGCACTCCGCAAGTTGATTATCGAGATGCCTTTTGGTTTTGCGGCGCATGGATCTTAACTCTTTTAACAAATTCCTTATTGCGCCGCTTGTGTGGGGTGTTTGCCGGCTTAAAATAAGGTTAAAACCTATTTTACAATGCGTTGGATAATTAAAAAATAGCAATTAATTGACAGATGAACCTGTCATAAATTAGATTTTAGGTTTATCGTCTCCGAATTTTGACGACAATCCCAGATGAGAATTATAACTAAAGAATCTATTTCTATTTGATAGTATATTTTAAAATTACCTTTTACGATTACATAGATTCCTTCATCGTTTGTTTTCATTCCAAGAAAAGGTTGTTTTCCTATGATTACCAAGTAGGAATTAATCTCCTTATTAAGCTTTCTACTGTATTCTTTTGACTTATTTCGAAGAATATAATATTCGAGTAGTTTGGTGAATACAGTGTTTGCCCTTTGGGTCCAGACTATTCTGCGAGCCATTTTTCATTCTGGTTAAATACATCTTCATTTGAAATGGTCTTTCCTAATAAATAATCAGCTTTACTTTCTGCTATCAGAGTTTTTTCAAAATCAGAAAGTTGGTAGGTTCTCTTCTCGCCATCGTTGTTAAGCAACTGGTTGACATAGTTCAGCAATTCTTCATCATTGGTACCGCGTACTTTATGAATGATACTTTCCTGCAATTCGATGGTTTTCATATTTCTATTTTTTATTCAAATATACAAAATATCCTAATCGTAAATTATTAGAAGGAGTCAATGACATACTTTTCTTGAAATCGCAATCCTGAAATGACACATCATAAAATAGCCGGGGTAATCGGTCCTGAACAAAAGCCCTGTCAATGCTCAAAAGGCAATTTGACCGTGCCACCCATAGTAACGAGGCGGCCACGAAAACCGTCCGCGATCATAGTTCCATAAAAGTGAAAAGCACCCATCGGACGGAACTGGAAACTCTCTTAAAACTTTGCGGCGCAATCCTAAATTTGAAAGCTTCACTTTTGGGTTCCATAACTTAATATGTATCAAACTTTAATTCTTTGGCCTAACCTTTGTCATCCGGATTCCTTCTACAATCCCACACCATTACGATAAGAATTTGATTATCAAATATTTCATATATTATTTGGTAATCGAGAGTGATTATCGCCCTTACTGAATCATTGTCGGTTTGAACGCCTATAGAAGGATTATTTGATATTTGTGTAGCACCCTTTTTGATTATCAAATTCAATTTCCGACTATATAAAACATTCCCATTTCCTTCTAAATAGAGTTTAAGTATATCTATCAAATCAAGCTTTGCTTGAACCGACCACTTTATTTTGTACTTAACCATAAGTCTAACTCCGCTTGCAAATCTTCATTTGAAATAACAGAGCCATTTTTAAGTTGTTCACTTCCTAAAACAATTCGCTCCTTTTGAAAATTTGATAATTTATAAATAGACGATGATACCTTGGCATCCAAGATGGTGTTATTTGCAACTAAAAAGGGTTCATCGTCTATTAAGGAAATCCTTTGACTTATCATATTTCTGAGTTCAACAGTATTCATATCTTTTTTTGTCAAAAGTACAAAATTCCACTCAAAATAAAATTCGTTTTAGACCCTGCCTTCAAGTGTTGATATTTTTGGTATTCAACGATTAGTTGACTAAGACAGTTATTTTTGAGGCTACCTATCATTGCTGATATCATAATTATAAATGAACATTATGGTGATGCCTTCCGATATTTGAAACACAGTCAAAAATATTGTTTTTCCACTTTGCTAATAAGTTTGGGATTGCTTTTCCGAAAAATCGGAACACGTGAAGTGAGGATGATTATCTTTCAAATTTCGTCTGGTGCCGCACTCCGCGCAATGACAGGTTATGATTTTGTGGTTGCTTTCAATTTCACCAGGATTTATCATTATTAATGAGGATAAAAATCCAAGCAGAAGTCCCGTCACGCAGTGGCAGCATACTCTAGCCCAACGGCAACGCCTTGGGAAACCATGATGAACGGGAAAAAAGGCAAAAATCGGGTAAACCAACATTTATGCTACCCTTTCAGGGTGACCACGCGGTGGGTTTGCATTGTATCCCAAGGCGTTGCCTTTGGATTAGGATATGTTAGGCTTGCAGCCTGTGGATTGTGCCGGGATGTTGAACGTGCAGGACAAAGTCGATAGTGTTAAAAACCCGGAGGGTTTGCATGTTTATAGAAAACAATTAGATGATGGAACGTGTGACCCCGGCTGGGGTCAAATGTAAGCAGGGATGCTCTTTTTTCTATAAACGTGCGACCTCTCCGATGTCAAATTAAAGGCAACCGGAAACATTTCTTCCCCAACTTTTAAAACTTTGTGGTGCAATCCGCAAGTTTGTTTGTTTTCCCAAGGCGTTGTCATTGGGTTAGGGGATGTTAGGTTTTGCCTGTGGATTGTACTTCATTGAAAGGAATTGCTTTTCCTATATATCCCCGAAAAAACAGGGTCGGCAGGAACAAGTCGGATTGCAAATAATTACCTTTCATATTTCGTCCGCTGCCGCACTCTGCGCAATGACAGTATCAAGTATGTGTTTAGGCTGAAAGATAGAGGATGTAAATTGATGGTTTTCCCGAAAATGAAATTTTGCTATGCCAAAACACTTATCCTGAAATATCTGTTACCTTTGAAAAAAAATGCACTCAAAAAATATTAAAACAGAAATCGCAACTATAAAATGGCTACTGATTGTGGCAATATTTCTGATGCTCAATGTAATATACTCCTGCGGAAACCGGAATACTCAAAATAAAGATCAACAAAGCCCGCAGATTCCGTCCAATTTAGTGCTAAACAACAACGCGGATGAAGAATTACAAGCTGCTTGCGCGCTCTTGATTTCGCCGAAAAATCCAGCACCCGGCCAGATTTTCCGTGTGTTGTCAGTTGGAGGTAAAAGCATCCTAAAAGCAGCTATTGTTATTGGAGGTAAAACGGAACCAATCAAATCTAAGAAAAGCAGGAATGAAGATGGATCACCCTATTGGCGTATAGATGAGTTTGAAGTAGGACAGGAGGGCGAATATCAAGTTACATTAAAAACCGATGAAAAGACTTTAAGTTCCCTCAGTTTTTCCGTTTCAGCCAAGCCTGCCATGCAATACTCAGGTGTTGCCTGGAAAACCACGCAAGGTTGGGGAGGTGAGACTGAAGCACTATATTCTGCCTGGATAAACTTACTGTTTTATGATTTCGATGAACGCTCATCATGGTCAGCACTTCATGAGGTAACACAGGTTAAGGAACAGAATTTTCTGTACAATTACCTTTCATTGAATGAAGATGAACCAACAGGAAAAATCAAAACTATCATGGAGCCAGATTGTGCTGATAATCCGTTTTATCTCAGAGCCTATTTTGCATGGAAACTTGGCCTTCCATTCGGATACCATGAATGCGACAGGGGCTACCTTGGCCGTGCTCCTCAAACGGGTCGCTGGATAACCAATGAATCTCCTACCTCTAAAACCCATCCTGTACTGTCATTCAATGCTTTCCTGAGAAGGGTGATGGACGGTGTACATTCAGGAACTGCCCGAACGGAATTAAATTCTGAAAATTCAGACTATTATCCTGTTTCTCTCAATCGTGAAGCTTTACGTCCGGGAGTTGTTTTTGCCGATCCTTACGGTCACACTTTAATTCTGGTTCGCTGGATTTCACAAACTCATGACAGTCCGGGATTGCTCCTTTCAGTTGATGCTCAACCCGATAAAACAGTAGGAATAAAGCGATTTTGGAAGGGTAATTTTCTATTTACAACTACCGAAGTAGTAGGCGATCCAGGCTTTAAAGCTTTTCGCCCGATAACATTCACAAATGGACGACCTTGCCTTTTGAAAAACGAGGAAATAACATCAAAATACGGTTATAATTCCTTTTCACTTCAGCAACAAGGTATTACAGGCGAATTGTTCTATCATAAAATGGAACAGATCATCAATCCAACACCCCTCGATCCGGAAACTGCACTTCTCGACCTGATAAAAGGACTACACGAACAACTTATAGT
>CAILKW010000593.1 GCA_903834845.1 uncultured Bacteroidia bacterium | reverse complement strand
GAATGGAATTCTGTTTTCAATTTATCACTCGGATATATCCGGCTTTTCTGTATTTGATTTAAACAAAGACAAAGAACTTTTTTCAATTAAAATGTATGACGACAGAGCAAGGGAATTCTATATGTCAGGTAATAAGTATTTAGTGAAAACAGACCAAAACAATACAAATCCGGGTAAAATCTGGGAAATTGATTTAAAAAAGAAAAAACTGAAGAAAACTGAAATACAAATGAGTTCTTTAAAAGACATGAAACTTAAAGAACTTGTTGATTATACCGGAATAAAGATAGAGTGCCAATAATAACAGGTGGTAACAGCAGCTACCTGCAAACCGGGTTTCATTGCTTTGTTGACAGGGAATTATGAATCTAAAAAGCAGCATTTTATTGGAGGTTTAGTGGTGAAAATCACGACATTCCCGTAGCTGCCATTTGTCCATAAATCCCCTATTCCGGCAAACAATCCATAAACAACAATTTCTTTGCAGAAGCCACAATGATTATTTTAATGGTTTTGAATTTGTTATTTGCACTATATTGCATCAGTTGAGTTGTGGCAGTTTTGACTACTTGATTTACAGCAACTTCTTCTTTTGCCGGAGTTTCAATTTCTTCGGATTTTATGTATTTCAGCTCAATGATATAATCGAATTTTACATAGGCAGTAAACCTCCGGTCGGTTTCGAGGCAAATATCGGCATAACCTTTGTTTTTTTCTTTTTCGCTGATTACATCATATAGATTTGTCAGGTTTAACCAGGCCAAAAGGAAAGTTTTCAAACCCTCTTCGTGGAAAGTAAAATCCCGAATAGAGACCGCTTCATAAAATTTATCAAGAATGTATTGAAAGACCGGTTTCCAAGTTCCCTCTAACGCCATATCAGTAAAAATCTGCTCCAAAAAATCTTTATCAATTTTTAATTTATATACTTCATCTAATGATTTTTGGATATACTCCCACAATAAAGTGTTTATCAACTTATTAGGAATAGTAAAAGTGTATCTTCCCGCAGGTGAAATCTCTTTCAGAGTAATAAAACCCAAGTAAAACAAAAGAGAGCGAAATTTCTCCGCATTTATTAATTCGTTAACGGCAAAACTGCGAACTAAACGACCGGAGGTTTCTTTGGTTTGAACTAAGTCTTTCAGAATTGTAAAATTCCCGTTAAGTTTTTTTTCTTCCAAAATTAAATAACGAAGTTTACCATAATCTGTGCGCAAATTTTCATCAATCAATTCAATAGGAATTTCATTTACCTGCAAATATTCTTTAAGGAAATACAAAATCGAAATTGAATTAAATATGTTTTTGGTTTTTAGTTTATTGTCGAAACAGTAATTGTTGTACCATTCTGATAATAAGGGGAAAAGTGTTTCGTATTGTCCAGGAATATAATGTTCAACGAGTTCATTAAGTTCTTCTTTGTTGAATCCCACCATAGCAGCGAAATCGGGCCATAGAGAGATATTATCACCTATATTAAATCCGCTGGTCACGTCGGCCATAACAAGAGGTGATACGCCTGAAATAAAGAGCCGATCTATTTCCCTATTGTCAGTAAAACCTTTGATAAGTGTGAAAAAATTGCGTAAAAATCCACCGGAATGAGTGATTTTTTGATACATTTCTTCATTATGTTCCATCAAAACATTATTTGCGAAATTATCGTATTCATCAATGATCAAATAAAATGAAACATGTTTCGCCCTCATTTCGCTGTGAAATACAAGCAACATATCACCCGGATCT
>CAILKW010000592.1 GCA_903834845.1 uncultured Bacteroidia bacterium | reverse complement strand
TTATGGAATAATGTTGAATGGAACTGGTTTACCAAAGGTAGCGAAGAGGTGCTGTTCTGGCATTGGAGTCCGAATTATGGTTGGGAAATGAACTTCGCAATAAGAGGTTACAACGAATGTTTGATCGTGTATGTACTGGCAGCAAGTGGAGAACGATTTCAGGTTAGCAGTGCTGTCTATCATCAGGGCTGGGCTCAGAGTAGTTTTTTCAAAAACGGGAAAGAATTTTATGGAATAAAACTCCCTTTAGGATTTGATTATGGCGGGCCTTTGTTTTTTTCACATTACTCATTTTTGGGTCTGAATCCCACTAATCTTATTGACCAATACGCCAATTACTGGGAGCAAAACAGAAACCACACTTTGATCAATCGTGCCTGGTGCATTGACAATCCCAAAAAATTCAAAGGATACGGCGAAAATTGCTGGGGTCTTACTGCGAGTGATAATTTTGAAGGTTATAATGCCCACGCTCCTAATAACGATCTGGGAGTTATCACACCAACTGCGGCACTTTCGGCTTTCCCATATACCCCCGATTATTCAATGCAGGCACTAAAACATTTCTATTTCGATTTAGGTGATAAAATATGGAGCGAATACGGTTTTGTTGACTCGTTTAGCGAAACAAAAAACTGGTACGCCACAAGTCATTTGGCAATTGACCAAGGCCCAATAATTGTGATGATTGAGAATTATAGAACCGGATTGATCTGGAAACTGTTTATGAGTTGTCCTGAAGTTCAAAATGGTCTGAAAAAACTTGGATTCAGTTCTCCATATATCAATAAATAAGAATTTTAAGAAAATGAACACCCTGAAATAAATTCAATTCACTTAATACAACAATAAAATGTACATAGGATTTTTACACTTACACAGTACCTTCAGATGGTTGCTTTTGCTTTCTCTGATCTTTGCAATAGTAAAATATATAGCAGGATGGCTTGGAAATCAACCGTGGAAAAAATCAGATAATCTTCTCGGTATTTCAATATTATGGCTAATTGATTTACAATTAGTTACTGGGCTGACTTTGTATTTTTTCCTTAGCCCCATAACTCAAATTGCTCTTACGAACTTTGGTGCTGCGATGAAAGATGCCAGCCTCCGTTTTTATGCCGTTGAACATTTGTCTGTGATGGTTCTGACAGTAATTTTGGTACATATCGGACGCGCCAAATCGAAAAGGGCCAAATCTGATTCGGCCAAATTCAAAATAGCTGCAATATTCTACCTTGTTTCTTTGATATTGATTATTGCAGCTATGCCGTGGAGCAGACTTCAGAACTGATGGAACCCCATTGAAACAAATTCGAGCACTTTTGGCAACGATTCGCGCCAATAGGTCCAGTTATGTGCGCCATCGCGTATCCTGAATTCATGTGGAATCTCCTTTTTACGCATAGCAATATGAATCAGACAATTCCCTTCACCGAGAAAATCGTCATCACCGCAATCAATGTACCAGCGAACCGCTTTTTTCTGGTCTTCGGGCATTTTATCTACCAGAGCCAATACACTTTGGCTGTTGTAGTATTTTGCTACCATCGAATCAGCAACATTCGGATCGGTTCTGGCAAGACGTTTTTTGGCATCCTCTAAGTTAAGCGGTCCGGGTGAGGCACTTAAAGGACAAGCCGCAGAAAACAGTTCGGGATGATGTAAGGCATAAATATATGTACCGCCGCCTCCCATTGATAGGCCTGAAATGGCGCGGTAACGTTTGTCAGCTTTGATACGGTAAGTCTTTTCGATAAAAGGCATAAACTCCTGAAAGAAAAAGTCTTCGTAACGCCATTGGCCTTTAGTATCGTTAAAATAGCCTTTTTGTCCGGTGTTGGCATCGGGCATCACAATTACCATTGGGGTTGCACTTCCATCGAGGATTGCTTTATCGGCAATTAGAAGCACTTCGCCAAACTGCACCCACCCAGTGTGATCATCGCCACTTCCATGTAAAAGGTAAAGAACAGGATAACTTCGCTGCGAAGTTTCGTAACCTGCCGGTAAATAGACAGCATATTTCCGATCCATCTTCAGTATCTTGCTGGTCATTGAAAGATCATCTCTTACTTTTCCGGTTTGCGCAGTGGCAATGGCTACCAAAATGAGTAAAAAGCCTGTAAATAGTTGTTTTTTCATTTTCGTTATTTGTGTATTAATTATTAATTTTTTTCAAGAATAATTCTGTTTTCAATTCTAAGAACATAACCTGTATCTGTAAGAAATTGCTCCATCCGTCTTGCTTGGCTTTCCCTGAATTTAGGATGTTCGTTATTAGATATATATGCTTTTTTAATTTTGTAATTTGTGCCTTTTTCTGACTTTTCAAAGTAACTTATGGTTGATCGGAGTTGCTCCTCAGCATCTTTGATCCAGTTAGTCCCTTTTTCATCCCTTTCTTTTAACTCAACAAAGACAATTGTTGAGTTAAAGGTCAAAACGCCATCGCAACGTTTTGCCATCTTGCCATTTATACTTCTAATTTCAATACAGTTATCAATTGCAGTAAACGTAACATGTTGTCTATCTGCGTTAATCACTACTGCAATCCATTTGACACCATTTTCTTCATCAAGGTAGGCATGTTTATAGATAGGAGGCGGATCATCACAGATGCCAAAAAGCTTCTTTTCTGTGGTGTACTGACATTTTACTACTGAAAAATTGATGCTCATAACCCTTGTTGAATTTCTAATAGCTGTGCAAAAAGCTCATTGCTTTCGCCAAGCTTTTCATTTAAACTATTCTCGTCAGATGGAATGCCATTGTATGCCACAAGCTTTTCAATTGTCCCCGTTTCTTCATTCAGTTGATAAATCGCTATGTCGTTAGGATTAACAGTAGATTCAAATGGAACAATTTTCTGAAGTTTATTTATTGACGTATCAGTTTTTACTTTCGCTTTTAAAGTATCTGTCTTAACAGCCAAAGTCAGAAAGTTGATTAAGTAAGGACTGTGAGTTGTCATTAACAACCTATTACCTTTACTTCGGTTGTTGAATTCCAATAAACTAAACAGCATCTGTTTTTGTGAAATCGGAAATAAATTTTGCTCTGGTTCCTCTATTATATTTATAAAACAGGTATTTAAATATTTTGAATCAATTTCAATCACCTTGCTGGATTTCTCCGATTCAGAGAGGTTAGGATTAAACATCACATCGGCAATTTCTTTATTTCGCCTTACACTCTGTTCAACACTTAACTGTTCCCTCAACACCTTCTCACCTTTAAAAAGCTCATCGGTTAAAAACTTTGTAACGAGGTACAACGGTACAAACGATTGGAAACCGCTCGAAGATTCCAATAAATCTAATTCAAAGTTTTCGCCAACGATATATGAAGTTTCGTTGTCAGGATTGTATTTATACTTCAGTTCTGAAATCGGCAACTTAAGTAATTTACCATTTAAATCAAGCTGACATTTTCTGAGTTCTTCAGCGAAGGTATAAAGCGTATCAGGCAGATTCTTTATTCCGTAAGCATTTTTAACCACGCTTAAAAAATTCCTTTCCGCAGGAATGTACATGATTTTAGGTACATTGAATGTATTTTTTGCTATTCGATCACCGGGAAAGCCCAATAATTTCTTATTATATGAAATATTTTCTGAATCCCCTTCATATTCAATAACCGTGTCGTCTCTAAAAAAATTTCGGATGCGTTGGTATTCAAAAAAACGATAGAACGTATGAAGATTTAATTTCCCTTTTTCAATATCACCACGGTTTAGTGATTTTTCCATCCAGGTTAATGTGGAAAATACCTTTGCAACCGTACTTTTTCCACTTCCCTGGTTGCCAATAAATACAGTAACTTTCTCAATGTCAATCCATCCATCGTTTTCCTTAAAACCCTCTTTAACCGGGCCGAAATTCTTTATCTTTATTCTGCTCATCTTCTGTCTGTAAAACCTTTCAAATCTACAACTAATTATTTAATCGTGAAGCGTGGGTTTGTTTGAACTTTGTCTGATTATCCGGTAGAATGTCGTATTACATTCGTTTCCAGCACATTAATTCATAGCCTTTTAGTATTTTGGAAGTGTCCACGGTTTGCGGTATTCAGGTGTAACCAGCCGGTTTGCAGCTTCGCAGTTGGTAAATTTATTTTTAGCATCATCCCAAAGTAACAAAGGTTCATTTACGCGTCCTGCAATATTGGCAATGTGTACATGCATAGCTGCTGCACGACCGATTTCGGGTGGACAAACAGGAGTCTGACGCGATTTGATACAATCAATAAAATTGCGAACATGTTGATTATGGGAATCTTTACCTTCTGTAAATTTGTATTCTTCAGCTTTAAATTTCTTCGTTTTATTGTCAGTTTCCGGATACACGGTCAGCTTTGATCTGTCAGTAACAATAGTTGCATTATCACCGATAAAAGCTATTCCGTAAAGCATATCCCATGGTCCGCGTTGTAATCCAGCTGTAAGGTCGTAGTTAATAACAAAGTCATTTTTGGGATAACAGATTGTCATGGTGTCGAAAGTATCGCGTGCACGTTTTTCGGGAAATGTGTTTGCAGCATAAGTGAGAACTTTTTCGGGAGCTGTTATGATGTCTTTTGCCCAAAGTCCCATGTCAACAAGGTGAACTCCCCAATCGGAAGCCAGGCCACCACCATAATTCCAGAAATGTCGCCATGATCCATGAAACCTGTTTTTATTGAATGGTGTTTGCGGAGCAGGTCCAAGCCACATATCGTAATCAACACCATCAGGGACAGAACTGTCGGGAACAATCTGTGGGCCAATACCATATTCAAAATTTGCCCATATATTTATCTTTCGCAAAGTTCCTATATTGCCTGTTTTAATAAGTTCCATCGCTTTTTTAAAGATAAAACCCGAGCGTTGTTGCTGGCCCACCTGAACTATTTGTTTGTGTTTCGATGCTGCCCTCACCATAATATTACATTCTTCGATGGAATTCGCCATAGGTTTTTCAACATAAACATCTTTTCCGGCTTCAATACAAGCCACTGCAATCAAGCAATGCCAATGGTCGGGAGTACCAATAAAAACTGCATCAATATCCTTTTGCTCAAGCATTTTTCTGAAATCTTTGTAAAGTTTCGGATTCTGATTAAACTTTTCGCGTACTACTCCCGCTTTTTCGTTTAAGACGGTTTCATCAACATCGCAAAGTGCAACGCAATTGACTTCGCTGAATCCCAGACTTTGGCTTAAATCTCCAAACCCCATGTTATGACAACCAACCAATGCCACATTTATTTTGTCACTTGGGGCGGGTTTCGATGCCCAAACAGTTGATGGAATAATACTTACAAGACCAACTCCAGCCGATGCGGTTGTGGCTTGTTTGATAAATTCTCTTCGATTTGATTCCATAATGATGCTTTTTAAAATTTAATTAACATATCTTATTTTGATAACTTTTATTATAAAACACAAACATCCAACTGTCATCCAACTTCTCCGACTTTACCATAGTGGCATTAAAAACTGGTGCCTTTACACCGCTATGAAAATATCGAGGTCCTGTAAAAACCCTCGCTTCGTCCCAAAGATCTTTGAAAATAAATGAATTAAGTAGTAATTGTCCACCTTCAACTATTAACGATAAAATTTCTCTCTGGTGTAAATCATCCATTATCTGTTCCAATTCATAATTGTTAAATGAAATCATTTTGTACTCAAGATTACTTTTACAGGGGGCTTCTTTAGATGTATAAACAACAGTCGGTTGACTCTGATCGAATAAATTAAGGTCCGATGGCAATTTCAAATCTCTATCAATTACCAATCGCAGTGGAGATTTACCGCTCCAGTCACGAACTGTTAAAGCGGGATTATCCTTTTTTGCTGTATTTGTCCCCACGAGAATGGCCGATTCGTCAGCCCTCATCTTGTGGACTGCTATCCTTGAAAGTTCATTTGTTATCCAGGTAGGCTGGCCATAGTGCTCATCTGAACGATCAATATCAATAAAGCCATCTGCAGTCTGAGCCCATTTCAAAATAATGTAAGGTCGCTTTTTTTGATGAAAAGTAAAAAACCGCCGGTTTAACTCAAGGCACTTTTCTTCGAGGCATCCTACAAATACTTTGCAGCCGCCGTCCATGAGTTTTTCAATACCCGTTCCAGCGACCTGTGCGAAAGGATCAACAGTTCCAACAACAACACAAGGAATTCTGTACCGAAGAATCAGATCCGAACATGGAGGCGTTTTACCATGATGTGAACATGGCTCCAAGGTTACATATATTGTTGATTCTTGTAACAAGTCTTTGTTTTTCACACTGTTAATAGCATTAACCTCGGCATGGGGCTTTCCATATTCACGATGATACCCTTCGCCAATGATAATGTTATTATATACAATCACACATCCAACCATCGGATTCGGAGCCACATTACCCATTCCCAAACGTGCTGTTTCGATAGCACGCCACATGTATTTTTCATCAAAATCAAATAATTGTCTCTTCATCCTCTTTGTTTACCTTTGTAGAAAAAATGAAAGTTACAAAAAAGTTAATTTTCGATAATCTCTCCCCGCTATATTCGAAACAAGAAATTGACAGCATTAGTATGCTGATTTTCGAAAAAATTTTAGACCTTTCAAGATTTCAGGTTCATCTTCGTCAACTTGAAACTATTTCAGCGGCGAATTTAACTCAAATTAAAGAGATTATTAACCGATTAATTCAATTTGAACCAATACAATATATTTTAGGCGAAACAGAATTTTACGGCTCAGTAATAAAGGTTAATCCTGCCGTTCTAATCCCACGCTCCGAAACTGAAGAACTCGTAGATTGGATTATTAAAGATTACCAATTGTTAAACCCTGTAATTCTTGATATTGGCACAGGTAGTGGCTGTATTCCAATTTCAATAGTTAAAAATATCTCTGGCGCAAGAGCTGAAGGCTGGGATATTTCGATTGATGCATTGATGGTTGCAAAACAAAATGCAGAAAATAATAATGTTCAGGTTGAGTTTTTTTATGCTGATATTTTAAGGCAGATTCACCCTACACCAAAAGAGAAATACGATATTATTGTAAGCAATCCGCCATACGTTACTAATTCCGAAAAATCATTGATGCTTAGAAATGTTACAGATTATGAGCCACATATTGCTCTTTTTGTACCAGATACCGATCCATTGATTTTTTACCGAGTAATCGCAGATTTGGCACTGAACCTGCTCCTTCCTAATGGCAGAATATACTTTGAAATCAACGAAAAATTTGGAAATGAGCTTAAAGATTTATTGGTTTTAAAAGGATTCAGAGATATTACAATCAGAAAAGATATCAATGGCAGAGACAGGATGGTAAGAGCGGAAAGGTAAGTAAAAGATAATAAAATATCCTACTTACACGACAAATATGAGAAAGCGTCTGAACAATTGGAGAATGTAAAGAAATTAAACCGGGAAAAAGACCTAGCCTTGGATTACGAAAAGAATAAAACCAAACAGTTACAACTTATTTTAGCAAAAGCACTCAAAGAAAATGGAATTTCAGTTGAAGCAATTCATATAGAAACAGTATTACCAATCAACGAAATCAATAATATTTGAAACAACCACGAACTAATTGAACGTTATAGCCTAAAGTGTAGTTTACGTAACCGTGGTCACGAACCTCAACCACTAAGTGGTCCAAGATACCATCATTTTATTATTTAATCCCCCGTTATATTGAATCTATTTTGCTTTATCTTTATCGAATTAAAGAATAGCACAAAAATAAATTAGTAAGAAAAATAAATTGAGTTTGCAATCTTTTTTTTGGGGACTAATATCAGTAAATAAACACCAATCAATATTATTATGAAAAATAGGGGGGGGGGGTAAATTGAAATTATCTACAGTACTTCGGCAGAAAGCCGAAGAGTTACATAAAATGAAACAGTCTGAAACTAAAACTCCACTTGCGGAAGACGAAGTTCTTCGCCTTATGCAGGAGCTTGAAATTCACCAAATAGAGTTGGAATTGCAGAACGAAGAACTCATGCTGGCAAAATCTGCCTCGCACGATATTGCCTTAAAATATACGAGATTTTTTGATTTAGCTCCAATAGGTTATTTTGCACTTTCCTATGAAGGAACTATTATTGAGGTAAATCTTTGCGGTGCTAATATGTTTGGCAAGGAGCGTTTGCTTTTAGTAAGTGCGCGGTTCGGCTTCTTTGTTTCCGATAACACAAAACATATCTTCAATCTCTTTCTTGGTCAAATATTTAGCAGTAAAGCATTTGAAACCTGTGAAGTGACACTGTCAATGAATGGCAACTTACCCGTTTACATTCAATTAACAGGAATTGCCAATGAAAATGGGATGCATTGCCTCGTGACAGCAGTTGATATTACGGAACGGAAATTGGCAGAACAAGCGTTACTATTTGCAAATATAGAGCTGGCCTTTCAAAACAAAGAGAAAGCAAAACGGGCAGATGAATTGCTTATTGCCAATAAGGAGCTGGCCTTTCAAAACGAGGAGAAAGCAAAACGGGCAGATGAATTGCTTATTGCCAATAAAGAGCTGGCCTTTCAAAACGAAGAAAAAATAAAACGGGCTGCCGAGTTAATCATTGCCAACAAAGAGATCGCATTTCAGAAAGAGCTAATTATTGCCAATTCTTTTCTCGAAAATCTGATCAATAATGCTAATGCACCCATTATTGTATGGAATCCGCAATTTTGCATCACCCGCTTTAACCATGCCTTTGAACTGCTGACTGGACGCCATGAAACTGAGGTTCTTGGAAAATCGCTTGAGATTTTGTTCCCGCAAAAACTTGCTGCAAATTCGATGGCACTGATGCGTAAAACCCTATCCGGCAAAATGCTTGAAGCTATAGAAATAGAAATTCAGCATCTTGATAATTCTGTGCGGGTTGTACTATGGAATTCAGCAACATTGTTTACCCCCGATGGACAGACACCGATAGCAACTATTGCCCAAGGTCAGGACATTACCGACCGCAAACGGTTTGAGCATCAGCTCGGAGAACGACTGAAGGAGCTCCGTACACTTTACAATTTGACCCGATTAGCAGAAAGGGAGGATATCTCGTTGGAAAGATTTTACCAGGATTTAGTAGGTTTTTTGGCCGAAGGATGGCAATATCCTGAAAATACCTGTAGCAGGATCATAGTTGAAGGTGTTGAGTTCCGTTCCGCAAACTTCGAAGAATCAGAATGGAAACAAACCACACCTATAAAAATAAACGAATCAATTTTAGGGCTGATTGAAGTGACCTATCTGAAAGAGATGCCAAAGGAGGACGAAGGGCCATTTCTGAAGGAGGAAAGATTCCTTATTGATGCCATTGCCGGACAGTTGCATCAGATTATTGTTCGTAGAAAGAGCCAGATTGCGTTGCAGGAGAACAAAGTAAGGTTAGAGAAAGCAATGCAGACAGCAAAAATGGCCTGGTGGGAAATGGATGTTAAAACCGGCAATGTTATTTTTGAGAAAAGCAAAGCTGAAATGCTGGGTTATCAAGCCGAAGAATTTACGCACTTTAAAGACTTTGTGGCTTTGGTCCATCCCGAAGACCAAGATAATGCGATAGATGCAATGCGAAGGCATTATAGTGGCAAGTCTGATAAATATGCTTTTGATTATCGGATTTTGACCAAGACGGAGGGATATAAATGGTTTCATGACATTGGTTCGATCGTAAAAAGAGGTCAGGGCGGGATTCCCCTCAAGGTTACAGGGCTCACAATCAACATTACCGAACGGAAAGAAGCAGAGGCCGAAATGGCCAAGCAATCTGAATTGATAACCATGTTGCTCGATTCAATCCCCGATATTATCTTTTTCAAAGATACAAAAGGTGTTTACATGGGCTGTAATCCTCCTTTTGCAGCATTTGTCGGAAAAACAAGAAATGAAATTGTTGGTAAAACAGATTATGACCTGTTTGATAAAGATATTGCCGATTTTTTCAGGCAAAACGATATTGAAATGCTCAAACAAAAACTCCCCCGTCATAACGAAGAATGGGTCTCCTGGCCTAATGGGAGAAAAGGACTTCTCGACACTCTTAAAACACCTTATTGGTCAGGCGATGGAAACCTGATCGGCATCTTGGGGATAAGCAGGGATATTACTGCAAAAAAGGAGAATGAAGTACGTATAAAAGAAAGCGAGGAACGTTACCGTGCGTTGGTTGAGTGGTCGCCTTATGCAGCTCTTGTTCACAGGGATATGAAAATAGTCTATGCCAATCCGGCAGCCGTAAGATTGTTTGGAGCAACATCCGAACAAGACCTTGTAGGAACTCCTGTGATGCGTTGGCACCATCCCGATTACCATCAAATCGTTCAGGAGCGGATACGCAAAGCAAGGGAGGAAGGCCTTGCAGCACCCATGATCGAGTCGAAATATTTTAAACTCGATGGATCGGTAATGGACCTTGAAGTACAGGGCAAGCCTATTGTTTATAATGGAGCACCCGCCATACTTGCCACCTTTCACGACGTAACCGAACGAAACCAAAGTGAAAATGCAATGATGCAGGTTCATGCCCGGCATCGTTCAATGATAGCCAATATTTCGGATGTCATCAGCATAATGGATGCAGACGGACTTGTAAAATATATTAGCCCGAACATCGAAAAAATTTTCGGGTGGTTGCCCGAAGAGCTGATTGGAACAGACGGTTTCGCGGTTATCCATCCTGACGATCTTGAGATTGTCCAAAAAACCTTCTTTCGGTATCTGGAAGAAGAAAATTCGACAAAAACGATGGAGGTTAGGTATAAATGTAGAAATGGGAGTTACCTGCCTATTGAAGTTACCACAACCAATTTGTTGAACGACCCGTTGATCAATGGCGTATTAACGAATTACCACGATATTTCTGAACGTAAAAAAGTGGAATTGGAAACCGCAAGGCAATCTGCCTTGATCAATTCATTGCTCAATTCTATTCCAGATATGATTTTTTTCAAAGATCTTGAAGGTGTTTACCTGGGAGGTAATCCTACTTTTTTCCAGGTATTCGGCAAATCAAAAGAAGATATTATCGGAAAAACAGCATACGACCTGTTCGACAAAGAAATTGCCGATGAGATTAATGCCAGTGATATTCACATTTTGGCTCAAAAATCCGTCTTTACTTATGAGGAAATGGTCACTCTCAGCAATGGTAAAAAGGTTCTTTTCGAAACGCAGAAATTACCATTATACAATGGTTACGGAGTCATCGCAGGTATCATCGGTGTCAGCCGTGATATCACCGAAAGAAAAGAGGCCGAAAACCGACAGAGAGAAAGTGAGGAACGTTTCGATAAACTTTCGGAACACAGCAGAGTTATCACCTGGGAAATTGATGCTAATGGACTTTATACCTATATGAGCCATGCCTGCCTGTCAGTTTTGGGCTACCAACCGGAGGAACTCGTAGGCAAAAAATACTTCTACGACTTGCATCCTGAAAATGGCCGTGAATCTTTCAAGGCAGCAGCTTTCGAAATATTCAATAGTAAAAATTTTATCCATAATCTTGAGAACGCTATTCAATCCATTGACGGACAAATAATTTGGGTCTCAACCAATGGGATTCCGATTCTGGACGAAAATGGCAAATTAGCAGGATACAGCGGTACCGACACCGATATTACAGAACGTAAACTGGCTGTAGAAGCACTGAAACAAGCATCTGCCCGCCTGTCACTCGCTACATACGCCGGTGGTGTAGGTGTGTGGGATTACGATCTTACCAACAATAAACTGTTGTGGGACGACCAGATGCTTAGTCTTTATGGAATTGAAAAGGAAAATTTCGCAGGTGCTTATCAAACATGGCTGGCAGGTGTCCATCCCGATGATGTTGTGCGTGGAAATGAGGAAATTGAGATGGCAATAAGCGGTGAAAAGGAGTTTAATACAGAGTTTCGGGTTGTATGGCCTGATGGATCAGTACATCATATCAGGGCACTTGCCTTTGTTCAGCTCAATGATTCCGGCATCCCAATACGAATGATTGGCACAAATTGGGATATAACAGAACAAAAATCACTTGAGGAAAAGTTGAAATTCAGTGAAGCAAATTTCCACACTTTCTTCGAGAGTATGGACGATTTGATTTTTGTGGGCAACCTTAAAGGAGAAATTATCTATTCTAATAACACGGTTTCGCGAAAGCTTGGCTATTCAACTCAGGAACTTTTAGGCAAACCCGTTATCAATATGCACCCATTGTCGAAGCGTAGTGAGGCTGAACAGATATTTGGTGAGATGTTTGCCGGGAAACGCGATGTTTGTCCGCTTCCTCTGGCAAGAAAAGATGGTACTCTTATACCTGTTGAAACCCATATCTGGTTTGGCAAATGGGATGGTAGCGACTGTATTTTTGGCATTTCAAAGGACCTCACCAAGGAGCAGGAATCATTGCAGAAGTTCAATAAAATTTTTGACAACAATCCGGCTCTCATGGCCATCAGCACAATCCCGGATGGCATTTTTACCGAAGTAAATCAGGCATTTATCTCAAAAACAAGATTTGCCAAAGATGAGATTATAGGCAAAACACCAAGTCAATTGGGTCTTTTCCAACAGTCTGACATGCAACGTTTTGCCGCAAAAGAATTGGCAAAAAACGGGTCTATCCACAATATAGGGTTAAAAATAAAAACCAGATCCGGTGATATTCTTGATGGTATTTTCTCGGGTGAAATTATAGATAACCAGGGTGTTAAATATTTTTTAACTGTAATGTTGGATATTACTGAGAGTAAAAAATTAGAGGATGAAATCAAAATCCAAAACGATTTTTACAATATAATATCAACAATATCGGGAAAACTGATTCAGGCAGGGTCTGAAAATTTGGATACTGAAATCAACCACTCCTTAAAAATGCTCGGCCTTTTTAATAATATAGATCGGTCATATATTTTCGAATTAGACTCTTCAAAAGATGAGGTTAACAATACTTACGAATGGTGCGCCGATGGGATTTTACCCGAAATTGATAACCTTCAAGGTGTTCCGTTTTCGTTTATGCCATTTTGGGTAGAGGCATTTTTAAATAACGAACACCTTTATATCGAATCTGTTAGCGATTTACCAGAAGGAAGAAACACCGAAAAAAATATTTTAACACTTCAAGGGATACAATCGTTGGTAGCAGTGCCAATGTACTATGGTTCTTCGTTGATAGGTTTTATAGGCTTCGACTCCGTGACAGAAAAAAAACAGTGGAACGAACAGGTTATAACCTTGCTAAAAATCTATGCAGGTGTTTTGGGTGGTGTAATTCATAAAAAGAAAACTGAATTGATCCTTTTGAAAGCAATACAGGAGGCTGAAATAGCAAACAAATCAAAGAGTCGTTTTCTGGCAAATATGTCGCACGAGATCAGAACACCGTTAAATGCAATTATTGGATTCTCGCAACTGATGAACCGCGACAAGCTACTGACAAATTCACAAAAAGAGTACACCACTTCTATTAACCGTGCAGGTGA
Organism: uncultured Bacteroidia bacterium; assembly: GCA_903834845.1. Classification (GTDB taxonomy): domain Bacteria; phylum Bacteroidota; class Bacteroidia; order Bacteroidales; family Prolixibacteraceae; genus JAAFHB01. The sequence goes on along the minus strand of CAILKW010000592.1, from coordinate 2,723 downwards.
ACATCTTTTATCGCTGATAAACGACATACTCGAACTCTCGAAAGTAGAAGCAGGCCGGGTAGTGCTGAACCCTACAAGTTTTGATCTGTGGATTTTATTGAAGGACTTAATGATCATTTTCAAAGAACGAACACAATCAAAACATCTGAAGCTGTTTTTTGAAAACGCAACTGAACTTCCACGGTTTATTTTTGCAGATGAAAGCAAATTGCGCCAAATATTTATTAATCTAATTGGCAACGCAGTTAAATTTACCAATGAAGGTGGCATAACCGTAAAGACAAGTGTAGCCATAGTTAATAATGATAAAATCCAACTGATTGCAGATATTATAGATACAGGATCCGGCATTGCCGAAAACGAATTAGACAAACTCTTTAAAAACTTTGAGCAAACCACTTCCGGAATCAAACAAGGAACCGGAACAGGTTTAGGCCTTGCCCTGAGTCGCGAACTGGCAATTTTGATGGGTGGAAATATCACTGTTGTCAGCCAAGTCGGGAAAGGGACTGTTTTCACTTTTTATATTGAAATCAAACCTGGAACTGAGGAAAAAACAGCAACAAAAACCAATAGACGTATTATCGGAATAGAAAAATCACAAAAGGCATATCGTATTTTGGTAGTTGACGATAAAGCCGAGAATCTGCAAGTGGCTGTAAATTTTCTTAGAATGGTGGGCTTTGAGACAAATGAAGCTGTCAATGGTGAGCAAGCAATTATTAAATTTGACGAGTGGAATCCTGACCTTATTTTGATGGATTTACGTATGCCCGAAATGGATGGCTATGAAGCAACACGCCGTATAAAATCAACGGAAAAAGGGCGATGCACACCGATTATGGCACTGACAGCAAGTTTGTTTGAAGAGGATAATAATAACCTGATATCACTTGGATTACAAGGTTATATACGCAAGCCTTTCAGAGAAATTGAGCTGTTTGGTCCCATAGGAAAAGTTCTTGGTATTCAATATCTCTATGAAGATGAAACGCCTATATCATCAACAAAATACGTTAATGACAACGTGGCCATTTCGAGAGATATTGCTAAATTACCCGATAATCTCGTTTCAAAAATGCGTGAGGCTGTTTCAGTGGCAGATTCAGACGCTTTTATTGAACTTATCAACGGTACCAAACAGGTTAATCCAGAACTTGCACAGCTCCTTATTTCAGTTGCCAACAATTTCGACTGGGATTACCTGCAACGGTTGTTAAGTATAAAGGATAACGTCAATGCAGACTAAAAACATATTCTTTGTCAGTAATTTCTTTGTGAATCTTGGTGGCTTAGTGACTTTGTGGCTAAATATCAGAATGTCGCAAAGACACAAATAAACCGGCGAGGCCGCAACCCTGAAAGGGTTGAACTTGAATAACCGTGGCGTGAAACCCACGGATTATGAAACCGGTGAGCCCGCAACCCTGAAAGGGTTGAACTTGATTAACCGTGGCGTGAAACCCACTGCAGAACAAATAAATCATCAACCCTGAAAAGGTTGAACATCAAAATAAAACAATTTTTAAACTTTCAATTATTATGAAAACTGTAGAAGAAAGAGTTCCTATCGTTCCAAACATTCTTATCGTTGATGATGTTCCCGACAATCTTAAAGTGCTGGGTAATATACTTAAACCTGATGGATATAGAATCCGTTCTGTTCTTAACGGTGAGATTGCGTTGCAGGTTACAGAAAAGGAGAAACCAGACTTGATACTGCTCGATATTATGATGCCTGAAATGGATGGTTTCGAGGTTTGCAGTCGCTTAAAGAAAAATCCCTCTTTAAATGATGTGCCAATTATATTCATAAGCTCTCTAAACGATACCGATGATATTGTAAAAGCTTTAACATCAGGAGGTGCTGATTATATAACCAAACCTTTCAAGCCCGAAGAAGTTAAAGCCAGAGTAGCAACGCATCTGAATATTTACAATCAAAGGAGAGAGCTTCAGCAACAAAAAAACGAGCTTGAGCAACAAAAAAACGAGCTTCAGCAACAGCGGAATGTGCTTCAGAACCAAAGTAAAGAACTTTTAGAACTTAATGCCACCAAAGACAAATTTTTCTCTATCATTGCTCACGACTTGCGTAGCCCTTTTAATGGATTTTTGTGGCTTACCCAAATAATGGCAGAAGAATTACCGAGCCTGACAATGAAGGAACTTCAGGAGATTGCTGTTGACATGAGAATCTCAGCCACAAATCTTTTCCGTTTGCTCGAAAACCTGTTGCATTGGTCAAGTATGCAACAGGGAAAAATACCTTTTAAACCTGAAGTAACTAAACTAATAAAGGTGGTTGACGAAAGTGTAACAATGATAAGGGAATCTGCAAAAAATAAGAGTATTGATATAATTATAGATATTCCGAATGACACAACAGTTTTTGCGGACAGTAACATGTTGCAAACAGTAATCCGGAATCTCTTTTCAAATGCCGTAAAATTTACTCACAAAGGAGGTAAAATAACCATTTCGGCAAAAGCTAAGGATGGAAAAAACATTGAAATAGCGGTTAAAGATTCAGGAATCGGAATGAGTCCTTCATTGATTGAAAATTTATTCAGGCTTGATGTTAAAACAAATAGAATCGGCACCGAAGACGAACCAAGTTCAGGCTTGGGATTACTGCTTTGCAAAGATTTTATTGAAAAGCATGACGGAAAACTATTGGTTGAAAGCGAAGAAGACAAAGGTTCAACATTTTATTTTACCAT
>CAILKW010000591.1 GCA_903834845.1 uncultured Bacteroidia bacterium | reverse complement strand
TGATCAGATCGAATCCTTTGTGCCATAAACAAAGCATGGATGTAGTCCCTCAAAAGTTGATGTTTAGTGTTTGATTAAAATGGAATTCTCAAATTACGAATAATTAACTAACTTGTAGTTGAATCTTAACGTAAAATTAAAGTTAAATCGGTTTAGCAATCAAACGATTGTTAATATTCGACGTAGAATGTTAATATTTCATGTAAAATGATTAAGATTCCATAAACTTCATCTTTTCAAATAGTAAATCTTTGTAGCTGTGGATATTTCTTGAATGAGACTTCTATGGAGTGTATTAAATGAGTCATTATAAACTATTAATTATTTAACTATGAAAAGAAAAATCTTTCAAATGCTCCTACTGGGTATGTGTGTTCTTTTTACAAGTAACACATTTTCCCAGGTCAAAGTGAGCGGTGTTGTTAAGAGTTCCTCAGGAGAATTACTTCCGGGGGCGACTATCGTGGTAAAGGGAACAACTGCAGGTGTAGTTACCGATCTGGATGGTAAATACAGCCTTACAGTGCCTAATAACCAATCTGTTCTGGTTTTTTCCTTCGTTGGAATGCAAAGCCAGGAAGTAGCAGTTAATGGTAAAACTGCTATAAATGTAACAATGGTTGCGATAAGCATCGGCGTGGAAGAGGTTGTGGTAACTGCTTTGGGAATGAAGAAAGAAAAACGTGCACTTGGCTACAATATTTCTTCCGTCAACAGTGAAAACCTTGAAACAGGCGGTGTAACTAATGCTCTGAAATCATTGGAAGGAAAGGTAACCGGTGTTCAAATGAACAGCCTTACTTCAGCTCCAACATCTTCGGTTATGGTAAATATTCGAGGTGCTACTTCCCTAAGAGGTATTATGCAGGGAACAAGTGGTAATATTAACAATGAGACTCAGCCACTTGTAGTTCTAAACGGTATTCCTGTTGCAACAAACACAGTTGGAACTTCTTCCGGTATTGACGTCGGAAACTATATGTCAACGATCAATCCTAATGATATTGAGAGTATATCTATCCTTAAAGGTGCCAGTGCTGCTGCACTTTATGGCTCAATTGCAGGTAACGGTGTTATTTTGATTACTACAAAAGACGGAAGTAAGGCAAAAAAAGGGTTGGGTATTTCTGTCAACAGTTCAATTTCCTTTGATCAGGCTTACAGCTCACCTCCTATTCAAAGACAATTTTTTCAGGGTGATGAAGACGGAGGACCATTTACTGAAGATAAGTATGGCTTAGGTTGGGCTATTGACGACAAGGTCAATAATGTTCCTATTCCTCGTTGGAACTTGCTTACTCAACAGTGGGAAACATCAGTTCTTCAGGCTCGTGGAGACAAAGATCCTTTGCTTGCCTTCCTTGAAACCGGTGTCATGAACGATAATAACGTGGCGATAACAGGAAATTACGACAAGGGAAATTATCGGTTGACTTATGGCAATATGAGTTATAAGGCGGTTGTTCCCAGTAACCAATCTAAACGCAATGATGTTTCTTTTGACGCTACCTATAAACTAAATGAAAAAGTGAAGTTTAATTCTCAGGCATCTTATTCCCGTACATTTGTCCCTAACCAGTCGCATGTATATGGAAAAAGAGAGGATAATCCGCTTGCTCATGCCATGTCAATGCCGGTCAATTTGCCACCAATGTCTGAATGGAGACAAGCAAGTACCTGGTTAAACGACTGGGTTGGCACTTATCAAAATACTCCTTATTTGAAAAACCCGGGTGAAGCTCGTTTAAGTAGGGTAAATAGTAGTGGTTTTGATCAAGCCATTGGAAAAAACGGCCCTTATTTTGCTGCTGAAAATATTATCAGAACGTATTCAAAAGATGTATTTTTCGGAAAAGTACAATTGGATTGGAAAATCAGTAATCCTCTTAACTTTACATTACGTTCAGGTTTAAGTCATGAAAATTTTGCCTTTGAGAGAAAAGCTTCTTGGGGTTCTGAAGCATATACCAAAGGTGGTTACGACCAGCAACATTCAAACAATCTTGGTATCAAGACAGATGCGATGTTAGCCTATAACAAAATTTTCCTTGATAACAGGCTTTCTGTTGACGGCTTGGCCGGTTTTTCATACAATTTCACTGAGGCAAATAGTTCCGGCTTTGGCGGTAATGAGTTAGCTACTCCTAATTCATTCAACTTTAATGCTTTGCCTGCTGCTGTCAGACAGAGTGCTTATTTCAACCGGGGATATTCTTCCAGAAGTTACGGAGCTTATGCTACTGCTTCAATTGGTTGGCAAAGTATGGTTTATCTTGAATTATCAGGACGTAATGACTGGGTTGGTATTTTAGATCATGAAAAAGACAATCATTTCTACCCTGGTGCATCTTTAAGCTGGATTGCTACCGAAACATTTAAGAATCTGGGAAGTTGGGCAACTCTCCTCAAGCTTAGAGGTGGATATGCCGAAACTGGATATGGTATTGGACGCCCGGTAAATATGGATAGTTACGGAATTTCAGGTACGAATTGGAATGGAGTAACAATGGGAACAGTTGGAGGAAGTCTTGTTGATGCAAATATCAATCCTGAATTAAATATTACCAAAGAAATTGGATTTGATTTTGGATTATTTAACAATAGAATACTTGGTGAATTTACTGCATATTCCAAAGATCACATCAATCAGATACAAGAACTTCCTGTAGTTGCTTCTTCTGGTTTTAGTTCAATGCTGACTAATATGGGAGCTGTTGAGTCCACAGGTATTGAAGCCTCTATTACCGTAGTACCAGTTCGAAACAAAGATTGGGAATGGAGAGTAACTGCCAATGCTTCGACAAATAAATCTATCATTAAAGATTTGGATTCACGATTTGCAGAAAAATTTTATAGTTACGAAGGATCAGCATTCCTCTCACTGTTTAAAGGTTCAAAAGTTGGTGATTTATATGCTCAAAGACCAATTTCATATATCCAGACAGGAAAATATAAAGGTATGATGTTGTCAGGCATGGAAGGTGTTCTTGATGAATCCATCAGAACAACCGATAATATTAGAAAAGTTGGTTATCTCGGCAACATGAATCCTGATGCAATTCTCGGTTTTAGTACCGATGTTACCTATAAAAACTGGAACTTTGGTATTGTAACAAGTTTGAGATTAGGTGGTGTATTTATCTCTGAAACACAAAAAATTATGGTGGATGATGGTATGGCTGATATCAAAGCCATTTACGGAGATAAGTATGATGAGTACTGGGTCGGAGGACGTTTCGCAGGCGGTCTTCCAAGTATGCCAAACCCTGACGACATGTTTACCAAGCCGGGTTTTGAAGATTTTCAGGCGCTTCAGCAAGATTTAATGACATGGTATAATGGCGACAGTAGGTATTTTGGATATTGGAAAACCGTATATATTGATCCTAACAGAGATTTATCTAAAATGACCCCTGATCAAAAACTCAGCCTCCCGGATGATTATTATATCCAAAATGGTGCTGATCCATTATATACTCTTTATGTGAATCCGTATAACATGGAGGGAACAATGTTGTGGAATGGTGCTCAGTTCAGGACACATGATGCAACTGTGTTTAAAATTAAGGAGATAAACCTTACATATAAACTTAACAGGTCTGTTGCTGAGAAACTTCATTGTCAGGATATTTCTGTAACAGCTTATGCCAAAAATGTTATGTTTTGGGCCAAAAACAGAATGAAAGAGGATCCTGAAACTGCATTTAGGGATGGTATTTCCGGTATGGGTATTACACAATTCGGACTGCCACCGCTTCGTACAATGGGTATAAAAGTTGCAGTTAACTTTTAATGAATCGTGATAATAAATAATAAAATTAATGATTATGAAGAAGTTATTATTATATATTACCGCATGTTTGATGGTGGTAATGGGTACGTCTTGTACCGACCAACTGCGAATAGATGAAAGACAGACATCTTTTAATGTCAATTATTTTACTTACTCGCGTTTTCAATTAACCACTGCAATTGTTGATGTTGCTAAAGCTTATGGCTCAGCCGCAAAAGATGCACCAAGAGGTCAATGTATGCAGTATTTTATGGATTGTTATTCTGGTGATTTAGTATCTAATTTTTATACAGCTTATGAGCAAAACTGGGATATGCAGGGTATGAATCCTTACTCATCCTGTTTTCGCACTCTATCGGCTGTTACCGAATTGGGAACAGCAGAAGGTAATCTGGCGACAGTAGCTGCTGGTGATATCCTTAAATGTGTTGTTGGCGCATATCTTACTGAAAAATATGGAGATGTTCCATTCACTGAAGCAGTTCAGGGTCGTAAGGGAAATATATTCCCTAAATTCGACACTCAAAAAGCAGTTTACGAAGCTATGTTTTTGATGTTGGATAATGCAGTTAAGGTTTTGTCTGATGCCGGTAGTGCTGGGCTTCCTTCCAATCAGGATGTGCTTTTTGGAGGAGACAGGACAAAATGGGTGAAATTTGCTAATTCCCTGAAATTCCGTTTGATGGCTCACTCTTACGAAGCGTTTAAAAAAGCAGGTAAGGATCTTGGTACCGAAATGCAGGTAATTGCAAGTGGCAACAAATATATGGCTGCGATAACCGATAATGCATCCCTAAGTTTTTATGGTACCCAAGTTTCTGATGCTTGGTATCTTCAAACCCTTTGGGGCAGTGGCAATGAGTTTTATGAGCAAAAGCCAACCAAGTATTTAATTGATCAAATGGTTGCTCTTGATGACCCTCGTATGTATGTAATATTTGCTCCGGTTCTTACTCCAATCTCAAGTAAAACTGTTAAAACAACCGAAAATGTTAAGATTAATGGTTTTACTTACGCAGTTACTTATGATCCCGTAAGTGGGATTCCAACTACTGGTTTATCTGCTGCCGGACGTGATTTAAACGGACTTCCTATTACAGTACCCTATTTACTCGATGCAAAATGGTTTGGTACGCCAAATCCGACAAGTGTTCACACTCAATACAGTGGCAGTAATTTAACAGGAGGCCACAGTGTTTATGATAACCGGCGTTTAACAGGATTCTCAACCCTGATTTCACTAACCAAAGATGCTCGTCTAAAGGCTGTATTAATGGAATCAAGTGAGATGATGTTCCTGCTTGCCGAAGCTCGCAAAAATGGGTGGATTTCAGCTGGTACTGTGAAAGACTTCTATGAACAGGGGATAAAATTGTCCTTTGCAAGATGGCAGGTTGTTGATGGTAATAAACCCGCAACACATATTGGCTCTGACCAAATAATTGATAATTATGCTGCCTATTGTGCTAAAGCCGGTGTGGCTCTGGATGGAACTACAGCTGATCTTGACAAGATTGCTTTGCAGAAATGGCTATCCTTACTGATTACTAATCAAGTTGAAGCTTTTACTGACTATTTTAGAACCGGTAAGCCCGCATTTGTCGGTAAAATAGCTCCATCGTTCTCGTCATATACTTACCCTTACCGTTATACTTATCCGTTGGATGAGGCAAGTAATAACAAAGAAAATTATGCTGCTGCTGTTGTAGTGCTGGGTGGAAAAGACCTCCCATCATCCAAAATGTGGATTCAAAAATAATTATTGAGTAACACTGTTTTGAAGGGTGCTGTTTTGAAAAAGCAGCACCCTTTTTTTCAAATACACACGGGAAACATCGTAATCGGAAAATTAAACTGTTAAATACAAATTATGATCAAAATATTTACCCAATTTTTCACAGCTTTTTTGCTGCTTTTAAATACCATACTGTTTGCGCAGACAGTTATAACGGCTCATCCTGTTTTTAATGATGTTCCATTCACTCAGGATTATAGTGTAAAATACTATCTGAATGATGAGACGAAGAAATTGCTAAAAGTCTTTTCCGACAGGAATGGGGTTATTCAGATATTATCAAATGATGGACTGACAAAACCATTTTCAGGTGCGTTTCTCTATCCCGGAACTATAGTTCCCGACAAATCATATCGTCCTTTGTCAGATAAAAAAATAGGGAATATTAGCGTTTACGATCATCAATTTGTTTACCTCGATAATGTTGCAATTTTAAGCAATGCCTGGGCAGGTAGCTTGTTCTCGAAACACGAAATGCCGGAAGCACGAATATTTGCCGGAGGACCCGATTTTACGTTTTTGGTTTCAGACGGTTCTGCCATAAAATGTTTAAAAGATTCCAAAATCCTATGGTCAGGAAAAATAACTGATGCAATCATTGATATCAGATATTCAGCAGCGAATGATTTGTTTTGGATTTTGGGTGGTAATTCATTGACAACGTTTTCATTGAAAGAAAAAAAGCTGACAACTGTTTTTGAAGGTGCATATTTTACATCCTTTGATATTGTCGGTAACGGGAGTAAAACCATTATCGGAACAACTAACGGTTACATTGAGATAAATAATTCTACTAAAAAACAAGTTGGCACTATACATCAAAAAATCCCATGTACGGAAATAACCTCTGTGAAAGAGATAAATGGTAAAGTTTGGTTTGGGTCAACTTTCGGCGCATTTATGCTGCGCAAAGATGGAAAATACAATTATTACAATGGCGAACGTTGGTTACCGGGCGATCTTGTAAGTCACATAGCAGAAGGACCAGAAAATTCAGTTTTAGTGCTAACCAATAAAGGATTGGGGCAGATATGTTTCAAACTTATGACGTTGGAAGACAAAGCGATGTATTTCGAAAAACAGGTTCGTGAACGTCATATCAGAAATGGATTCAACGCTTCACTGGAAGGATTGAAAAAAGGGGATCTCTCAACAGGTTTTCTAAAAGATTCCGACAACGATGGATTATGGACCTCGATGTACCTCGGTGGAGAAATTTTCAGGTATGCAGTAACCAAATCGGATGATGCTTTGCAAAACTGCCTTGAATCATTAGATGCCATGGAAAGGCTTTACACTATCAATTCCAATGATATTGGTTTTCCATCACGGTCGTTTGAACGAAGAGGAAACATAGAAAGATTATCAGATCCTGACAGGTGGCAACGCGCAAAAGATCCAGAATGGGATTGGAAATCAACAACCAGCAGTGATGAAGCAATAGGTCATATTTTTGCTCTTAGCGCAATGGCCGAACTAATTAGTGTCCATCCGTAATGTCAAAATTAGTTAATCAAACATTGTAAATGTGATAAAAAAAATAAATTGTTGATAACTTTTTTAGGCAAATATTTTAACATCCTCTATATCAATGAAATACAATAATAATTTAACAT
>CAILKW010000590.1 GCA_903834845.1 uncultured Bacteroidia bacterium | reverse complement strand
CAATTTTATCGAGCATAAACTGAGAACCACAGGAATTTCGACAACCAAATATATGGAAATGATGCGAATAGGGGTTGCTGATATTCCTGGAGCTCAAGTGACTGTGGATAAAAACCAAATGGGACCGCCAACCGGAAAGCCAATCAATATAGAGGTTACCAGCGAAAACCTTGATTATCTTGTTGAAGATGCTTACGCTTTCAGAGATTATCTCGATTCGTTGAGGATACCCGGAATCGAAGAGCTGAAAACTGACTTTGAGATGAATTCGCCTGAAATAATTATTGACATTGATCGGGATCGTGCAATGCGTCAGGGTCTTTCAACAGGTCAGATTGGTCTTGAGATTCGTACAGCTTTATTCGGGAAAGAGATTTCGAAATTCAAACAGTATGAAGATGAATATCCGATTACCTTACGTTATCATAAAGTTACACGTGAAAACATCAACGCCTTAGTTAATCTTCAGATTACCTACCGCGACATGAACAGCGGACAACTCAGGAGCGTACCTCTGTCAACTGTTGCAAAAATCAATTATTCAACATCGTATGCCGGTATAAAAAGGCTTGATCAAAAACGTGTAATTACTGTCTATTCCAACGTACTATCGGGTTATTCGGCCAACGATATAGTTCCCAAGATTGAGAAAATTGCTGCTAATTTCAATGCTCACGAAGGGACTGCATTTAAACTGACCGGCGAACAGGAAGATCAGGATGAGACTACAGCATTCCTGATGAAAGCCATGGTTATAGCACTCGGCATTATCTTCTTTATCCTTATTACCCAGTTTGGGTCTATCAGCAAAACCATTATTATTCTTAGTGAAGTAATATTCAGTATTATTGGTGTTTTACTTGGAGTGATCATATTCAAGATGGATCTTGTAATTATGATGACCGGTCTCGGTGTAGTTGCACTTGGTGGAATTGTAGTGCGAAATGGAATATTGATTGTAGAGTTCAGCGATGTGATGAAACAACGTGGTTTAAAAACCCGCAACGCCATCATTGAAGCAGGCAGAACCCGTATTACTCCAGTAGTGTTGACAGCAACCGCAACCATGTTAGGACTTGTACCGCTTGCAGTAGGCATGAATATCAGTTTTGTGAAAATGTTCACCGAATTAAATCCGCACATTTACTTTGGTGGTGACAATGTAGCTTTTTGGGGACCATTGGCCTGGACTATTATCTTCGGATTAAGTTTTGCCACATTCCTTACATTAGTATTCGTACCGGCATTATACTACCTTGACTATGTGATAAGGTTAAAATTCAAACGAAGAAAAAATCTTCAGCGAATCAAATTGTTAAATCAGAAATAAACTCAAAAGGCGGGACACTAAAAGGTTCCGCTTTTTTTGTGAAATAATATTTATTTGTACAAGTAAATTTAATGCTTAAAGTACCTTTTGACATGAAAATTTTATGCCATAAAAAATTCCAATTTCTGTTTCAAACATTTATTTGGTACAGAGGGAAACAAAGATTTACTCGTTCGCTGAATAAATATAGTCTGAAAAATAAATCCGGCAAAAAATTGATTAACTTTGCATCATATAATTAAAAATATTCTTCAATGTATTTAGCACCATTGAATTACGACCGGTACTTTAAAAAAGTGTTCTCGGATAAAAGGATAGCCCAACGCTT
>CAILKW010000589.1 GCA_903834845.1 uncultured Bacteroidia bacterium | reverse complement strand
AAGTTTAAAAGGCAGATTTATGAGATCAATAAACAGGTTGCCATAGATCTAATTGTCTATACAAAACCTATGTATCAGCGGTTTATTGAATTACAAAGTACTTATTCCCATGAAATAATAAATAAAGGAATTGTTCTGTATGAAAACAACAACGAAGCAATGAGAATACAATTAAAATGGTTGAATAATAATTAGTTAACATTAGCTGAAAATTGATGATTCTACTCAGATAAACCTACAATTGAAAGCAAAATACAAGTAGCTTATGCCTGTATGCAGGTTATTTCACTACAAAAAAAGCCCTTTTCTCCATCAAGAAAAGGGCTTTCTAAAATATGATTTGTAGCGTCTATCCTAAATAAGTTTTAAGCAATTTACTTCTCGAAGTGTGGCGCAAACGTCTGATAGCTTTCTCTTTAATTTGTCTTACACGCTCACGGGTTAAACCAAAACGTTCGCCGATCTCTTCAAGTGTCATTTCCTGACAAGCAATTCCAAAAAACATCCTGATAATATCAGCTTCACGCTCTGTCAAGGTAGTTAATGAACGTTCGATTTCGCGCGAAAGCGATTCATCAATAAGAAGTCTGTCGGCACTTGGAGAATCGTTATTGATAAGAACATCAAGCAAACTATTGTCTTCGCCGTCAACAAACGGAGCATCAACAGAAACATGCCTTCCTGAAACGCGTAATGTATCAGCAACTTTTTCAGCAGGAAGTTCAAGCTGATCTGCCAATTCTTCGGGTGAAGGTCTTCTTTCGTGTTCCTGTTCGAATTTTGAGTAAGCTTTATTTATCTTATTTAACGACCCAACCTGATTTAAAGGCAAGCGAACTATCCTTGACTGTTCAGCCAAAGCTTGAAGAATTGACTGGCGAATCCACCAAACGGCATAGGAGATGAACTTAAAACCACGTGTCTCGTCAAACTTTTCGGCAGCTTTAATAAGTCCAAGATTACCTTCATTGATTAAGTCAGGTAAACTAAGACCTTGATTTTGATATTGTTTTGCTACAGAAACCACAAACCGTAAGTTAGCTCGCGTAAGTTTTTCAAGTGCAGCCTGATCGCCTTTTTTTATGCGTTGTGCCAATTCGACCTCTTCCTCCACAGTAATCAGTTCTTCTTTACCGATCTCCTGAAGGTACTTGTCAAGCGATGCACTCTCGCGGTTCGTTATGGATTTTGTAATCTTTAATTGTCTCATGCTCTCCGATTAAAAAGTTTGCAAAGTTACAAACATTTGTGGTTTTGTACAATACCAAATTTGCGGTATTTAATTTTTATTTTTCCTTTATTTATCAACGTTATTCTTCCATTTTGAAAACATAATAAGTCCAATCACCATTAGGATAAACTCCTTCAACCAAAATTGGTTTTCTGTTGCTTGATTGTGAAAGAACCCTTTTAATATCTTCAACACTTGAAACGGAACTTTTGTTTATGTCGGTAATAATAAAACCTATTTTTACACCAGCCTCTTTTAATTTGCCGTTGCTCAGATTTATCACTTGCATCCCTTCGTCTATTTTGAGTCGCTCCTTGTCTTTTTCCGTAATTGCAGCAAATTCTGCGCCCAAAACTGAAAACGATTCCTTGACAATTGATGTATCACCTTTTGTATTTCGCAGAACTACACTGAATTGCTTTATGTCACCGCTTCTTTTCACACTTATGCCAACTTTATCACCAGGTCTGTATTTTCCTATTTGCTCTTGTAATTCAGCAACAGTATTTACCTGATTACCATTGACAACTACAATAACATCACCCTCTTTAATTCCTGACTGACGAGCTGCACCTTCTTCGGTTACTCTTGCAACATATACACCTTCAATTTTTCCAAGACTTTTTTCTTTGGCAAGATTATCATCAACAGTTCTTATTTCTACGCCTAACAGAGCCCTTTGAACTTCACCAAATTGTTTTAGATCCTCAACAACCTTCCGCGCAATAGAGGCAGGAACAGCAAAAGAATAGCCCGAATAAGAACCTGTTTTTGAAGCAATTGCAGCATTAATACCTACCAATTCGCCACTGGCATTTACAAGTGCACCACCGCTGTTTCCTGGATTTACGGCAGCATCGGTCTGAATAAATGACTCGAGAGGCAATTGACCGCTCATGATTCCAATACTTCTTGATTTCGCACTAACAATTCCGGCAGTTACCGTTGATGTTAGATTGAATGGATTGCCAACGGCTAAAACCCACTCACCCAATTTCAGAGACTCTGAATTTCCCCAAACCAAAAAGGGTAGTTCTTTTGCATCAATCTTAACCAGAGCGATATCTGTATTAGGGTCACGACCGATTACCTTAGCGGTGAATTTTCGGTTGTCGTTCAGAACCACCTCAATATTATCAGCATCCTCGATAACATGGTTATTTGTAACAATATAACCATCAGAATTAATAATTACGCCTGAACCTGCACCCAAGTTGTATTCAGGTTCCTGATTATAACCTCTTGGTTGATTATAACCTCTTGGACCAAAGAAAAAATCGAAAAGCTGGTTGTCTCCGCTTCCGTAACTCTGAGCTTTCACTTTGGTAGTTATATGAACTACTGAATGAACACTCTTCTCTGCCGCTTGGGTAAGATCAGGTAATTGCGCCTGAGGACTCGCTGGAGAAACTAAACTTGTTAATTGTACAGGAGATGTTCCCTGTAATGAAACTTCACTTGTCTGTTTATTAAATTTTGAATATAAAAAGACAGCTAAAATGGCTCCGACAAAAGCAATTGCCAGAATTGATGCAATTTTTTTTATGCTTTCCATAACTTGAAATTTTTAAATTTATTATTTACTAATTTTTGTTTCAAATGCGTACAAAAATCCCGCAAAAGTATTTGTCAGACATCAAAATAACTCCAATAGTTTAAAGTGTTTAATATACTTTAACTTTACTTTGGCTTTGTTGTCATCCTAAATCTTGTTGATCAGTCTTTTTAATTCGCCAATCCAAAGAACTAATGATGTTGATCCAATAATTATAAACCAGTCTTTTAATGAAAGGGGTACTGTACGGAAGACATCGCCACCAAATTGCACAATAAGAATTTGACCAATGAGAATTGCAAAGGCAACTATGATAAAACCAATACTTTGTTCCATATTACTGAATGCCGATTTTCCTGTTGCAAAAGCTTTTGCGTTAAACATATTCCAAAATTGCAGCAAAACGAAAATAGTAAAGAACCGTGATAAATTATATGGGCTAATAACGCCATTTTCAGTAAAATAGTAAAGAAGTCCCATCAGCAAGATCACAAATGCAAATCCGACAAATAAAATTGTAGATCGCATTGGTGGGGTAATAATGAAATCGGTTGATTTCCGGGGTTTGTTTTGCATCACCTTTTCGTTTGGCGGAAGGGAGGCTAGGGCACCTGCAGCAAATGTATCCATTATCAAATTAACCCAAAGCATTTGAGTTACTGTTAAAGGCAACTGATGACCTATTATTGAGCCGAGTAAAACGATAACCAGAGCGGCTACGTTGATAGTCAATTGGAACAGTATAAACCGCTGAATATTCTGGTATAACGACCGTCCCCACATTACCGCAGTGGCAATGCTGTTAAAGGAATCATCGAGCAGCGTTATGTCGCTGGCTTCTTTGGCCACTGCTGTTCCCGATCCCATTGATAATCCAACATGTGCAAAATTCAGGGCAGGTGCATCGTTTGTTCCGTCACCAGTAACAGCTACAACAGAACCTGTTTTCTGAAGTAGTTGTACCAATCTCTGTTTATCTGTTGGTCTTGCACGACACATTATTTTCAGGTGTTGAACACGTTTTGCGGCTTCTTCGTCACTTAAATTCTCAAATTCAACTCCTGTAATAATATTTTGTACATGATCACTATCGTTCCAAATACCGATTTGTCGTCCAATTTCCCTTGCAGTTCCGGGTGTGTCTCCTGTGACGATTTTCACATCAATACCCGCTATCAAACATTTTTCAACAGCTCCCGGTACATCTTCGCGAACAGGATCCGAAATGGCAACAACTCCAAGATATGTCAGGTTAGTGTTTGTAAGATTGCCATTAAAAAAACGATCTTCTCCATCTTCAATTATTTCATAAGCAAATCCTAAAGTACGCATAGCCTGATTCTGATATTTCAGCAACAAATCTTCAATCAGTCCTGTAGCTGCTGCAACGGTTTTTTTCTCGCCTTCAAAAAGGACTTCATTACATTTTGACAGTACAATCTCCGGTGCTCCTTTTACGTAGAGAACCTTCTTATTAAGCAAAGGAGAATCTACAATTGTAGCCATAAATTTTCGTTCTGTCGAAAATGTAAGTTGCTCAAAAACAGAAGCATCTTCACGTAGCTCCAAATAATTGATTTCATTATTATGCAGCCACAATAACAAAGCTGCCTCAGTTGGGTTTCCTAAAGTTTTAATTACCTGACTATCTGAGAAATCAAGATATGCCGTTGAGTTTACAGATATTCCTTCCTTGATGAGACTACTCAAATCATCTCCTGAAAGTTGCTGGTCTATCAATCCGAAAAAAATTGTATGTGCAACTTGCATCCTGTTTTGAGTAAGGGTTCCTGTTTTATCTGTACAGATAACAGTAGTTGCACCAATAGTTTCACAAGCATGCATCTTTCGAACTAAATTATTGGCTTGCAGCATTTTACGCATACTCAAAGCTAAACTCAGGGTAACACTCATGGGCAAACCTTCAGGCACTGCTACTACAATCAGAGTTACTGCAACCATAAAATACTGAAGAATTCTTCCGGCCACCTCTACACTTACCCAAGAGGTTGTGTTCAAAGGATTGATTCCAAAAACAAATCCTACCAGCACAAAAAGGAGAAAAGTTACAAAACCGAAGCCGAACCATTTAAACCAACCACCTTCTTCAATACTTTTAGGAAGCTCTTTTTTTATTCCAAGTAGTTCGTATCCATCATAAATAATGGGCATCCATACTTTTGCAAGGGCGACGAGTGCCGAGAGAATAACCATGCCGACCGACCCAAGCTGAACAAGAGTAGGTGCGTCCTCGGGCTTACCAAAAAATAAATCTTTAATAAACAAGGCACTGAATGTCAGAACGGCAAGTCCGAAACCAACTACACCAATAAATTTGGCGAGACCGTCAAGCTGCTTATTCAGAGGAGTTTCTTCGCCCGACATCTCAGTTGATTTTTCAGCAACTTTTCCATATTCCGTGGCATCTCCAACATTTCTAACCTCCATCACAGCATGGCCATCCATGACTTTTGTACCACGCATGGCCCAGTTGGAGGGATAAGTTGATTCTTCATCAAACTCATCCTGATTTGTTGTTTTATCAATTATTGGCTCACCTGTAAGACAAGATTCATCTATCTGCAATGAAATAGCCTCTTTTAGTTCACCGTCAGCAGGCACTTCTTCGCCGGTTCCGAGTAAAAGAATATCACCAACGACAATATCTTTTTTGGGTATTTCGCTCACATTTCCGTTCCGAATTGCCTTTATTAGGGTTTCATCATTTACCTGATTAAGAATGTCAAACTTTTTATTGGCATCCATCTCAAACCAAAAAGCAACTCCTGTTGCCAGAATGATTGCGCAAAAAATACCTATAGTCTCAGCAAACTCATTGTGCACAAAAGCAATACCCAACGAAAGGAATGCAGCGATTAAAAGAATCCTGATAATTGGATCTTCAAATTTTTCAAGAAATAGTTTCCATAACGGATCGCGCTTTGGCGGAGTGAGCAAATTGTTCCCGTATTTTTTTCGACTTTCAATTACCTGCTCATTAGTGAGGCCTGTGTAGTGTTTTTTGTGTTCCATCTATTCTTTTTTTTGTGTTTTTACATACTAATTAATTCTGCTTAAAGATATTTATTTATCCAATATGGAATTAAACTATCACAAGCTTTTCAATTGCCAGCAAGTTGGTTTTGTATTCGTTAAATTTATAGTATTCGTTTCCTAATGCATTGAAATATAAAGCATTGATAAAGGTTTGATCCTGTTTTTTCAGGAATTGCAAACATATATCGTGGTCACAATTTAATATATATTTAACAATTCGTGTATTGAATTTAAAATCATCCTGACTTATAATTGAGGTAAGATCAGAAATGTCATTTACAAAAAAATGGTTGAGATAGTTTTCTGTTTTAGGACATATTGCAGGATCGGTGAGTTCTGCAAAATAAAGCATATAACAATGATTTTGAATATTATAATCATCTAACATTTTGATAATGATTCGCTCATGCGTTCCTGTAATTTTTATATCATCAATAAAAATCAAAATTTTGTCTTTTAAAAATGCTTCATCTATATGAAATTTATCTCCTTTGATCAGATTATAGCGTTCCTCGGAAGTCATCCCACCGTAATCTTCCCGATAAGTAACATTTCGATGAATCTTACCCATTTCGCAAGGAGGATATCCGTTTTTGTAAAGAAAATGATTGAGTTTGTCAATAAAATGAAAAGTCATATAACAGGAAGCAGTTGGAATGTGGGAGTAAGCACTTGGCAAAACAACAATTGGTTCTCCGTCATAACTGAATTTAAAAAGCTGATTGATAAATCTATCTGCCAGTGTATTTCCAAACTCGCCTGCCACGTTGTTTGATCCAAATTTAAACTTCGAGTATTTTTCAGCCGGAAAATCAAACTTTTTGGGGTCGGAGACCTGGAATGCACTAAACTTTTCAATCGTTCTTTCGCAAGTGTCTTTTAATATCATTAAGTGTATATTGTTGATTATTAATATATAATCCTTTAAATCCGAATTTTGTTGCTCCTTCATAATCAGCTTTAAGATTATCACCTATATGTAATACTTCCCATTTTTTCACGGAAATTTTTTCGAGTATTTTATTGAAAAAAAGTGAAGACGGTTTTGATGCTTTGATCTCATCAGAAAAGATGCAAAAATCAAAATACTCCAGAATATTCAGATTCTGTAGTGTTGCAACCATTATTTTTCCCTCAATAAAACCGGTGTTGCTGCTAATGTTTAAGAGGTAACCATCTTTTTTTAGAGAATGTAAGATTGACTGAATTGATGGATTCAGAAATATTGGCTGAAGGTTCATAAACAAATCATTGACCGTTAATTTAATCCTGAAAAGCAGATCATCAGATACAGATTTTGAATCATTTCCAAGCTTCAACAGAATTCTCCTATACATAAATTCAGTTTGAATTTTGCCCCCGTTAATTTCATTTAATCTGTCGCAGACCTTGTCGGTATTCTGTACGATTTCCATGATACTTTTCACAGAATAACCTAAAGGATTAAACTCTTTTTTCAGAAATTCTGCTCGTTTCTCTTTGAATTCAGGGTGCGATTTGATCAAGGTTAACCAGAGATCAAAGGAAATATGTTTAATCAAAATATCATTAATTTTAAATATAACTTATAAATCACTTGAATGGTGCAAATTATCATTTAACCAACTGGACAATTATCAATCTGCCACCTTCTTCTTTTGAGAGGAGAATCTGTTTGCCATCTGTAAGTTCAACAGATTGATTAATAGGGATTTTTACACCAAGACTTTTATCTTCAAGATCGTTTAAGCGTTGGTTGATCAATAACCATTTGTTGTTATGGAAAACAAAATAACCTACGGGTTTTTTCTGGTCTTCAGTAAGGCGTTCGTTTGGAGAAATGTTGCGATTCACATGCCATTGGTAAAGGTATTGGTTGTTATAAACCATTAGCCTGTAGTTGTCAGGGTTAAAAGTTCCTGCTTTACGTGAAGAGTATAGATTAAGTACCGGCAACTGACCTTTATAAACAGTACCGCAGAATGGGCATTTAGGTCTTGTGGTATTGTCGAATATAAACCATTTGTGCCAACATGTCTGATTTTGACAGGGCTGCATCAGATCGACAGTTTTTAAGAGAGCATCTTCCCACTCGTTGGCTGTAGGTCGTAAAGAAGGATTATGAAGACCTTCAATAAAAGCCTTATCAAACAATATTTTAAGATATGGGCCACAAACGGTGTAAGGTATTTTTGAGGGATCTCCCTGTGGAAGCTGACTTGGATTCAACTGGTTCACTTTTACATGATTGCTTTTATCTGTTGAATGTTCAATAAATAAGGCTTTTGCACCCATTGACAGCTCTTCATCTTTTGTACAATCGAGGTCGTTTACTTTTCCCCCCCTCAAAGGATGGCGATAAAGTAAATACATATAAATCATCACTGCAAGTGCATGACGGTCGGTTGCAATACTTGGAACCTTTCGTGCAGGATCTTTTATAGGAAGGTGTTTAGTTTCAATTACTTCAGGTGCAATAAAGTCCGGAGTTCCCAATACATCAGGTGGAAATTTCCCAGGTACTACTAATCCGTCAATATCAATAATTGCAGCCTTTCCTGTGGCAGGGTCAATTAAAACATTTTTATACGAAAGATCGGAATGGGCAAGTCCGGCAGCATGTAAACGCTTGACGGCACGACTGATGCGAATACAAATCTGAAAATATTTAAACCAATCACCTTTCTCCTCCGGTGCCAGAAATTTGTTTTGGTTTTTAGCAGATGCAAACCATTTTCCCTCTTTTTCTTTCCCTTTGATTCCTAAAAAATCGTTGTTGACAGACCCTTTTGAGAAGAAAAAATGTTTTTGATAAGTCGGACAAACAAGTCCAAGTTTACCATTATACTCTACAATTTTTGTGGGCCAACAGTATAGATCCTGCCAATAATCTCCGCCCTGCTGATTGAAAATACGATCTCGATAAGTACCGGTAATATTCTGTAATCGGTCTTTGGCGTTATTGTCCTGCTTATCGCGGAAAAATGCAACAACATAACTCTTGTCCGGGCTGAAATATACATCTTTCATACCTCCAGAACCGATCATTTCGTCCACAAATTCAATGGAAGCTCCATCTGTTGAGATGATTTTTACGGTATTTGCCATAATTAGAAAAGTATTGCTATCGTTCTGTCATCATGATTTCCGGGTGACCAGAAATCGAGCCATTTTAATAGTTGTTCTGCTGATTGTTCGTTATTGTCTTTAAATTCAACCTCTTTTGAAAGATCCACCCATAATTCATCCCATTTTTCGATTTTAAGCAAATTGGCATCTGTTTCGAATTTGGGGTCAGTAATACCGTCAGACATTAATATCAATGCAGTAAATTCATCTACAATATCAAATCTTAACCGGCGGTATAATTCGGCAGGTTGAGTGATTTCGGGCATTGTAAGAAAGCGTGTTTGTCCGGCAAACTCACCTCCGTCAGACTCACCTAACACTTTTAAGAATCTTTTGTCCTTATTGTAAATTCCTATTCCTCCATCTCCTACCCAAAAAGCACCAACAAACCAACCATATCTGAATTTCTTACAGATAGATACAATTAAAGTTGTCGAAAAGTCCTTTAGTGCCCTTCCTGAATTAAGTGCTTCCTGTTCAATGTTTTTATAAGCTTTAAATACAGCGGTTCCTACAATTCCGTAAATGGCATCACCAACTTTCTTCCGGTTTTCATCAGATTTATCTTTGCTAAAATCCTTAATAAGAAGCTCAAAATCTTTATGCCGACTTTCAAGCTGAGTCTTACATACATTGACAACGGTTTGACAGGCAATCTGTGAACCTTTACGGGCAGCTTTGGCAGATCCGGCGCCATCGGCAACTGTAATGATGTACCAGTTTGTATTTTTATCAAAATCAATTCCGAAATCATCATCCCTGAAAATACCTTCATGAGCGTGCGAACGTCCGCGCTGACTTGCCGCAACAACATCTTTTCGTTCTGCTTTCGTACTGTGGCTCGTTGATTCCACTTTCAAAAACTGGAAGGCACTATCGGGTTTCCAATAAGGATCGCTTTGCAAGGATGGTATATTTTTCCACAAAGAACGCGGATCGGGATTAACTGTCAATGTCAATTTTCGGTCAAAAATAGGTTTACCCTCGGTCCACCCTTTACGTTTAAGTAATAGCTTTATAGATTGCTCCCCAGCAATTATAGGAGTTCCTGTAATTGCATCTGTTTCTGGATCAAATAAAAGCCCAAGAGTTTGGAGCCCTTCAAACCAAAAGTCGTCGATATCTGCGATTCCTATCTT
>CAILKW010000588.1 GCA_903834845.1 uncultured Bacteroidia bacterium | reverse complement strand
GGAACTGTAATAATATAACTTGTTTATTCAAATGAATTGTATTATCTTTACCGCATGGAAGAGATAAGCAAAATTTCAGAGCGAAACAAAGTACTATCGCCATTTTTAGATGAAAAATCCCGAAGGCTTTTTAACGCAACCGAGTCAAAAGTACTTGGACGTGGAGGCATAGCCATAGTGTCCAAAGCAACGGGTGTATCACGGACCACTATATCAACTGGTCTCAAGGAGTTGGCAAATCCTGAAAACATCAATTTCTCACGGATTCGGCAGCCGGGAGGTGGCAGAAAAAAAGCTACAGAAAAGATGCCGGGGATAAAAGTTGAACTTGCCAAGTTAATTGAGCCAGCACTTCGGGGAGAACCTGATTCGCCTTTACTGTGGACTAGTAAGAGTCTTCGGAAATTATCGGATGAACTTAAATCCAGTGGATTTGATGTGAGTCATAATTTGGTTGGTGAAATCCTTCAAGAAGAAGGTTTTAGCTTACAGGCAAACAGGAAAACAGATGAAGGGAAAAGCCATCCTGACCGCAATGACCAATTCGAGCATATCCATCGAAAAGTACAGGAATACCAATCACAAAAACAACCGGTAATATCAGTGGATGCCAAAAAGAGGGAGCTTGTTGGCAACTTCAAGAATGTAGGCAAAGAATACCGAAGGAAGAAAGAACCTGAAAAGGTAAAAGCATATGATTTTTTAAGTGACGCGGAAGGCAAAGCTATTTCTTACGGAGTATATGACCAAACTCTGAACAAGGGTTGGGTGGGCGTAGGTGTTGACCACGACACGGCTGAGTTTGCAGCCGAAACCATCAAAAGATGGTGGAACCAAATGGGAAAACCCTTATACCCTACTGCCCAACGAGTTTTGAT
Source organism: uncultured Bacteroidia bacterium (assembly GCA_903834845.1). Lineage (GTDB taxonomy): Bacteria > Bacteroidota > Bacteroidia > Bacteroidales > Prolixibacteraceae > JAAFHB01. Next base: position 1,597 of record CAILKW010000588.1, on the reverse strand, counting down.
TACTGCAGACGGAGGTGGGAGCAACAGTTCCCGAAGTCGTTTGTGGAAGCGGGAATTACAGAAAATAGCAAATGATATAAATCTGATTGTTGAAGTTTGCCATTTCCCACCGGCGACAAGCAAATGGAATAAGATTGAACACCGTTTGTTTGCTCAAATTGCACAAAATTGGAGGGGAAAACCATTGTTAAGTTATGAGGTGATCATTAACCTCATCGGCTCAACGACAACCACAAAAGGATTGGAGGTGTTCTGCCATTTAAATGAAAATAAGTATGATATTGGAATTAAAGTAACAGACAAAGAATTGAAAAGTTTAAATTTGAAAAATGATGAATTTCATGGCGAATGGAACTATCAAATAAGCCCTCAATATAATACTTAATGACTAATTTAATTCATTACAGCTCCAAAGTAAATATGGCAATCAATACTTACTACTTTAAAGCAAGACTTTTCCCAACTGTATTGACATCAATACCAGCAATAGTTCTATACAACAAGTTTGTAGCAACTATATATCATGACAAATTTGAAAATATATAGTCAGCACTTCCAACAGTTACTGATATTATACTGTCATCTGCAATTATTTTTTTACTTGTTCAAATAAATCGTTTTATCTCGAAAGAAATATTTCAACGCCTATACTTTAAGGATGAAATTAATATGCCGACTACCAACCTTTTACTTAAATCCAATAACGAACTTGAAACTAGTATAAAGCAAAAACTTGAAGACAAAATAAAAAGCAAGTTTGACATTAGTTTACTTTCAGTAATTGAAGAATCTGCCGACAAGCCAAGAGCAAGAAAATTAATAGCAACAACTGTTTCTCAAATTAGAAATGTTCTAAGAGATAATATTTTGCTATTACAACACAATATAGAATATGGGTTTTTTAGAAATCTAACAGGGGGCTCATTTTTAGCATTTATTGTGTCTTTAATAATTATTGCGTCTTCATATTTCACTGGGGACATAGCTACAAGAAATTTAGGATGGATTTTGACAATTATTTACCTTCTGCCTATTCTATTTAGCAAAGTAATTATAAACAGATACGGAAAATATTATGCGAAAATTCTTTTTGAGCAATTCTTAACTATCTAATATGCAAATAGACGACAGAAGGAGGCCTTCGCATAAAATCAGCTACCCGTCAAGTGCGGCAGCAGTGGTTTTCGGTGTGTATCTTTACGCTTGGGCCAATTTTCGGATTGACAGAAAATTGCCTGCAATCCACCCCTGCGTGTTGATTCCTTCGTTAGGTGTAAGCTTAACTAAGGAAACAGCAACCAATAAAGTATCAATATTAATCTAATAAAAATGAGACTATTTAAGATTTTTTTAGCCTCTCCAGGGGACACCGCTGAAGAAAGAAAGCTCGCTGAAGAGGTAGTATTAGAAATAAATAGAACAATCGGTTCGAGAGATGAATTTCATCTAGACTTACTCAAATGGGAATACAATACTTATCCATCAATTGGTATAGATGGTCAAGATGTTATTAGCAAACAAATTGGAGGGGACTATCAAATCTTCATTGGATTAATGTGGAAAAAATTCGGAACACCAACAAAACGTACAGGTTCAG
>CAILKW010000587.1 GCA_903834845.1 uncultured Bacteroidia bacterium | reverse complement strand
TTTAAATATCAATAGCTTAGTGGCTTTGTGCGGTGAAACACTTGGAGCAACCTGCGCTATTTACAATAGGCTGGATGGTGGGATGCTATGTTCTCGCGGACAGTGGCAAACCCCATCGGACTACAAATCTGTTGACATGCCTGATGGGCATATCTGTTACGATGTAATTAAGTTAAGTAAAAATGATCCCCTTGTAGTACATGACCTTCAAAGAACCGATTACATGCTTTCGGATCCAAATGTTTTGGCATACCATCTACAAACCTATATAGGTGTAGCAGTAAAATGCCACAATCTGGCGGTAGGATCACTATGCGTTGTTTATCAGAATGATGTGAATTTATCGCAGGAACTTCTCAATTTTCTAGGAATAATAGGCTTTGCCGTTTCCATAGAAGAGGAACGTAAACTTTCTGAAGAAGCTTTACATCAAAGCTCCGAAAAGTGGGAGGCCATTGTTGCCGCATCTCCGGATGGAATAGGAACTGTTTCGATAGATGGAAAAATACAGGTCATTTCCAAAAAATTGGCTGCTATGCATGGTTACTCTGTCGAACAAAAAGATGAGTATATCAATAAAACAATCTTTGATTTTATTGATCCCTCCAATCACCAAATGTTGATTGATAATATGGGTAAACTATTAGCTGGTGAGAATGATCATAAAATTAGAGAGTATATTGCAATAAAAAAAGATAGCAGCAGATTTTATGTCGAAGTGAATTCAACAGTTTTGTATGACCAAAAGGGAAAACCTGTCAGCATAGTTTTTGTCGAACGCGATATTACCGAAAACAAACGCATTGAAGCTGATTTGACGCAGTCAGCAGATCGCCTTGCGATTGCAACTAAGGCTGGCTGTGTAGGCATTTGGGATTACGATGTTCCTAACAACACTTTGTCTTGGGACGATCAGATGTACAGTCTTTACGGGATTACGGATAATCAATTCGGAGGTGTTTATGAAGCCTGGAGGGCAGGGGTTCATCCCGATGATGTGGTACGTGGGGACGAGGAAATTCAGATGGCTCTGCGTGGTGAAAAAGATTTTGATACTGTGTTTCGTGTAGTTTGGCCAGATGAAACCATACATAATATCCGTGCCCTCGCAATTGTCCAACGTGATTCCTTTGGACAAGCTATTAGGATGATTGGTACAAACTGGGACATTACTGCACAAAAGCAATCGGAACAGGCAATACGCGAGAGTGAAACCAATTTCCACTCTTTCTTTGAAACTATTGATGATATGATTTTCATTGCTAATCAGAATGGCGAAATTTTCTTTACAAACAGCTCGGTTTTCCGTAAACTTGGCTATTCAACTGAAGACCTCCAGCAGATGCATGTGCTTGATGTTCACCCTAAAGCAAAAAGAGACGAAGCACAAATGATATTTGGAGATATGTTTGCCGGAAAAAGAGAATGTTGTCCATTGCCTTTAGTTAAAAAAGATGGCTCTTTTTTGCCGGTTGAAACCAGAGTTTGGTTCGGAATGTGGGATGGGAAAGAATGTATTTTTGGTATTTCAAAAGATCTCAGCAAAGAACAGGAATCGTTGCAGAAATTCAATAAGATTTTTGATAACAATCCCGCGCTTATGGCCATCAGTTCAATTCCCGAAAGAGTTTTTACTGAAGTAAATCAGGCATTTATTTCCAAAACTGGATATTCCAAGGAGGAAATCATTGGTAAAACAAGTGGAGATCTCGGTCTTTTCTTTCAGCAGGATATCCAAAATGAAATTGCTGATAAATTAAGTAAAACCGGATTAATATATAATAGCGAACTAAAAGTAAGAACAAAAACCGGCAATATTCTTGATGGTCTTTTCTCTGGTGAAATTATTGAAAGCCAAGGTAAAAAGTACTTTTTAACTGTGATGGTTGATATCTCGGAGAACAAAAAGCTCGAAGAAGAAATTAAGCTTCAAAATAGTTTTTATAATATAGTTTCTACCATTTCAGGTAATTTGATTCAATCAAATTCGGAGAATCTTGATGCAGAAATAAATCATTCTTTAGAGTTGCTTGGTATCTTTAATCTGGTTGACCGATCTTATATTTTCGAATTGGACATTGCTAAAGATGAACTCAATAATACGTTTGAATGGTGTGCGGACGGAATTATCCCCGAAATTGACAATCTTCAGGGTATTCCTTTTTCGTTTATACCTCTGTGGAAAGAAACATTTCTCAAAAATGAACACATCTACATACAATCAGTCGGTGATTTACCCGAAAAAAGGCACTACGAAAAGGAAATATTGGAACAGCAGGGAATACAATCATTGGTTACAGTACCAATGTTTTATGGAACTTCATTAATCGGGTTCATTGGCTTCGATTCAGTAAATGATAAAAAAGAATGGAATCAGCAGGTTATCATTTTGCTTAAAATATATGCCAGTGTTTTGGGTGGTGTAATTTATAAGAAGCAAACAGAGGCTTTACTTTTAAAGGCCAGAAAAGAGGCTGATACAGCAAACGAATCAAAATCTGAATTTCTTGCCAATATGAGTCACGAAATTCGCACCCCTCTTAATGGCGTTATCGGGTTTGCAGATCTTCTCCAAAAAACCTCATTGAATAGGATTCAACGACAATATGCTGAGAATGTCAATACTTCAGGACATGCTTTACTGGGAATCATTAATGACATACTTGACTTTTCAAAAATAGAAGCCGGGAAAATGGAATTTGATTTCATAAAGACCGATATTATTGAGTTGGTCGAGCATGCTTCGGATATAATAAAGTACCATGCTTCGAAAAAAGGACTTGAACTACTCTTAAATATGCAGCCTGATATGCCACGCTTTGCAGTATTGGATTCAATAAGGTTAAAACAAATTCTGGTAAACTTATTGAGCAATGCAGTTAAATTCACTGAATGTGGCGAAGTTGAGCTAAAAGTCACATTTGTTAAAGAAGATGCAATTTCAGGGAAATTTAGTTTTTCTGTTCGTGATACCGGAATCGGTATCAATGATGACCAACAGAAAAAACTGTTTAAATCGTTTGCTCAAGCCGATTCCTCCACATCACGTAAATTTGGTGGAACAGGGCTAGGTCTGAGTATTTCGAATATGCTCGCCGAAAAAATGGGTAGTAAAATTGAACTTATCAGTGAGCCGGGAAAAGGTTCCGATTTCTTTTTTACTATCGAAACAGAATACGAAGTTGGTGAAAAAATACATACCGTTAGCCTTGCAGAAATAAAGAGGGTATTGGTGATTGATGACAATGATAATAATCGCATGATTCTTGAACACACATTTAATAGCTGGGGAATAGAATGTGTCGGAATCAATAATGGTCTCTCGGCAATTAAAATTCTTGAAAAGTCAAGACCTTTCGATGTGATAATTGTTGACTATCACATGCCTTATCAAAACGGAATCAATACTATAAGGATGATACGTGAACAATTGAATCTTACTGCTGAAAAACAACATGTTATACTTTTACATAGCTCTTCGGATGATATTGAAATTTATGATGAGTGTAAAAAACTCGGAGTGAGATATAATCTTATTAAACCTGTGAAATCACAGGAATTGTTGCACTATCTCGAAAATATTAACAATAAACCCACGCTGGAAGAAAAAGAAAATGAAAATGTTGCCAATGAGGTAACTATTGAATTGGTAAACGATAGTTCGCCGTTGATAATGGTTGCCGAGGATGTTCCGTTAAATATGTTATTGGTAACAACCATAATAACACAAATGCTTCCGAATGTGAAAATTGTAGAGGCAAAAAACGGGAAAGAAGCTTTTGATATCGCAATGTCAAAAAAACCCGACTTGATATTAATGGACGTCCAGATGCCTGAAATGTCAGGAATTGAGGCTACTGTAGAAATACGAAAGTACGAAACAAAGAAAGCCTGCCGTGTTCCAATTATTGCTTTAACTGCAGGAGCAGTTAAAGGAGAAAAGGAAAAATGCCTAAGTGCCGGAATGGATGATTTCCTGACTAAACCAATTGAACAGAATGCATTACGTAAAATACTGAAAAAATATTTGGCCTCTTTTGCTCAGCAAATAAATAATTCATTAGAAAAGAACAGTCAAAACAGCACATACATTCATTTTGATAAAACATTGTTAATGGAAAATATAAACCAAAACCATACCGTTTTCAAAGAATTATTGGAATTAATACCAGTACAATTTTCCCACGACATAACATCGTTGGGTAAAGCCATTGATGAAAAAAATGTAGAGAGAATAAGAAAAAGTGCCCATTCAATCAAAGGTGCTTCATTAGGTATGTGTTTTTACCGTATGGCAGATTTGGCTATTGAAATCGAAGTGAGTGCTGATAATGAAAGTCTGCATAAAATAGGTATTAAATACAATGAGTTGATTTCTGAATGGGAACAGATTCAATTAATACTTAAGACTATGTAATGACTTAATAACTGTTTTATTATATATCTTTGTATCGTTGCACAAGTGCAATTCATTTGACAATGATTCAAGCCGCCGGTATCGGAGACGCACCGAAGCCGGCGACTTTTTTTCATTTGAGATTAAAATTTATTGGTATGGTCATCGAAGCACTGACAGGTTTACCCTTTTGCTTTGCGGGAATCCATGACGGCATTGACGAGATTACTCTTATCGCTTCCGCATCCAAAGCTGGATCTACGCTGCGCTCAATTTTTGCATTCTCTATTACCCCCTCGCTATTCACCACAAAGCTCACAAAAACCTTCCCCTGAATACCTTTGGTAACGGCTTCTGCAGGATATTTAGTATTACTTCCTATCCAGTTCATTAAAGCTTGCATTCCGCCGGGAAATTGGGGCATTTCCTCGACTTCAGAATAAACTTTTTCTGCCGTTTTACGTGTCGTGTCTTGAAAATTCACCTTCTTTTGAATCAAAAAATCCTTATTTACAGAATTTTCCACCGACACATTTTCGCCTGTTCTGCCAAAAGCCATTAACAGCAGAGCAAGCATGGGGATAAAGGCCGCCGCCTTCCAACTCCACCCTTTGTTTGTTTTTTGTTTGTTCATCATAACAATACGATTTTTAATTTGACAATGATTAAAACTGTTTGCAAGTGCGAACTTTTGATGTCCGACACATTTTTGAATAATTAAAAGTTGATATTTAGTTGCATCGATGCCGTTTTTAAGAGTGCTGTCATCAGCCTGAAATTCATGAATTGATTTCAGATCCTTGATCAGCAAATAAATAACAGGATTAAACCAAAAGATGATTTTTACCAATTCGAGGAAAAACAAATCGTAAAAATGACCAAATCTGATGTGTGCTTTTTCGTGTGTTAAAATAGCTTCGCGGTTGGTATCAAAATCGCTTTGCGAAATAATTACATAATGTCCAATTGAGAATGCAGGTATATCACCGCGAGCAATTAAAAGTTGGAAACCGTTCTTGCTCAAAACCGATGATTTGCGAAAAAAAATTATTACACGTAAAAAGCTGATAAAGGAAGCGAGTAACACTACGAAAAATCCTGATAAATAGATCATTTGAAGTTGATGATCAACGAACTGAATTCCTGTGAGGGCTGCTTCTCCTGAAAACTGATGATTTTGTGCATTAAACAGATAAACCATTGGTAGTTGAAATGAAATAACAGGTTGTATTGTTTGTGGTAAGTAAACAAACGGAATAATTAACGATAAACCCACTATTGAAAGGAGTACCACGCGGTTTAGCTGAAAAAAAGTCTGTTTCCGCATTAATGCCCTGAAAACAAGATAAAGAACACTCATACAAAGTGTTGATTTTAAAAGATATATCAGCAGACTACTCATGGTTTCTGATTTTACTTGTTTCAACTTGCAATATCAAAGCTTTAATCTCATCTAACGAGATTTTTTCCTCTTCCACAAACATCGAGACAACTGATGAATATGACTTATCGAAATATTTGCTTACCAGATTTTTGATCGTGTTTTTACTGAACTCATCACGCGAAATAGCTGCGAAGTAACGGTAAGTATTCCCAAATTGCTCATGTCCGACAAAACCTTTCTCCTCAAGACCGCGAACAATAGTTGAAATCGTGTTGTAATGTGGCTTTGGCTCCGATAGTTCGTCAATAATATCCTTCACGAAAAATGACTCCTTCTGCCAAAAAAGCTCCATAATCTCCTCTTCCCTGTTTGTTAAATGTTTCATGATGTAAAAAACTTTTGACAAAGATAACTATATTTTTTAGTTTTGCAACTATATTTCATAGTTTTATTACTAATTTTTTTAGTTGTTTTTTTGAGATGCAGACATGAGTGAAATATTGCACGGATAACATGTTATATATCAAAACTATGAAGGCTTATAGACAAAACCGTAAAACATATAAATTGATTAATTTTCGATTTTTAAAGTTTAGTCTTTTTCTGATTCCGGTGACAATTTCTTTTTCTACCCCGGATTTTGTGGAGGTTTGAACCCAATTCCAGATAATTTCGTGAAAAAAATCTCTCGCAAAGCAGCCAAGTCACAAAGATAAAAACCAGCTTTACGAGAATTTTCGATGTTTTTTCAAAAAATGATGATTACTAAATTTTGTTCTTTCGTTTACTTTTGCACTTTCCTCCATGTGACGAGAAATATTTTTCAAACAAATTACCGGGCATCAAAAATATGATATATTTGATCAATAATAGTTCAAAATTTGTAAACCACAATTTCATGAGATATATAGTGTACTTCCTGCTATTTCAATGTTTGCTCGTTTGCCGACTCACTGTATTTGCGAAGGGACAATCACAAGGCAATCAGGCAAAGAAAGCTGTTCGAATCTTGAAAGCTAATTCTGTTTTATTGGACAGCATCAAGCAATTAATAGTTGTTTTTAATGAAACACCTGAACAGAATTCAGCTGTATTGGTAGCAATGGAGAAAAAAAATAAAATTTGGCAATTGATTTCAAAGCCAATTACAGTTGGTATTGGTAGGAAAGGATTCGCTGCCCCTTATGCAAAGCGTGAAGGCGATAATCAATCTCCAAGCGGTTTTTTTCGTTTAGGACTATTGTTTTGTTACGATAAAGTCGTCAATACCAAGATGCCGTTTATTCAGACTTCACCCGAAGACAAATGGATAGATGACCCTAATTCAGTTGATTATAACCGATATATTAGGGGTGTCACTCAGGCCACTTCCTACGAAAACCTGAAAATTCGCAGCGATGAGTATAAATATTGTATGGTAATAGAATACAATATGCATCCGGTAGTAAAAGGACGAGGTAGTGCAATTTTTCTTCATCTTAGCGAGGGAGAAATGGCAAATCCAAGTGCAGGCTGTGTTGTAGTAACAAAAAGTGATATGGAATGGCTATTGAATTGGATGCGACCTGAATCAAAACCTTCCATTCTGATGGGTAATGAAAAAATTTTAATGTCGGGATTTCTTACAAGATAGGTTCTGGTTCTTCGGATTATTTGGTACAACTACGAGAAAGTTTGTCGAAATAAAATGTTGAATAAAAAGGATTTATTGCTTTATTGAACTAAAGATACCAATATTTAACCCAAGTTGCATGAAGGAAGTACACCAAACTTAATTTTAGATTTTGTAGGTGGTTGATATTTAAGTATATAAAATATGTGTTTTGTATTATATTGATATATAGTACGTTGCAAAATATTTCTAAAATGCACATATTCAGGCATTAACGAATAGTTTGCGATTAATTTTGATTGTAGTCCCCTGATATATTTTTAAAATATCGTTTTATAACATTATTTAACATTATTTGTGTCTGTAATTAGTAATTTTACCATCTCAAAATTGCA
>CAILKW010000586.1 GCA_903834845.1 uncultured Bacteroidia bacterium | reverse complement strand
TTCAAGTGGCAGTATTCATCAAATGTAATGGGACGTTTCGAATTTGCGTATTTTTCAGGTCCCTGAGGCCCTGGATAATGATGATTACCTATTTCGAGCTCTTCATTGTCGCCATCAGGTTTATACTGGCTAAAATTACGCAGACGCGTCGGATCTATTGCTTTTATCAAAGCAGCCGACTGACTAAAATATTCTTTGTATTTGCCGGACTCATTTCCGATTGACCACATTAATACCGATGGATTTGATCTAAAAGCATTTATCATTTCAAGTTCAGGCTGTATTAATGCTGGGTAACGCAAATTTTCGGGAACTTTAGCTCGTTCAGCCCAGCAAAATGGGCCTTCTACTTCAACAAACATCCCTAATCTGTCGCAGGCTTCGAGCAGTTCGGGTGCCGGTGGATAATGCGAAGTTCGGATGTAGTTTACATTTGCTGCACGGAATAGCTTAACATCCTCTTCCCACTGTCCGGGAGATAGGGAACGACCGCGCAAAGGCATCACTTCATGTCGGCACACTCCCCTAAGTTTTATAGGCATGTTGTTTACAAAAACTTGATTACCGCGAACATCAGTTTGCTTAAAACCAAATATTTTATCTATTACTTCGACAACCTTCCCATTAACAACAACCGATAATTTCAGTGAATATAGATTCGGATGTTCAGGATCCCATTTTTTGGGTTGCTCAACATCAAATGAAAAGGTCTTCAAAACGTTAACATTTTTCATCAAAGGATCATCCATTTTTATCACCTTATTAAAAATAATAGAATGTTCACCCCCTTTGCGAAGTTCGAACTGAAGTTCGGTTTTTGTATCTTTAGCTGATTCGTTCGACAGCTCAACTTCTACATTCAAATGAGCATTTATAAAATTTTTATCAAAAGTGGTTGAAACATGAAACATCGAACAGTTTGTCTCAGGCAAAGCCAATAAGAATATTTTTCGGCTTATCCCACCTAAAGGATGCACGGCATATTGGGATGCACTCGACAATGAATCGGCAATACTTTCGCTGCGAACTTTGATGACAATGCTATTTGTTCTTCCAATGTGAACAAAGTCAGAAATATCGGTTTCGAAAGCGGTGAATCCCCCCAGATGACCTCCTGCTTTTTGATCATTGATAAAAATCTCACATTCGCTATAAACCGCATCGCACCTGATTTTCAAACGTTTATTTTTCCATTCAGATGGAATGTCGAATTCCCTGCGGAACTGTGCAAAAGTACCGGGTTTTACATTAAAGCCTTGCATAACCCATTCACCCGGAACTTCAATGCTTTTCTGAAAATCCTTGCTCCCGCTTTCGGGAGAAAATTTCCAGATACCGTTTAAATCTAAAACCGAGATCTTTGATTCAGGAATTGGGGACAATCGAGGCAAATCAAACCCCATTGTTTTAATTACCTGTCTCACCGAATCAATTTTTTGAGCAAATGTCATTTCTGAAATCAAAGTCAGAAAGATTACTAATAAAACTATAATTTTCATAGTGTCAGTATTAAAAAATTTACCAAAATATGTAATATAACAAAATAAGGATCAGGATTATCCCGATTGTAAGCCATTTAAATACTTTATCATCGTTTTTGAATATTCCTGAAGGAAGCTCCCATGCATGAGATCGAGCCTCTATACTTTTATCGAGAACTGAAACTAAAATCATTACTGCACTGATAATTATAAACGAGAAGACCATATTATCGAGAAATGGCATTTCGGGATAAATCCATTTTAGAAACAACGGAACGGGAAGGGTGATCAAAACCGCAATCCAGGCAGACTTTGCAGTAGTTTTCTTCCAAAATATTCCCAATATAAACATAGCAGTAATACCAGGACTAACCAAGCCCGTATATTCCTGTATGAATTGAAAAACCTGTTCAATACCAGTTAGAAATGAGGCTATTGATGCAGCTATTGCCACAATAATGACACTGGAAATCCTTCCTGCTTTTACGAGGTTTTCCTCCGAAATCAGTGGTTTAAAGTGAACCTTTAAAATATCAATTGAAAAAATGGTGGAGGCACTGTTGATAATTGCAGCCAGTGACGACACAATGGCGGCAATAAGTGCTGCAAATACAAACCCTTTAACACCGGAAGGTACAAATCTGTCGAGAAGCCAGGGATATGCTTCATCGGGTTTTACAATATCGGCCTTCAGCACGAAAGCTGCAATGCCCGGTATTACCACCAATACAGGAATTATCAGTTTTAAATAACCGGCAAAAGCCATTCCCCGTTGAGCTTCCTTCAGACTTTTTGCTCCAAGTGCTTTTTGAATAATATATTGATTAGCACCAAAGTAATATATTCCGGCAATCCAGATACCGCCGAGGATGGATCTGATTCCCGGCATATATTTATAATTTGGATCTGATTCTTTAAGAATCATGTGAAATTTTTCAGGTGCTTTTTCCATCAATATTGAAAATCCGGTAAATGCCCCTTGTCCGTCAGAAACTGTATTTAGAGCCAGATAAGTAGTTGTAAGGCCACCGAAAACAAGAAAAATAACCTGGATTACATCGGTATTGGCTATGGTTTTTAATCCACCACCTACAGTTAGAAAAACTGAAAAAATGGCCAATCCCGCTATTGCATATTCCAAATTAACTCCAAAAACGGTTTTTAATGAAAGTGCTCCAAGGTAGAGTATTGATGTAAGGTTGATAAATACAAACAGGAAAAGCCAGAAAACCGCCATTACTGTTTTGATTCTATGATCATACCTAACCTCTAAAAATTGAGGCATGGTATATATTTTTTTATGAATAAAAACAGGCAGGAACCAATAAGCCACCATTATCAGCATAATTGCCGCAAGCCATTCGTAGGTAGCAATTGTCAGTCCCATGGCAAATCCTGAACCCGACATTCCGACAAACTGCTCTGCCGAAATATTTGCAGCAATTATTGAACTACCTACAAGATACCACGGCAAAGAGTTTCCTGCAAAGAAATAACTGTTGGTATCTCTTTTTTTATTAACCCTGCGAGATATAATTAATCCCACTACTATAACAATGGCGCAATAAATCAAGAAGATGACTATATCAAGAAAAGAAAATTTCATACGTAATTATTTTATTTTCGATTCAAAATCTTTTGCTGCTTCTATTATTGCCGTTAGATTTTCCCAAGGAACTTCAGGCTCAACAATATGTGTAGGCCCAATAACAATTCCACCTTTTATCCCACATTTGTCAAGTCGCGAAAGTGCAACTTTTTTAACTTCTTCGTTAGTCCCGAAAGGAATCAATTGTTGGGTGCCAAGCGTACCCCAGAATGAAACACGATCGCCAAATCTTTCATGTATTTCGTCAAAATCCATACACTCCGGTTGAATTGGATTAAGAATCTCAACACCGGTTTCGATTAGTTTATCAATAAACGGTAGAATATACCCGCAGGAATGATAGAAAATAAGAATGTCCGGCTTTATTTCCTTAGCAGCTCTGATTACTCTTAATAAACGGGGCTTTAGCCATTGTTCCCACAAACCAACATCAATCATTAGTGAAGTTTGTGTACCAATATCGTCACCCAACGATAAAATATCAACGCCGACAGTCGCATAAGCTTTGGCCTTTGCGCATGCAAAATCAGTAATTTTATCCAATAGAATAGTTGCTGCTTCGTTACCCTGCATCATGTCCATCATCAGGTCTTCTATTGAGCGCAAGTACCAAGAGGCTTCAAAAACCGTCATCTGCATAAAGCCAAACGAAGCTAATCCTTTGTCGTGTATGTTAGCAACCCTCTGAGCAAACTCATCTGTCTTCGATTCATCCACAGTCGGATACGGATACTCCATGATCTCCTTTGTATCGGCTCCCCGAAGCGGATGATGCATTCTGGTCATGTGAAAAGCTGCGGCTGAACCCTTTGAATGACCGATGCCATATTCGTCAAAGACAGTACTATCAGGCAAAATTTCACGTGGAAAGTGCTTTTGCCCTAAAGTAAAGTTCCTTTTAACAGGAATTTCAATTTTTCGATGACTAAGTCCCAGGTAAGTTTCAAAATCAAGATTGCCAAAGCGTTGACTGAAAGCCTCAATTTGAGAGTCGCAAAAAACATAATCAACATGAACTTTTTCAAATCCTTCGCGGCGCAGACACCGCAGTAAATCTTCGCGTGGTGAAATCATTTTTATCGCTTATATAAATTTCAACAAGTTTAAGCTTATTCTATGATTGTACAAAACCCGCCATTAGATGCCATAATCACTTGTAAGACTGTACTTGATGATACTAACTCTTCCCGAATCTGTAAATTGGTCATATCATCTCCAGGTTTATCTTCATATATTTTTATCGAATAATTTCCTTTCCCAATAAAATCCAAAGGAATATTAACACTTCTTGCTTTTCCAGCATTAATAGCGGCAATATACCATTTGTTGGATTTACGTCTTGCTATGCAGACATAATCCCCCGGATAGCCATCAATAAAGCGGGTTTCGTCCCATGTTGATTCCAATTTCTTCAAAAATTCCTTTGCAGGAGAATCAAGATAAGCCTTTGGACGATCAGCCAAAACTAACCAGCCAGACTCGAAAATTACAGCCAATGCCAATTCATGAGCATAAGTTGTAGTACGCGGATTTTCGTTACGAATAGTAAAGGTAACAGGGGTATAATCCATTGAGCCAACAACATTACGGGTAAAGGGAAGAGTACAGTTATGTTCAGGGGATGGGGATGTAGAGAAAGTATAATACTCTGCTCCCCGCACACCTTCCAGTGTCATAACATTTGGGTATGTCCGGCGTTGGCCATGAGGAACTGTTTCACCATGAAAACTAACCATTAATTTATTTTTGGCAGCATCTTCCATAGCATCTTTTCGAAACAGCATTGCATATTGTTTATCTGAATCAATGTAATCTATTTTGATCCCTTTGATCCCTAATTCCAAGTATTTACCGTAAATGTGTTGGCGACCCTCGGGTGTTTTTAATATATTTATTTCGTCCCATCCGTACACATTTACCCCCTTTGAATATGCATAGCGGGTAAAGTCCGGCAACCATTTTGTAGTTTCCCAAAGTTTGGACGTTCTGAATGGCGAACCAACCAATGAAACATCAAACTCTATCCATTTCCAGTTCATTTCAGCGGCAAGATCCACATACATTTTTAAAGTATCTATATAACTGTTGGCCATATAATTACCCCACCAGGGGAAAACAGCTACGCCAGGCTTGATCCAGCTAAAATCGGAGATTGTTGACGGCGGATTCAGGTTTTCAACCAACACTGACTCAACAATTGTTGCCAGTTTAGTTCCCAGAATGAATGTTCTCCAGGGGGATTCCCATTTTCCAGGAACCGAATATTGCGTCTCAGGAAGTTCAACAACTAATTGGTTACCAATATTGGTTTTCTTAATATGGGTAGCGGGCTGGTCGTAAACACAGGCTTCGGTCAACAACATCCAAAGTTTGTTTTCAATTCGGATTAAGGCAGGATAAGAAAGAGTCTTAATTCCAACTGTATCCAACAATCTTTCCTGATAAAAATTTTCGTAGTGCGGCACATAATCCATTATCCAGCTTCGGGTATTTTGCGGAATTGAAAAATGTGTGTTTTCTTTTTTGATCGTGACCTCTACCGGACTGTCAACAACATAGCGAAAGGCAATACCATCATTGTACGCACGGCACACAACACTTAGTTCCTTGTTGTGACTGTTTTTAAAGACGAAAACTGATTCGTTGGCATTATTTTTATAAAGAGACGTTTTGCCTGTAGGTAAAGAGTAGGTTTCGTCAATAACCGATTTATTAGCTTTAACAAAGACAAGTCCGGAATTGAAATTTAGTGCTGAATCAACAATATCCATTCCCATCAACGATTTCTCTATTGCTTTGATCCCATGGGACTGAATGGAATAGAACAAGATTCCCTTGTTTTTTATCTCCAAAGTGACACTATTATTTTTATCGGGAGATTTTACTGTCATTGTATTTGTACATGACACACTAATAAGGATAATCAAAGCAAACAAGTTGAAATTTCTAAAATTATTCATAGATTGATATTTTATTAGTTGATTAATTTTCAGTAACTTATAACATTGTAATATTTTCAGTTTTTGAACAAAAGCCGGATAATCAAACTGTCAGGGTTATTTTTTCGCCGATCCCTGTTTTTATTGTAAACCTTTTCCCGTCAGCTTTTTCCACTTTCCCGTTTTGGCGGATGATTTGAATCGTTTTTCCAAGCCAGGGATTTTCTACGCTACATTTTTTCCCTTTTTCGCTCAATATCGTTACAAATTCCACATTACCATTCTTTTTTGTTGATGACACCAGAAACGCGCCGTAAGCTCTCAGATTTTCAAATTTTGCATCTATATTTTCAGGCCATACCGGGAACAGCCGCAGTACCCCTTCATGGCTCTGCATCAACATTTCGTTAATTGTAGCTGGTACTCCAGAGCAGTTTTCAATACCACCGCCACCGCCAAAGACCCAAAGATTCGGTAGTCCCGAGATGTTCAATTCCTTCTTAAGCTTTGTCAAAATGTCATTTGGGTCGTGTCCCACGCGCACTGCAGCAGGAAAGGTTGTATTAAATCCATTGTAGTGATGAAACCACTCCCGGTCAGGCCATCCTTTTACATCATCCTGCAACACTTTCAAAAATGCGGGATCTGAACCAAGACCAATTACACCCGATGGCCAGACGAGTCCCTGAAATTCTATACGTGTATCACCTCGATTTGGGCCTATACGCTTTGAGCCTGGTCCTGCTTCAGCACCCCTTATTCGCCGAATCCCATTTACTTCAACGGTAGGAAAATCACTAATATGGCTAAGGATATGCCTCCATTTGTCGCGCCTACCCTTATCCATGCCAAGTTCACTGCTCACATCAATTATTCCTTTGAAAAACATTTTAACCAAGCCAAGCGACAGACAGTTATTCTTGTCGCTGCCACCATCACCTACTTCACCAATGGCATCGCCGGTAATGACATAACGATTGTCTTCGAATATAAGATAATTTTCCCAGAAATTGGCCACTTCAATAAGAAAAGAATAGACATATTGCGCATAGTCGAGGTCATAAGTACAGTAAAATCTCATCAGCATGTTGACAGTTGCAAATACAGCATTGCTTTTCTGGCCTAAAAACTGGCGGTTACCTTCACCAGGGATGGAATACCCATCTGGCATAAAAGTTGTTTCCAAACCCTTGGGCCCTATACCTACATCGTAATAAACGCCACCGGTATTGAGGTATTTTCGTGCATTCTCCTTTGCAACCGGAAGATATTCCAAAATAGGAACATCATAAGGTTCAGATAGTTCTATATGGTTTGATGAATATGTACCCCACCAGGGAGCCTCATGATTATAGTTTAAATGGTAGTCGGCCTCCCATGAAGGGTTATCGGATGTGGTCCAGTTCCCAAAAAGACCAGGTGGAAATTTTTTATTCCGGCTACAACAAGCCATGATATAATGCGAACCATACCAGAACTTTTCAATTAAAGGATCACCGATTTCAATAGACGATTTCGACCAGAACTCACGCCACCATATTTCATGGTTAGTCCGGCGTTCAATAAGATTTGCTATCCCAATATTTCTGATCTCATCTATGGCAGCTTTTAGTGGATTCTCTGATTCTTCATTGGTAACAATTGCTGCAACAATGGTTACAGGGTGACCCGGAGCAATGATAAATCGGTCACCCGACCATCCATCCCCCCGGCTCCAGGGAAGCGGCAATTGCCGATGATTTAACAGTCGCATAGCAATAGCAGCCTCAGACTTCATTACCAAAGGTTTTTTTTCAATGGAAATAGATGCTTCCGGAGTGTTGAATTTACGTTTTATCCAATATCCATCGGCTATATTACCACTCGAAGTTTCCGACTCATCACCTGTGTGTGCCCATAGCCGCACATCAACTCCAACTGCTGTGGTTTCCCCTGGAAACACTCTCGACATTAGATCACCTTTCCCGGGTTTACCTTCAACGGATAGTTCCACAATCAGCAGGTTTGCCGAAGTGTCAACCCAAGATCTGAATATAATAGTAGTGCTTGCTTTAGTAAAAGGGGGCGCATCACCTTGTCTGTCAACCACTCCAATTGATGTTGTGAAACGACCAACCAGGGTTCCATTTTCGAGCATCTGCTCCACATGATAGCTGCCGTCTTGGAGTGCGGGGATATCAATCTCGATACCACCTATCGGACGTGGGCCTGAGTTAGGATAAACAGGTTTTGCTTTCCAAAAATCGTTCTTTGAAATCCACAACCGCAGTTTATCAGGTGGACCGCTTAAAACTACGCCAACATCACCGTTTCCGATTATTGGACCATCAACTACCTTTCGCGTAGGAACAAGATGAGGTGGTTGGGTAAAAGTAGCTTTGAATCGTCCATCTTCGGAAAACTGCTCATCAGTTTTTACAATTACTTTGCTTTTATTGATACGATTAGAATCTGTCACTTCCGGCTTATCTTTTCCGGTTAGGTTAGGCGGCATTAGGAAATCAGGAAGAATTATTGTTCCCAGTCCTGTAAAAGTTGCTTTTTTGAAAAATTCCCTACGGGAATTGACTTTAACTGCTTTACTAAGATTCATTTATATTCAGTAATTAGATTAAAATTAAATTCTTAATTTTCAATATTGTATATCCAATATTTCATTTGTTTTCAAATTTATACTTGCAATATCACCTTTCATTAATTCAATATTAAATGCTTTTCCATTTTTTAGAAATTTAGCCTTAGATATATCAGGAATTTTAATCCTGTATGTATTAGGTATATTGGCCTTTAGCGATGCTTTCATAACTTTTCCATTTTCCCATCTGACATCTGTTATAGCACCGTCTCTTACACATAATCCTTTATAATATCCAGTTTTCCACTCGGATGGTAATGCAGGAAGGAATTCAATATAACCTTCATGGCTTTGTACCAACATTTCGGCAATTCCTGAAGTCCCTGCAGAATTGCCATCCATTACAAAAATATCTAACTTGGCTCCTGCAATACCTGCAACTGAAATTGTAAATAAATTTTCTCTCGTTAAATTTTTCAACAAAGAAAATACACTGTTATAGGCAAGTTCCGGCTGTTTCAAACGTGCATAAAAGTTGATCATATTTGCCCTACTCCATTCAACATCCTCCCAACCTTTTGAAGTTAGTTTATCATCTATCGTCTTTTTAGCTGCCTTTGCCAGCTCAGGTGTCTTTTCAAGAGATATTTGTGAGAAAGGATAAAGGGATGTTAAATGAGTTGTGTGTCTGTGATTCGGATATGGAATGTCATAATCTTCAAACCATTCCTGAATAGTTCCTTTTTTTCCGACTTTGATTGGAGGTAATTTTCCTAACCCAATTTCAAGAATATTACAGAAATCCCGATCGCAACCTAATATTTTTGAGGATGTAATACACGCTGTAAATAGCTCATATACAAATACTCTGTCGCATGTTGGCATCATTGAGAGAGATAATATTTTGCCTTTATACGAAAAGGAATTTTCCGGTGATGTACTGGGTCCCGTCATCAGATAACCATTGGCAGGATTTACTGTCATGTAATCAATGAAAAATTCAGCATTTTTTTTCAATATCGGATAAGCCTTGTTTCGAAGAAAATGAATATCTTTTGTAAATAAATAATGTTCCCACAGATGTGATGCTATCCATGTGCCTGCTGTAGGAAATAAGCCCCAGCCAGGCCATTCACCCGGAGCTGTATATCCCCAAACATTTGTAACTGTATGTGCTACCCAGCCTGAACTTCCATACACTTTCATCGCTGTTTTCTCACCAAACTTTGCCAAATACTCCACAAAATTAAATAATGGAATATTACATTCGGCCAAATTTGTGATATTAGTCGGCCAATAATTTTGTTGAGTGTTGATGTCCAAATGGTAATCACATGTCCATGGCATATTTGCCGCAAGGTTATCGTTCCATAAACCTTGTAAATTAGCGGGAAGCGGAGAATTTTCGCGTGAGGATGACATTAGCAAATATCTGCCGTATTGCATGAACAAAGCAGGCATATTCGGGTCTTCTTTCCCCGTTTTATACCGTTCAAAACGCTCGTCTGTCGGCAAACTTTCTGCTTCCCTATTGGTACCAAAACTAACTACAACCCTGCTAAAAAGTTTAGCATGATCGGATAAATGAGCTGCCTTAATTTCATCAAACTTTTTTAATGCTGCCTTTTTAACAGTGGTTTCACATATTTCCTTAAAACCAGGATTATTAAGACTTGTACGGATATCAATCAGTATGACTGCTTCGTCGGCTTCAATAATCTTTAATATCCCATTGCCTGTTTCGATGCTTCCTCCTTTAGTTGAAACATTAACTTTTCCCATGAAATCAACGCCTCCATCACCGAAATTCGGGAAGCCATTTACTTTTAAAGTTGATGTTGCTTTACCGGTGAATTCTATTTGGTTTTGTGTTGCAGTGATACCTGCCTTACTGAGCAAGTCTAACGATAAACTAAAAGAAACAGACTTCTTCTTATCGGATTTTAATCTGACAACCAATACATTATCAGGGTTTGAGCAAAAATACTCTCTTTGAAAACTTGCCTGACCAATTTTGAATGATACAGTTGTAATGGCTGTTTCAAGATCTAATTCACGCTTGTAGGATGATACATTGGTTTCATCATAGTTGAAGTTCAGCTTTAAATCTCCAACAGGAATATGAGTACCAAAAGTATTAGGTTTTCCGGATAGGTATTTAATAGCCAATTTGTTTCCTTCTTCGATATTCCCATCAAAAAACAGTTTGCGAATCTCAGCCAATTTTTCTTTACCACAGGGCAATTCCTGATTTGGATCGGGTTGCCCCGCCCACATGGTAATTTCATTTAATGCAATTCTATCGTTATTGATGCCTCCGAAAATCATTGCTCCCAAGCGCCCATTTCCGATTGGCGTTGATTTCATCCATTCGTCAGCCGCTTGTTTGTACCAAAGTTTAAGAACTGGTTGTTCGCTCCGGGCATTCAGAATCATTATTGTAACGAACACAAATAAAAAAAGAACAGATAACTTTTTCATAATCTAACTCTCAGGTTTTATAAACTTAATTGTAAATAAAAAAATTCAAAACTATTCAATTGGCAAAATAACTAATGAGTGTGCCGGTATTGTAATATTGCCGTTTGACATTTTTAAAACATCCTGCTTAGGTATAACAGTATTTTCAGAACCAATATCATTATAATCATTGGGATCTTTACCACTCAAAACGGTAGCAACTAATTGTCCGGGGATTTTAATATTGAGCTGATCAAAGCCGGGATTGAATTCTATTACTTTATCAGGATTTTTATTGACTATGGCAAATACAAAGCGCGTTTTCTTTTCATTACATGAAAGGATTACATCAAGAGCAGGAGTTGATTTGTTGCCATAAGTTAATGATTCAGACGACAAAGTGATTGGAATTACATATTTTTCAAGCATGTTGGCATACATGCTTAATACATGAAAGGTGGTTCTTTTCACAATGCCTTCTGGATAGACAAATATGGTACCTCGTGCATTTACTACAGGTGCGAAACATGCTATTTTAACATCTTCCGCATTGCGAAGACAAGAATTAAGAAAGCATGCCGAAAACAGTGCATCAGCCATTGTATAGGTGGAGTTAATATCATTTTTGTCGCGTGCTTTTATGTCCATCGTACTTCTGAAATCACCAAGAACAGGATGATGCCAGCCCCGCAGATTCCATTCATCAAAAGCTATTTTTATTTTCCCGCGAAAACCTGATTCGTCAAGAATTTCGATTGTTTGCTTAATTGATTCCTCAGGTTGGCCTGTTCGCATCATGCAGGCTAAATAAGGGGAGATGTTATTGACTGCCCAAAGTGGATCCCAATAACCATGTATCGAAACATAATCGAGTAAATATCCAGCTTCTTTTAAGAGCGGAAGTGTCCACTTTTTATCGGGTAATGCGGCGGCAAAGAGTTTTAAACCGGGTGTGACAGCACGCATCATCTTAGCTGATTCACGAACTAATTCACCCCATTCGGCTATCGTTTTTGCACCAATTTCATGTGATCCCCAATTTTCGTTACCCACACTCCAAAACATCACGTTGTATGGATCTGAATGTCCATTCACCATGCGCAATTTTCCATATTTGCCAATGTCCAGATTACAGTATTCAACCCAATCACTCATCTCTTCCATGGTTCCGGTCCCTGCATTGGTACAAATATAAGGCTCTGCACCTATCTTCCTACACCATTTTACATATTCATCAGTACCGAACGTATTAGGCTCCTCAACTTTCCACGCCTTATCGTAAGTTGGAATCCTTTTATTCCCAACACCGTCAAGCCAGTGATAGGCCGATACAAAACAACCCCCAGGCCAGCGAACTATAGGGGCTTTTAATTCCTTTATGGCTGCCATCACATCAATTCGAAAACCGTCCGAATCCGAAAGTTTTGACCCTGGTTCAAATATTCCACCATAAATTTGCCGATGAAAATGCTCGATAAACTGTCCAAAAAGCATTCGGTCGTATTGAACTGTTTTTGCATCAGGACTAATGGTAACAGCATTGATAACAGACAGACTTGCTTTCATTCCTTTATTGCCTTCCAAATCTGTGGCCCGAAGTGACTCATATTCAACGAAAATTGCGAGTAATGATATTAAAAAATATTTCATAACTTATCCTATTAATATTAACTAAGTTTAAAATGAAAAAATTACAGGTCTGTAGGCGGGAACGGTAATTTCGATATTACCGTTAACTATTTTAAACGGAAAGTCCCTGCTATTTTCCTCGTATAACGCTTTAGCTTTAAACCGAGATGTATCCTTACCCAGGGGCACCGGATAGGTTAATTTCCTTTCAGTTTTTGAATAAAAGGCGATTCTCTTATTGTCGATAGGGCAAGTTAAACTGTTTCCATCCATGATCCGAACACCTCTGTAAAAGGCAGTAAAACTTTCTTTATTCGCATAATCAATTTTAATATTTGACTTTTCACTAAGCTCCATACTTATTGATTGGTTGATTCTTTGAAAAGATAAAATATCCAAACCATGAAGTTTTGTCCAAGGCAGAAAATTCAGATAAAAGTAGTTGGTTATATCGTCACTTGCCGTATTTCCAGAAATCCAGGGACCCCGGCGGCTATTTTGCATTAAAGTAAGTCTAGGGTCTCGTGCAACACCATCGCCACCACCAGGCCCATAGATAATAGAACGGCTATAAACTAAACGCTGAAGTGGTATTTGTGTACCGCCAAAATCATTCCAGCCGTTACCATCGGGGCCATCAACTACTAAGGCCAGTTTCCCGACAAACGGATAACGAAGTAGTTCAGAAATGATATAAATTCCGTATTTTTTATATTCGCTGATAAGTTTAAATTTCCCATCACGAAGGTTTTTTACTGCACTGGCAGGGCTGATCGTATCCCAATCGTTCCTGATAGACCACCAGGTAATTGCATCAACCAATTCCGTTTTCTTCAAATCATAATTAAGGCAGGTTTGCCTTACGCGTTCCACACCCGGGCCACCGTCTTTCATGTATTTTGCCATTCCCGTAATATGTGACATATCTACCCCATTCCATGCTCGTTGCTGCATCAAATTGCCATCGGGATTTCTGGCAATGTACTTCTCGTCAAAATGGCCCTTTGTGTATTCATTGTTAAACTGATCATCGTAATTATCATCAAAACTGATGTTGGCATCATAGCGAACTGTCGCTTTTTTGAGTTGCTGTAAACCGGGGAGGCCACCCATCTTAACATTCAATTTGGTAATATTGGGATAACCGGTATCATGTCCGCCCTCTGTCCATCCCGATATATAAACAGCTTGCTTAATACCATTGGTCAACATGTTTATTTTCCGTATTACTTTTTCAATAGCCTGAAAAGTAATGGCAGGTTTTTCAGCTCGTCCCTGTTGGCCAGAAATGATCCAAACCATTCTGTTATCATAGTAATGAGTAGGAATAAGAGGCATGCGGTCGCGCATTACTTTTGCCGCATCCAACCAATCTGAATTGTTATTTCTATCATAATCCCCGATAAAATCAAGACGGCAAATTTCATTTTGTTCAACCAATAAACTGGTTATACTTTCACCTTTAACCCTATAATAGCTTTTCACACCCATTGTAGCCCTCTTCTGTTCATTTTTATCTGATACTTCCAATTGGGTATTGCACAGATAACCCTGGACTTCCATTGCACAAGTTACTTTTCCATCTCCCATAACCACAAGCGGCAAGTAGGTAAAATTAGGGAAATAGGGAAAATCTTTACTCCATCCGTCCTTTAGTACACAAGGTTTGGCTGCAGCCAGTTCGATATAATAACCGCCGCCATCACCATGCGCAAGCCATTCATTTCCTACTTTTTGAGCGATTGAAACAAGACTTTTCGTTTGAATTTCAACCAATTCGTACCCGTTTTCTTCAATCACATCAGCTATTGTTATGAAAACTGTCAGATTTTCAACTATATATCGGATAGAAAACGATACAATTTTCAAATTTTCCAAAAAAGCCTCATAGCGAACATCAGCCTGTTTTTTTTGAATGTATATCTGTTTTAAAAGAGGGATTATAACCGTATCAGTTTTATTGGGTAAAAAGATCTCCCCGTTACCGGTTTTATTCAGAATACTTTGAATAGATCTGTTTGCTGATTTTATTACCTTTTTCAAAACAATTCTTATCGTTTGACCGTCCTCTTTACCATTGAATTGTTCTTTTAACTTCGGAAGATCATACCACAGCGGCAGACCATCTTTGCTGTCAAAGGTTATTTCAAGCAGTGTTGATCTAAGTTTGACCTCGTTTTCAGTATTTTTTGGCAGTGTTTCTGCACTTGTTATTTCGACCAGAAAAATAATGCCAATTACTATACATATCAAATCAAACCGATTTAATTCGAATATTTTCACTTTCCGTTTATTCTGTATTGACATAAAATTAACTATTAATTAAATAGACTATTAAAGATTGTATAATAATAATGCTGTCCAAATTTACAACAAATCGTTAATTGGTTTTAAGCTCAAGTTTAATAATCGTATCTATAAGACCTTCCGGTTGCCCGATTACTGATATCTTCAATCCATTTTTAGTTTGGCTAAAACTTACCATTCCACCAGCTAAGCAGGTTGCTTTATTGATTTTTTGTTCTATGATGGGTAGCAATTCTGGCATTTTTGACCAGTCGAGCACATGGAGATATATTATATCATTCTTATGGGTAAAGCCTCCCCATTCGGCATTTGGAAAGGGACCACCTCTGGTTTTATAAATTGATTCACCATAAGTTTCCAACCATCGGCCAACTTCTCTAAGTCGCTCGGCCTGATCGGGTTCTATTGAACCGTCGGCACGGGGTCCTACATTAAGCAAATAATTTCCATCGCCGGTAACAACTCTTACCATAGTAGTTATTAAATAATCCAACGATTTGGGTTTCTTGTTAGGTTGCCATCCCCAGCTCCCGGCAATGACATCGCAGGTTTCCCAATCACGCTCGGTATTGTACTTTCCTATTTTGCCCTCGGGAGTAGTAAAATCACCTTCCCACTCAAGCAAAGGCGAACTGGCTCGGTCATTTACGATGATTTGAGGCTGTAATTCACGAACCATAGCATTAAGCTTGTTTCCCTCCCAAAGTGGTTTACCGGAATAATGCTTATCCTGCGGCCATTTGGTATCCCTTTTTTTCAGTTCGGTTCCCTGTGGTTCGTTACCGAAAGCAAGCCAGTCGTCACCGCCTCCATCCCACCATAAAACATCAATCTTACCGTAATTTGTAAGCAACTCCCTGATCTGATTGTAGGTTTGTGATTTCATATCTTCAGCACTGCTTCGATACAAATTAGGGAAAAAATAACCGGGGAAACGCCAGTCAAGCGGTGAATAGTAAAAACCGACTCCTAAGTCATATTTTCGTACAGCCTTAACGTATTTTTCAACTGCATCAAATTTTGCCGGAGAATTCAAAATCGTGAAATCCCGGTAGCTCGATTTACTGTTCCAAAGGCAAAAACCGTCGTGATGACGTGTGGTAAGCACCATGTATTTCATTCCGGCATCTTTAGCCAGCAATGCCCATTGTTCCGGGTCATATTTATCAGCCTTAAATTCACCAGCAAATTTTGCATATTCCTCAACCGGGATCTGCTGATTCCATTGTGCCCATTCACCTTTCCCGTAAATAGAATATAATCCCCAGTGAATAAACATCCCAAATTTTGCATCATGCCACCAATTCATTCTGGCTTCATGTTGTTGGGGTGTTTCTTTTAAGATTTCAGGCACATCAGCGATTTGCCCTTTAAGAACCAAGCTGACAATAGCCAGCAAAATGAATAATAAAGTCAGTCTCATACGATTTGTTTTGTTTACTTCTTTTTTTGTAATCAGAATATCAAATAGGGTTTAAATTTCGATCTCGCAGGGCAGGTTCTCTGCGCAAAAGTGAATGTAAAAAGCTCCAACAATAAACTAAGTGTCCTTCATATCCTGCGGCTTTTCCATTCCAGTCAAACACCTCGGCACCGAAACCCATGCTGTCAACAAAACCATTCTGAAATCCGCCACCATTTGGAAAAACACCCTGGCACTGTCGTTTAAGCATGGCATCCAGAATCATATCAGCTTGTTGTGTCATTCCTACTGTATAAAGAGCATCAAGAGTATAGGTAGTATTGATCACGCAGCAACCTCCATTTAGGAATTGCTGAAACTCAGTATAATGTTCCATTTCCTGACGTTGAACCGGACGAAGACACACGGGAACTCCCAAATCGAAGTGGTTGAACCCTGTCGCTTCCAACGCCTTCCAATATTTTTTTAACATCTCTTTGCCCTCATCCTTAGTTATAATTCCATTAGCAATTGCAAGACTTGTTGGTATATCGGAGTAAATATCATGAAGTTTTCCATCTTTACTTCGCCACCAACCGAGCCAACCAGTTTGCGGATTATAAAAGTTTTTAAGAAAAGCGGCTCGTAGTCTTTCTGCTCTTTGACGGTATTTCTTTTCCTGATTATTTTTACCCAGTTGCTTTTCCAGATCAGCCAAATTATTAAATGCCCTATAAACTAATACATTAATGTAAGCATTTTTATGTCCTGCAGAGTAGCAATCCCAGGCCATGTCTGGATTTCGATGTAACCTTGACCCATCGTTCCCGCTCTGTCTTGACTCTATCAGTCCGTCATTATCAACATCGCGGTTCTCCATATATTGAGCAATAAATTCCAACTCTTCAATTCGTTTTCTGAGCCAAATTGTATCAAGTGAGACTTTAACATAGGCCCATGCCCCGATAATGACCGAAGGGTTACTATCCATCACTGTCTGATGTTTGCCTGGATTGTAGGTTTTATCATTAGGATCAGGATCTCCTTTGTCATATTCGGCAGCAGGAGTACCGCCAGCCGTATAGCCAACCATACCATAATCAGTTGTCTTTTGATCCATGAAATACTCTATTGCACGCAGCAATATAGGAGGCATGCTAACACCGGGGGCTAATTCAGGCACTAAAATGGTGGCATCACCCAAGAGATATAGCAAACTGCTTACAGGATCGCTAAGTACGTTATTTGCCCACACTCCTACAACCGCCTTACCCCCGCCGGAAGCTCCGCAACTCTGTTGAATCTGATTGAACCATCCTCTTCGGACTGCTTCCCAACGCTTTTCATCTGAGTAACCTTTTGGAATCGGCAATATAACAGGAGTAAAGATCAAATTAGCAAATGATTTATGATCCGGAACGGGTAATTCAATTCTTACCTTAACCCAACCTTCGGCTCTGCTTCCATCTGTGTAACCGCTTATATTTTGATTTTCGCCACTATTAAGCAACATTTGACCAATATCAGGGGCACTCATGATAACAGGTAACTGAAACATACCATCTTTTGTCCAATTGCTACTGATAATAGAGGTTAAAGTTTTTTTTGAATCAAAGGGAAATATCAATTCTATTTTGTCTATTTCGGCAGTTATATCTGCCTCACTTAGTATTTTCATGCTTAGCACCCCTGCACTTACGCCTATTTCCCAGAGAAATTGTTTTTTATTTGACAATGAGAAATTAAATTGAATAGTTTGTTTATCAACCATTTTGGATGTTACCATTGGAGTCAAGACCTGACTCCCTTTACTCAAATATAACTGAATAGGCGATTTGATCAAGTTGATGCTGTCGCGTCCGGTTCCTTCGGTGTCCCAACCAAGTTTTGTTATTTGTGCTGAATCCTTATTCACCGTAATAGTAAGTTGGGTTGAAGCAGAAGAACCTGACATGACCTCCGTTGTTGATGAATCACATCCCGAAAGGAATACTGCAAAAATCAAAAGTGCTGTATAAAAATTAAATTGATGTAATAATCTGAAATGTTGCATATATTTCAACTTTTTAGGTTTTTGACTAGTTTACAATATTTTCCTGAAATTGGGTATTTGGCCCAATATCATTCTGCATGGTATTATTCTTTTGTGCTTTTTCTTTTTTTGCCTTAATATCTGAGGCAGAATCTCCCGGATTTTCATACCATTCGCTATCTTCATGCTCCTTTTCCATAATATGCAAAATCTCCCTTATAATTGAGGGATTTTCACCTGCTACATTACGCTCGCACTTCAAATCCTTTTGCAGATTCCACAATTGAACAGGCTCATTTATGCTAGCTCTCATTCCGAACCAGTCGCCTAATCTTACAGCTTGGGCTTGAGGCATAAAGGTTCCGCCACCCCAGTAGAAGAATGCATGATTTTTCTGTTTTTCGGGTTTTCCCATCAATAAAGGCACTATGCTTATTCCATCGTTTTCGGGAGATTTTACACCAGCTATATCACAAGCGGTTGCAAATAAATCATATAGTACGACTGGGTGCGCGGTAGTGTTATGTGGAATTTTACCGGGGCAATAAGCTATTAAAGGAACTCTCATTCCTCCATCGAAAGATGAAAACTTGCCCCCTTTCCATGGTCCTTTATTTTTAAAAACAGGGTCATCCTCATAACGGGCACGATTCATATAGCCCCAATGGGAATATCCGTTATCGGAGGCAAATAGAAATATGGTGTTTTTTTCGATACCCAGCTCAACGGTTAAATCAATCAATTCACCGATATGGCGGTCAAGATGTGTCATCATAGCGGCCCATTCTTTGTTTTTCAGTTCCCACGGTTCGTCTTTAAACTCCCCAAGATTTGGTGTTATTAACGGACCATGAGGGAGTTGTGTGGCATAATACAGGAAAAATGGTGACTTTTGATTATCTCTGATAAAATGAAGTGCCTTTTCATGTATCAGATTTTGGGAGTTTTTGGCTTTTGCGGGGTCTTTAACGCCATCAGGAATCAGTTCACCATTTTCATTGTAAATATTTAAGCCCTCCTTGCTAGAAGTATGCTTATAAACTTTTGCCATATTGAAACCATAGTTTTCGGGGAATGACACCGGTTTGCCGTTCTCGTAAAGGTAGTTGGGATAATAGCCATGTGCAGTGAGCTGGTCTGTATAACCGTAAGAATAATCGAACCCTTGTTTTTCAGGTGTTCCTTCTGTTCTCGGAAGACCCATTCCCCATTTTCCTACAAACCCTGTATTGTAACCACCCTTTTTTAACATTTCGGCTATTGTGATATCTTGATCAATCAGATGATCCTGACCACGCACAGAGTTATTAAGGCGAATACGACTGTGACCCAAATGTTTTCCTTGCATTAAAGTACAACGCGACGGGGTACACTCGGGGGCTCCGCAGTATGCCTGACTAAAAAACAGGCCATCATTATATAGTTTATCAATGTTGGGAGTTTTAAATTTTTTTTGCCCAAGACAACTCAAATCGAAATAACTCATGTCATCAGCAAGGATCAGAATGATATTTTGCTTTTTCGCCGCAAAAAATTTTTGGCCACTTGTAAATAATACGGCAGTTAATGCAAAGGTAACAGGCAAAATTTTAATCTCTTTCATAAACAAATTCTTATCTAACAGATAAATGTAATAATTTTTAATGGTTTTCCATAATCCTCATTGGCTTTAAAAGCTTGTTTCTCATTAGAGGGTCTCTTGTAAAACACGCCATCAAAAAGTTGAAGCTCTCAGGTAGATAACCTTCATAGCCGCAGGTAAGTCCATTTGAATAAAAGTGCTCTGCACCGCCATAACCCACATTAACAATACCATTCTGAAACAATCCTTCCTGAGCAGATACTATCATGCCGTCTAATATTCGATCGGCTTCCACAGTAAGACCTGCTACCTGCAAACCAAGCAGATAAGGCCATACAAGCGGAGGATGTATTGTACCATTAGCATAACGATTTCCAAATGCCATCTCTTCAGTAAGGTTATCTGGCCAGTAGAAATCATTTTTTACGGGTTTTCCATTGATGCCAATCCGCGGCCCAATCATATCCTCTTTCTTACTTGGAATTAAATTTGCCGGTACACCAAGATGCCAACTGTTAAAGCCAATCGTTTTAGATTTTGCCACTACCTTTTCCAAAATAATCTTTCCTTGTTCAGGTGATACCATTCCATAGGCAACAGCCAAACCATTTATAAAAGTATGACAGTAATCGTGAACTTGTCCATCAAGACTTATCCAGCTGACAAACCAGCCGTTTTCAGGGCTAAGGAAATTTTTCACGAAAGCCTTTCTAAGTAGTTCGGCCTTTTGCCGGTAATAAATTGCGCCCTCTGTTTGTCCTATCTCATCAAGCAGTTGTGACAGGCACAAAAAAGAACGATAAGAGATAAGATTTGTCCACGTGTTTTTATGGCCAAAATTCATCATTTCAAACCAACTGTCTGCACGTTCAGGATCGCGCAGTGTGCCAGAGTTCCCGCTATTTATACTTTCGATCATGCCATCTTTGTCAACATCGCGGCGTAGCAGGTAATCTGCTATGAGATGCAAATTCCGTATTCTTTTTTCAAGCCATATTTTGTCATTAGAAATATTGTAGTAGTCCCAAGATGAGATGATAAGACTTCCGCCACAGGATACATATAGGTCGTACATTTTGCCAAAAGCATTAACATGACCTTGCGCACTGACTTCGTTATCAAGATAATAATCAAGTGAATGTTTAAGCAAATTAATCATATCAATACCTTTAACCGGAGTATGCCAAAAAATCATAGGGTCGGAATAAAACCATAATGAAATAGAGGCGGGATCAGAAAGAACATTATTAGAAAGCACCATTTCCCTTTTGGGTCCTGCCCATGTTCCGCAAGGTTGCCAATTGTTAAGATAAGGTCGGCGTATTTTTTCCCACAATCCTGCTTCAATACCTTCAGGTTTGGGCATTTCTGTAGTATGAAACCTGAGTTTTATACTTTTCCCATCGTCTAAAGCCTCATTTCCCCGAAACGTAAGATTCAGCTTTCCAGCCTTGAAGTCCTTTATTTCACTCGCTTCAAGCCATTTTTGTCCCCGAAGTCGTGGATCAACACCAGTGCTTACGGCATTGCTTCCACCTCCCCGTACACCGTCGTTGATACCAACAAGTTGTATGTCAGAGTCTGAAGTTACCAGCAAATGACCGAAATCAGGGGCAACCAGTAACCAGGGACCCAATCCCTGATTACTTTTATCCAGTTTTGACGGTATCAGAACTGCAGCCGCCTGTAAGGCACTAACAGGCAGCTCAATTCTGAAATTCCGGATACTTTCCCTGCCTGAGTATTCGATCTGCCAAAGCATGTCGCCCGCATTTTCACTGACCAACCACTTTACAGTTCCTTGACCTTTAACTGATTCAACAGTAGTCTCGTATTTGTTTTCAGATATTTTATTCCATGCGGATCCCTTTTCACTGCATCCATCCCATGACATTTTGATTGGTTCAGCCAGTAAGTTAGTCACGGCCCGGCCTGTTTCTTCAGAATCTATTCCCAAATGGGTTATTCCATTTTTCAGATCTATCCCGACTATCCAATGATGATGCAAATCGTTTATCTGATTTATATTAGTTTTTTCTAATATTGGTTGTTGTGCTGAAATTTGCGCAGCAACCAAAAAGAAGAGCAGTACTCCCAGACCAAACGACTTGAACGGCATGAGTTCCGAAAACCTTTCGTCAATCCTTCCAATCGCAAATATCTTCATGGTTATTTGAGATTTTCAATTGTTTTTATATCTAAATATTCCTCATCCCGATCGCAATATATGGCATCAAGTATAAGAGTACTTTCCGGATTAGCTGAAAGCATTAGTTTTAATTTCTGCTTTTCGGGAAAATCGCTTATCGTTTTATTGATATTCCAGAGGGAATTATAAATATCTTTTTCAAATGCACTAACGAAGAGTAATCGTAATTTTAGATTTTTCAACAAGGCAAGGTTTTTATCAAATTCATCAGGATTGCTCAAAATTAAGGCTGTAGCAGGTGAAACGTAGAGATTGGCTTCGTTTACAGATTTAACTATAGATGAGATTTGCCCAAGATTGGCAGCATTTCTTCCATAAGTCATTTTCAGATTAACGTTTATCATCTCCCTCGCAGAATATCGACAAATCTCCTTTATGGTATTTTTAATTGATTCCTCGAATTCTTCATTAGTGAAATTGTTTTCAACCGTCCGGTGCGTGGTCAAAACCAGATCTCTGGCCCCTAAAACAGCCATTTTGTCAATTACAGATTTGATAGTTGCCATGCTTCTGTTAAATTCCAAAGAATCATTGTTTACCAGCCTCAGATCAGGGAAAAGATTAATTCCGGATGAAAAATCAACAATCACTTTTAATCCCTGCCTATTTATCCAGCCTGATTCTTCGGCAATAATTGCTTTATCCTTATTTACCAGGTATTTCCAATCAATAATTACCTTGTCGAAATGTTGAAAGAAAGTAGGTCGAAGCAAGATTTCTTGTTTTACCGAAGTAATATTCCTAAGTGTCAATCCCCTGTTAACAGGATTTGGCGAAGGTTGTATAAATGGGATATCCTCAATGTTATTTCCTTCAATTTTGATATTGAAAATCCGCACATCGCCGCCTGCAATTGTTTTTCCCGTATTCTTTCCGGCTTTACTCACTACTATTTTAGGTTGGAATCCAATAGCTTTTTGTTCCGAACAATCTATTGGCAATTCGGTCATATTTAAGATTTTACCTACTTTGGCAGAGATCTGGAATGGCATCTCGTGCCACGAGTTATTAGTTATCGCTACTGTGAATTCTCCTTTACCTTTCCGGCAAGTGATCAAACTTAGATTTTTATCTGTTTCAAATATTTCAGTCCTGCTGAAAATATCTCCAAGTACACTCTTCACATGAGTAAGTAAAGGGAATGGAGTTTTCAGAGCCACGTCAACAGAGGATTTGGGTAAATCCTGTGGGTGCTGACCTAACCCGAAGGAAGCTGCAAAAACAGTTATCTTACCCATTCCAACCCCATGCTCCACAACTATTGGTTTATTGTTGCAAGTTGCAATAGTAATAGAATTGGCTGGTGCAATGATGTCTTTGACCATAAATGAAGATGTTTCTTTCATTTCGGAATTGTTATAAGAAATCATTGCATTTGAATCAAACGCTTTATCACCTTTGCCGATAGTGATTCCTGATAATCCGCCGGGGATATTTTCCAAACTTCCTGAAGTTATAATCAGATGGCCTCCTGATTCGACATATTTTTCCAGTTTATCCTTTATTTCATTACCGCCCTTTAGTTTGTCTCCGATAACAAGAACCGGATACTGTTTTAGTAACCATAACGGGCAATCACTAAGAATACAATCGGCTACATCACCATAAGGAGTTGGTGCAATGAAACCTGTTTCATCATGAAAATATGAGGCATCCTGATACCCTGGGTAAAGCATATTTATAATGCCATCGGTAAGATAATCACCTTCTTCATAAGGAAGGTTGCCCCAAACACGATAAATATTTCCGGAATAGAGATGGCGGGGAAAAGACCATCCCGAAAAGAAATCAACCATTACCGCAACCGGAGTATATAGATGACCGGGATCACCGTATTTTTTTACCCATTTGTAAGCTGATTGCTGAATTTTTCCAATCGGACTCAGTTCCTCTTTTTTGTTAAGTAATGATGACTCGAATCCTACTGCCACACAATCGTACATGATATGGCTGTAAATAAGCCGTTTTAGTAAGCTCAGGCTGGTTCCTTCAGTGTCGCCGCCATTATATTCAGTGATTCCGGAATAATTTTTCCATCCCCAACGATTCCATACTGAAGCGTTGCCAAACCAGGGAACACCGTATTGTTTCCCCGCTCCCCTGATAAACGAGTAATATACCTGGCCATTGGGTAGCCCTTGGGCAGTTTCAGCTCCGATTAGCGTGTAAACACCCTCTTTCAGAAAATAATGACCGAAATTCAATGAAACAAGTGTTGCCATCTTATTACCAAGCTTATCGGTTAATCCCTGAAAATGGTTTTGAAAATTCAGGTATTGATTTTCCCTGTTATCCCCGGGATATACCATCTGGCTGGCAAATCCACCTACATACCTGCCATCCTGCTCACCATTATCCATACCCAGCCAACGGTCTCCCATCTCTTTTTGGAATATATCCAATGATTTCTGCGGAACCACAAACTGCTGCCAATAACCACCTGGTCCTGAGCCGGGAACGTATCCCCAAAGGTCGAATAAATATAGATTTCTCTTTTTTAATTCCTGAACAATTTCAGAGAGATCCTTCCTGTAAATCAATGGATATGAAGGCCATATAATGTCACCAAGTCCATATTTAATGGTATAATCATCTAAAGATTTTTTATAGTTATCCTCTAAACTGCGTAATGACATAAATTGGATTTGGTTTCCGAAAACATCGGCATCGGGAGGTTTTATGTACCTGCGGACATCATCGGGATGCTGACGCGGATTCATCGGAAAAATATACATTTTTATTTTATCACCTGTTATCATTTGTGAAAAACAAAGAAAACCCGAAACACCAAGTATGATAACCAGAGAAATAATTTTGCTGAAATTTGATTTCATATTATTAAATATTGATGAAGTATTAATTAAACGTCCATTTCTATTTTACTTAACTACAAAACAGCTTTACCTGAATATTCCTGACGGGTTCAATTCCATTCCGTCACTTTGGCAACTCCCGTCTTTGCATATTGATTTACAAATTCATTCAGAATAAATAAAATTTTGGGTTATATTTTAGTAACTGTCTTTGCCAATAATAAAAGCTCCTCTTTCCTCTGTTTTATCAAAGGCAAAGCCAAGAAAGAAGATTGCTTAAAAAAACTTATTACTTTTTCCATAAACCATAATTTTATCTTCTATACAAATATAAATCTTTAGAAATTAACTTTTGAGCTTTTAAGATATCAGAACAAATTTGATTTATTCGAGTGAGCTGCTAAATATAATTGATTCACCGGATTTCAATTTTACCTGTTTGGTTTTTTCTTTGTATCGAATCGTAAAAGACCCACCTTTGTCAGAGGTAATTTGTGCTTTAACAAGTGTTCCTGCTTTCCAATCGATATTTATAGAACAAGCTCCTCTTGCACGGAGTCCATTTACTGAACCATTTGGGTATTTTGAAGGCAAAGCAGGTAGTAAATTAATTTCTCCTGCATGACTTTGCAGCAGCATTTCGGCAATGGCAGAGGTAACTCCCAGGTTTCCATCTATTTGCCAAACCCGCATATCCATAGTTTTACAATATGAAGTCAGATTAGGTGAAAGAGCAGTAATAAAATGTTGGTCAATTATACATTGAAGACTATCTCCTTCTTCAAATCTTGCCCAATCCATGCTCGCAAATGCTGCCGGCCAGCTACAATAATTATCAATAGTCCCAAGATGATGATACTCGAGCGTTCTCCGGAATGCCTTAGCTAATTCAGGTGTTCTGCGGAGGGTAATTAAATTGCCTGCCACAAAACCCCAGCTATGCCCAATCTGATCAGTTTTTGGATCTGCCGGTTCCCAATCATCATTCCATTCCTGTAAACGACCGGTTTTAAGACTGATTTTCATAGGAGCTAACTTATTATAGCTCTTCTCAACCTCTGTTTTAAAAGCATCATCTCCGCCAAGAATATCGGCAGCTTTCATCGTATTTTCAAAAAGAGCACGGATAATCTGCATATCCTGAGCTGACCCCATGCAAACCCAGCCTTTCTCTCCATTTGGCTTTATATATTGATTTTCGAACGATTCAGAAGGATTGGTCACCAAATATCCTTTCCTGTCCTTTTGCAGATTATCTAAATAGAATTGTGTAGCTCCTTTTAATAAAGGGTAATTATCCATCAGAAATTTTTTATCCAGTGTATAAGTGTAATGCTCCCAGATATGCTGACATAACCAAGCTCCTCCCACCTGAAATATTGCCCATAAACCTGTACCGTTTGTACCTCCAACAGGCCAGGTAGTTCTCCAGATATCTAAGTTATGATGCGCCATCCAACCCCTTGCGCCATAGAGATTCTTTGCGGTTTTTGCTCCGTCAACACTCGCTTCTCTGATCATATCAATCAATGGCAGATGACATTCCGAGAGATTTGCAGATTCAACCGGCCAATAATTGATCTGGGCATTACAATTTAGTGTGTAGTTAGAACTCCACGCCGGTTGCATATCCTTGTTCCATATACCCTGCAAATTGGCAGGCTGAGTACCCTGACGCGATGAAGAGATTAGAAGGTAACGGCCAAATTGGAAATATAGGGCGGTTAGTGAGGGATCTAAGCCTTTTTTGTAATTCTGTACACGTTCATTTAAAGCCATTGATGATTCCGGGGAGTTCCCCAAATCAATGCTTAACCTGCCGAATAACTCCGAATAATCCTTTATGTGATTAGTATATAAATTTTTATATTCTTTTGATACTAAATTATTGATTTTTTGAGAACAAATTGCCTTCTCATTTTTTCCATCCGTAACAGGGTTTTTATTATAACCATTAAAGCTGGTAGCGGCAGCAAATAATAATGTTAATGAAGTAGAACCTTTAACAACAATTTTACTGCCTAATTGAGTCAGCTTGCCACCATCATTATTAACCAAAAGCCGTCCTTCAAATCGAATGCCGCCACGTTCATCATAAATGGGTTCATGTTTCCCCTGATAATGTGGTTCCGCATGACTTGGTGCTTGTCCGTCAATGATTACCTGATTATTCTCAACTGTTGTGTTATATTTTACAGTGCTGACTAAGGTGGCTGATAGATTAATCGCATTTGGTTTATCGGCTGTGAGATTTATTGCAATTGTTTGATCGGGATATGATGCAAATATTACCCTTTTAAAATTGACCCCTTTTTGTGAATATGTAATGGTAACAACCCCTTTGCTTAAATCCAATTCTCTGCGGTAATTCCTGATATTAAGACTGTCATTTATTTCTAAAAGAATATCTGCCAGAGGCATATAACATTCATTATAGGGTCCGAGTAATTTAGAGTCTATTAACTTTTGTGCTTCTTTGGTTTTGTCATCAAAAATTAATTTCCTTATTTCAGGTAAATATTGAGCCGCCGCCGGATTCTGTACATCCCGTGGTAGGCCAGACCAGAATGTGTCATCATTAATCTGTATCCTTTCGTTTGAAGTACCTCCAAATACCATACCCCCCAGACTTCCATTGCCAATTGGTGTAGCTTCATTCCATGTTTTGGCTGGTAGATTCATCCACATGATTGTTGATGGAGAATAATCCGGATTTGCTTTGTCAGAACCGACACGAACCTCTGCCTTTGAAAATTCACCAGCGTAAATGGGGTAAATCAAGTAAATTGCAATTAAGAAAAAGAATAGTTTTTTCATGCGACAAAAAATGAATAGTTTATACCTGATAAAATTATCATAATTTTCTCGGTCCTACGTTGCTGATATCTATAGGTTTGAAACCAAGTTTTAGAGCAGGGGATTCCGGTTTGAGCGAGAAATTACCATTAACAGGATCAACTAACAAAGGATCTGCAACAACCGAGTTTTTGTCGAGACCTTTTTCTTTCCACTGTTCAAGTGTATATTTCTTCTTGGTGAGAAAGGTTACAGGTTCATTAGTTTCATTAAAATATACATTACCATCCCAGAGAGTGCTGAAATTTGGCCAGTCGCCTTCATTAAGCAACGGGCCCTTCTTCCATACTACGATATTGCGCGAAAAAACTTCCCCTTTTGGTTGTGGAGCTCCTTCCGGTTGGTCGCCATAAACTGTCAACTGATATTTATTTCCATACAAAAAAATGTTATTATGTATGAAATTTCCGGCGCAATTATAATTACTTCCATAGCCTCCGGCATCAGCATTATATACAATATTGTTTTCCACTACAATTCCAAAACAACCGTTATCCAGAATAATACCTTCACCAGCACCCCAATATTCATTTGCATATACATTTCTTATATAATTGTTTCTGATGCTGGTTCCGGGTGAGGTTCCAAGTGCATAAATTGCCCCATGTGTACCTAATGTTCCAACGCCTAACTCATGTATATAGTTATACTCCACTATGTTGTCTCTGGATCTTTGTAAGGGAAAATACGACCAAGTCCAACCGACAGATATTGCCCACATCAATGAACCTGAAATATCATTGTGGCTGATTACATTTTTACTGCTCTGCCCAATCCATATACCTGCAGATCCAAGGGTTCCTTTACCTGTCTCTTTAAGATAGTTATCTGAAATTACTGTTTCTCTTGTTTCTTCGATATCCAATTTACAAACCAAAGGTTGGCCAATCTTAACGGCACCAGAACCTATATCAGCAAAGGTATTACCAATAATAGCAGTATTTCTGCAACCCTGCCGCATTTCAATACCCCAGGCACCGGTATGGATGAATTCACAGTTATTAAAACTGCAATAATAAGAACCATCGGCAACAATTGCAGCCTGAAGTGCTATTTCAGCCTGCATGCAGGAATGTCCTTTTAAAGGAATCTCCCAAGGAGTGTGTGCAAATGTGAGATTTTGAAAAGTAGTGTATTGAATAAATGCTGAATTGGTGACATCTCCTTCGAATTTTACCAATTGCTCAAGTTTTGATTTTGGAGCAATTACCTCAGCTAACGACATATCTTCGCCTGGCAAAGGATTATACCAGAGCTCTCCTTTTGACTTATCCAAATACCATGTTCCCGGTTGATTACCAATTTCCTCAAAAACATTCTCAATATGATAACCAAAAGACCAGGTAAGAGGCCGGAAGGAATCACCGGTAAACAAAACCAGTTTTTCCTTATCATCAACTTGTTGAATTTTCAATCGGGTCTCTGTCCAAAACTGAGCTATTACAACCTCAACATCACTGATATTATACCATTTTGCCTGAATATTTCCATTGGCAAATTTAAAAGCACGCTTTGGTAACTCTCCCACTTCAGGGGTACTTTGCGCCATCCAGCTGTTAGTCTCCAACTTTGGCAAATTCGCTACTTTAAATAATCCCTCTTTTGGATACCGCGGACGGTATCGGCGATTTCCATCAACATACAATTGTCTGAAATACCATTGTCCTTCTTGCACTTCCGGAATTTTGACTTTCCATAATACCCCTTTACCCTTTTTCCAGCCTGAAATAATTTTACCTCCACTTATAACAGCTCTTTCGTTCGGAAATGATTCATAAATAGTGGGGCTTGCTTCTGACCCGGTATCTTCAGGTTTTAAAACAAATGTTTTATTTAAGTAGTATGTACCACCACGAAGTTGGATGTTGATTGGTACAATTACATTTTTTACCTTTCGTATTTCTCTTGCTGCATCGCGTGCCTGTTCCAGTGTAGCAAAGGGCCCATCTGTTTGGTCTGCATTTTTTTCTGCAAGTTTTCCTGACCAATTATCGTTACCGTAGGGTGAAATAAAAAATACAATTTTATTATTTTCGGCGTCATATTCACTAACTTTTACAATATTACCCAATGCAAGAATCTGAATAAATAAACCTAAAAGTAATAGCCCTGCTTTAAAGATTTGTATTGGTAAAGTCAACCGAATTGATGTCTCAAGGTTTCTCACTTTAATACCAAAAAATGACCGAATTTCTGTTTTCATTGTTCTATAATTGAGGTTTAAATGTAAATATTTAATTTGCCTTTCGTATGTTTTTATTAACAATGGCAATTTTATTCAATAAAATACAAAAATATACCTATACCGGTTTGACAATGTACTTTTTACCGATTTCTGTTTGAAAAACAATTCTATTATCTATTTCTTTGAATAGTAAAGTGCCAGAACCACCTTCAGATTTAATCTGAATTTTACCGCTTTTCCAGGGACGAAGCAATTTACATTCTCGACCTTTTTCGCTTGTAATTTCAACATAAGAAATTGAAGAGTTTTTTATTTCAGATGAAATAAGGAAAGCTCCATAAGTCCTTAAATTTTCAAACTTTGCATCTTTATTGATTGGCCATGTTGGAAAAACGCG
Source organism: uncultured Bacteroidia bacterium (assembly GCA_903834845.1). Taxonomy (GTDB): domain Bacteria; phylum Bacteroidota; class Bacteroidia; order Bacteroidales; family Prolixibacteraceae; genus JAAFHB01. Next base: position 24,769 of record CAILKW010000586.1, on the reverse strand, counting down.
AATGACTCCTTCGTACCCCTGCAACAGCATTTCGTTGATACAGGATGTTACGGGGCTAAGCATCTCGATGCCGCCTCCTCCATGAGGAATAAAATAGTTGGATGTCTTTGTTGTTAAAATACTTTTTTTCAGCCTTGTCAGGATTGTGTCGGGATTATATCCCAGCCTGACTGCCGAAGGAAAATAGGTTTCGGATCCCTGAAGCATATTCCAGTTTCCATCGCCCATCGGTTCCTTACCCCAGCGGCTGATCTCTTTGCGCAAAATCGAAGCAAAAGCTGAATCAATTTCGATTCCCGTTACACCGGTTGGAAAAGTTAGCCCATGCATCATAACACGGCCAAAACCAGGCTTTGTGCGCGAGCCTGATCCTGTACCTCCTTCGCAAGCGGCTATCCGGGTTTCCCCGTTTATTACAACTGTGGGAATCTTGCTCAGATTATCAAGGATATGCTGCCATTTAACCCTGCGACCCTCGTCAGTATTTAAAAAGCTGCTCATATCCAGAATACCTGTAAACAGCATCCGCACCATTCCCAACGAAAGGGTAGGATTAATATCACCGTAATCCTTCTTCCAATCTTTACCCATCCATGGGCCAACTTCCCAAAAAGAATCATCGTAGCTTATATACCTGCCCTTTTCGAACTTCAGGTAATCTTCCCAAAAGTTGGCAACTTCAGTGATAAAGGGGTAAACCTTTAATGCATAAGCAGTATCGTATGTAGTATAAAAACGCATAAACATGTTTGCCGTACAGAAAACAGCGTTACTTTTCTGTCCGAGGAACATGTAACCTCCCTCAATGCCGATTTCTTCGGTGCGATAAGCACGCTTCATTTTTTCTGCAGTAAGTGGAAACATCGAGGTACAATATCCTTTCGGACCTATCCCTACAGGATAATAAACTCCTCGGCATTTCAAGAGGTCAAGAGCATGTTTTTTCCCACTTTTCATATAATCAAGGATAGGCGCATCGTAAGGATCGGAAAGCGCAACATGGTTTGAAGAATAAACTCCCCAATATGGAGCTTGGAAATTATAATTTAAATGATAATCGCCTTCCCAGTTTGAAAAACCCGTATCCTCAGTTATCGAATTGCCCCAGAGCCCTGGAGGAAAGTTAATGTTGCGGCTACATGATGCAAGGAGGTAATGAGATCCATAATAATACTTTTCGATAAGAGTATCTCCTATTTCGACCTTTGATTCGGACCAAAAGCCTGCCCACCACTTTTCATGTTCCTGCCAAAGCTTCGTAATTTGTGATTCCGTGACTGATTTAACTTTTCCCATTACAATGTTAAAATAATCCTCACTGTCGTGATTAGTGCAAAATCCAATTAGTATCCTGACACTTTTCGATGGATTGAGTACAAAAGAATTACTGTCAGCACCAAGAATCTTCATTGCAGCTGTGATATGACTAGGCCACACTAAGTCAGGAGCATCTAAATGGCGCGTAAACCAGTAAATTCCATCCCTAATTCCTGATTCATCACGTGATTCGTTACCTTTCTTTACCCACAAATCAAGATTGACCGTGCACGGAGCTCCTTCAGAAGTAAGTTCTATAACTACAAGGTTATCTGTGGCGGATACCCACGATTTAAGCTTCCAAATCAGGTTTCCTTTCTGGAAATTTGCAGTGATGGTTCCGTAATCTATTCCTTGTTCCACATGATAATCAGCACCTTTCAACTCTTTAACAGAAATGTTCAATCCTCCTGGCAGACATATACCTCCGTCAGCATAACCAAGCTTTGCTTTCCAAAAATCGTTTTTTGAAAAATAGAAGCATTGTTTCTCCGTAGAGCCGCCATAAACAATTCCCACATCTCCATTTCCGGCAATCGGACCATCCGGAGTAAAAAGAGTAGGTACTTTTTTAGGTGGTGAAGTAAAAATACCCTTGTATTTCGAAACATACAGGTTATTTGATGATGGTGTACAGCCTGAAAAGATCCAGATTGTAATTGCGACAACAAGAAATGTTAAAAAGCTTTGATATTTTTTCATAGTGCTTTATAATTAAAATTGAAGTTACTTTTAAATTTATTCTCGTGATTACTAAGACATTGAAAAATTTATTGTATTCTTACATGTAGATTATCATTTCAAGGAATCAGGGTGCTATGACACCTGAGTGAACCCCAGAACCGAGTTCGACAGTTAAAAACCGACTTGATAGTTTAGCTTTTACCTGGGTTTTTCCATCGATCATCAGAATTGGCTTGTCTGAAGGTTTTGGCATTGAAAAGGCTGCAGTCACTCCTTGCGGAACATTGATATGAAATTCGAGTCCGCCGTTGATCAGTCTTTTATATTCGACAGGTACTGGCCCATGACGTGTTATAACCACTCCTTTTGCCTCTGTTAGGTCTCCCAGACGTGGCTCCACAAGAATCCTTTTATTTTCGATCGTACCGTCTCTCCTCACACCAAGAACATAAGAGCTAAGGAAGGCAGATGGAATAGTACCAAAGTCATGACAGTAGTAACTTTTATCATCAAACTGCTCACCGAGCGTTCCCGGCATTTTACGCCCGACCATAACTGCCCACCGTTTTCGCATTGTTTTGATCGCCTCCATGTCCGCCCTATCCGTATCCATCTGATAAAATGCCTTGAATGCGTATAAGTAGGACAATGGACTTACAAACTCATTATGGTGATCAAATAAGTATTTCCTGACTGATGCAATACGGCTTTCCGGTACAAGACCTCGGCTAAGTGCCATAACAGCAGCTTGAACAGTTGCCGGAAAGAACTCCTTGCTTTGATCAATCAAAGCATAGTAAGCCTTCCACGGTTCATGAGGCCAGGGTGTAAGAAGTAACTTTTCACCTTTTTTTAAACCCGCATAATAGGTACCCGCCAATTCATCCCAGAGATACATGTTATACGCTTCGGTAAGTTCCTTAACCGCTTTGGAGTATTGTTCAGCACGATCCTTTTTGCCAAGTTTATCAGCCAGCCAGACTGCGTCAATTAAAGCTCCGTAAAAAAAAGCATTAAGTGTTGCTCCTTCACAAATTTGGAATGCAATAGGATTATCGAAATGAAGGTAAAACTCCCGGGCACTGACCAACCCACGTTTGGTACGCCTGTCGAGAAACCATTTCAATATTTTTTCCAAAACCGGCCACTCCCTTTCTACCAGAGAGCGATCGCCGGTTCCCTCATAATAAATGCGCAAAAGATTTATCCATGAAGGAGAACTGTCCTCAATGAAATTATGAATTCCACTTCCCTGATCTCTTGGTCCGCGATGCCAGTCTGACGGATGCCACCCTTTTATAAGTTCATCCCCTTCCTGACTCAGTGCCATGCGCGAAATCTGATTACCCAATAACCGCATGTCGCTGTATATCGGCTCCCCTTGCTCGTCAGGTGCAGCAAAAGCGACTTCTGTTACAGGATAGTCTATCAATCCGGTAACCCACTCCCCACCCTCAGAACCATCAATATAGCCATCACTCGCATTGACTTCAGAAGTACGCATCGACATATCCCAGAGTTGATTAAGAAAATTGTCGTTACACTGAAAGCTCCCTACCCTGTCGAACGGATATCGCCTCTCGACAATCTTCAGCCCATGTATTTTAATTTTTCCGGTGTGAAGTTGAAGGTAAACAAGACGGCAGGTATAATCATCGGTGGTGATATAAGACCTGCGGCCAAGCTTTGCAGTTGTTTGATAACTGCAACTTCCAAGAAATTCCGCAGTACGGTTTGTGAATGATTGCCGGGGAAGAATTTCAACGCGAGATTCCATCCCTGACTCAAAATCAAGCTCGAACCAGGCACGTGTCATTTGTCCAATATCAATAAGGATGGTGGCCGGAGCCGTAAGCTCAAGAGGCAGAGATCCGCTAACAGGGTAAGCGGTGCTGTCAATAGAATTTCCCTTTTTGATTTTGATTATTTGTGCGCCAACAACCAAAGTTTCGCGTAATAGCGGTATCATTCTTTTGCAAAAGCCTCCCCAATATTTTCCTGAGATTTTTACTGGCATTTTCCAGTCTTTATCATCGAAATCCGGCCCAAGCCAATCAGCCTTTTCAAGATGCTCATCCACTCGATCGGTAATTCCGCTAAGCATAACCACAGGCTTTCCGAACCGAGTGGAGGAACTGCATCGCCAAGTGGTATCGGTTGTAAACTGCGCTAAAAACTGCTCGTTCTTATCCTTTACTTTTAGCAAAACTCCAAGGCCTGGTTGGTGATAGATAAACCGGTAATTCGACAAACCGCTCTGCACAAGAATCGAAATAGAATTTTTGCCTTCTTTGAGCCATCTTGTAATGATGTGAGTATCATATTCCACCCTTTGGGGATCGAACCGATTCGGACCACGAGCCACGTATTTCCCGTTTATCCAAATGAGATATCGTGAATCGGCAAATATATGCAGGACAGACGAGGCAGGTTTGCCGGATAGAATGAACTGTTTACGGAATCCAACCGAAACAGGAAAGGACTGATGAAAAGGAACAGTATCGGGAAGTATTGTGCCACCGTCCCAAATCATGCATGAATTCAACATTGGAACATCTGAATTCTGACCGTAAATCTGAATATAAACTATAACAAAAAGAAGCAATATTTCTATTTTCTTAATCATAAATGGTTTAATTGCAATTAGCTCATAAATTATTTTTTTATGGTAGTTCGGACTGAAAGTTATATGCTCCGGAAAGAACAGAATACACAGCAACATTATTAGCCTTTTGCATAAACTTCACACCTTGAACTTTATCAATAGGATTTCCTGACTCGGTAATATTTGCAGCCTCTTTGCATGGAATGTAAACAGTAGCTGTTGTGTTACAAGGAATTTTTATACTCATTATTAATAGATTCCCGTGTTTTTGCCAACTACTCATTATTTCACCGTAAATAGATTTATAAGAACTTTTAACCCAATGTAAATCTCCGATTAAATTGGGCTTAATAATAATCTTCTTAAATCCAGGACTATTGGGACGAATTCCACCAAGTGACTGATAAATCCACCCGCCAATATTACCTGCAAGAGAAGGCATAAATGCCTGCCCACCATGCCACATTTCTTTCATAAGGTAATTATCGGAACCAACAGTATTACTGTACCATGAAGGATAATCCCGAATAGTAGTCATTTTCCATCCAACCTCTGGTGCAAGGTCTGCCAATAACTGAACCAAATAAGGAGTAGAACAAAAACCAGTAGAAAGGTGATTACTATGTGCTTCAATTTCAGACAATAGGGTTTTTTGAACTAATGGAATTTGTCTTTCAGGTACAAGGCCTAAAGCTAAGGGAAGTATCTGACCAGCTTGTGTACAGACTCTATTTCCGGACCACCAAATTTTATGAGGTACAACTCCATTTAAAACACTTGAAGGATAACCAGGGGTAATTGTCCATCCCAACTTACCATAAATCCCTGTTAATGAATCTAAAAATTGCTCATTAAATAATTTTTTTATCTTGGAAGCTAAATCCGAGTATCTTTTCTCATCATCAGATTTCCCAAGTATTTTAGCAGTATTACTCACAATTTTAGCATAATAATAATGAGCGGCTGTATTGATAATAGGACGAGGCGTTTCTTCAATAGGACACCAGTCTGCAAGCCCCCAATCCTGTAAACCATCTTTACTCACACTGGTAAGATAATCTACATAAAGTTTCATTGCCGGATAAGATTCCTTAAGAACTAACTCATTACCATAATATTGAAATAAATTCCAAGGAAGCCAAACAACACAACCTCCCCACCATGGACTGTTATAATCATCGAAAAAACCTCCTGGACTAATATTTGGAACATTGCCATCCTCTCGCTGGTCGTTTACCATATCGAATTGCCAGCGTTCATACATCCTTTGAGCATCAAATAAATAGGTATTTGGAACAAACATGGTTACAATATCCTGCGTCCATACTTTCCATTCACGTGTAGGGTCATTTGGAAGGAATGTTGTGTAATATGCAGAGGTCCTGCGTACAATGTCTTCTAAGAAATTAACGAAATCATCGGAACAACTGAAGCTCCCGGCTTTCTCCCAGGAGTTTGAGATAACCAGAACTGAGATATCTTCTAATTCAGGTGTTAGAGTTACTCCTTTTATCGCTAACTGTTTTATTCCAATATTGAAAAACCGAGGTTCATAGATTTCATAATCCTTGTTTCCGTCAAGAATAAAATGGTTATTATGGGAATATTTTTCATCCAAAGGTATTGTTGTAATTGTAATTGTGTTTCCGTTTGCACCTTTAGTTCTAAAACGAACCACACCTGATAATTCACGTCCAAAATCAAACTTATAGGTACTTGAAACAGGATCATAAATCATTGAAACAGGATGAATTACATCTATAATCCGACACGGAGGCTCTTTTTGGTGCATTAAAACACCTGTTGGTCCATTCACTTCTTTCACCGGATTCCAATTAAAATCATTAAATGCTGCCTTATCCCATCCTGAATGTGCTTTCCTTAGGTCAATATTTTCCTGTGCAATCCAACTAAAAGTAATAGGCCCGTCCGACCATTTCCAACTCTTATCCGAGACTATATTGGATTCTGTACCATCTTTATATTCAATATGAAGATTTAAAAGCAGCTTTGGTTTATCAACATAACTATTTTTTTCAAATTTGTGAACCCATGGGTCTTTCGCTAATCCGTACCAACCGTCAACCAAGGTAACAGCCAATGCTTTGCGACCGAGATTTGAGAAATTTTTTGTAACGTCAAATGCCAAGTAATAAGTTCGTTTATTGTAGGTGGTGAATCCCGGTCCCAGAAAATAATCACCTATTTTTTGTCCGTCAATGCTCAAATCAGAAAATCCCAGTCCACAGAAATAAACCACTGCCCGTTTAACCTGTTTGCCAATATCTATTTCTTTACGCAAATAAACTGCTCCATGTTTAGTATCTGCATTGGCTCCGATCCATTTTCCCTCCCAATCAGACTGATTCATTTTCCCGGTTTCAAAATGTGCAGGAAAACTCCACCCAAACTCATTTTTGCAATCACTAAAAACTTTAACTTTCCACCAATAGCGAGCTCCGGATTGAAGAGGTTTTCCTGCATAAGTTACTGAAGTAGAATTTTCACCCTCAACTCGTTTGCTATTCCAAATATCCCCCTCTCCTTTTTTAAGAACGGCTTCACTTGAAGCAACCAATATTTGATAAGCTTTCTGTATGACACCTCTTTCCTTAGATATTATCCACCATGATAACCGTGGATTCTTAACATCTATTCCAATCGGATTAGTCTCATTCTCACAACGAAGGTTATTCACAGTATTTGAGTCTTTTTGGAAAGAACTTTTTGGTATTTTTGATGAAGGATTGTTAAGTTCTTTACCAAAAATTTCAATTTCTGATAATTGAAAATAATACTTGCCACTATCAACAGAGTGTAATTGGGTTGCTTCTATTTTAAAGTAGCGGCCTTTGGCATTTTTGAGTGTAAATGTTTGTGCTTTACCGTTAACAAGTACAGGATAATTTATTCTTTGCGAAACAACCTTCCATTTTTCTCCTTCCCTACAAACCTCAATTGTAAAGTTTTTTGGGAAACCCTTGCCTGCCATATTATCATCACCTCTCGGGAACAGTATGACTTTTTCAATATCATAAGTGGTTTTTAAATCAATAACTACATTTTCAGGATACAAAGAATGATCGGGATACAAAGAGAATGCCTTGCTACTCCAACCTTTTCCCCCTTTATCACCGTCAGTCAATTTATTTGCAGACCACTCGCTTGATTCGATGGAAGAGAATGTTTTGCAAAAAATTCCCTTTGCTAAATTCATCCTTTGTTCCTTGCCGCAGACCGGTACTATATTCAACAACATGAATGTCCCAATAATCCAGACTTTAGGTATTAAATTGGTTTTAATCATCATCCTTCCTCTTTCAGATAACCGTTATTATGATCTTCTCGTTTTGTTTTGTTTCAAATTTTATCAATTTTCCAGTTAAGATTTCCGATTTCCGGCCATCTCTTTCCAATAAAACCTTGACATCACCCCACGGGTTTTCAATAGTGCAGGTACGGCCTTTTTCACTTAATACGTTAATATACTGAACTTTCCCCCTCTTTAAACTGCTACTGATTAGAAAAGCTCCAATTGCCCGTAAGGTGGAGTAACTGGCATCTTTTTCTTTCACCCAGTTTGGGAAAACCCTGATAATCCCTTCATAGCTTTGCAAAAGCATTTCATTAATAGCTGCAGGTACTGCATTAAGTGTTTCTACTCCGCCACCTCCGCTTGGAACCCATAAATTAGGATAACTGCCGTTTTTTAACCTGCTTGATAATTTTTCCAGAATAAATACCGGATTCATTCCCAATCTGGCAGCAGAGCTGAAAATGATTTCAAATCCTCCTGAATGAGCATGATCCCAATGTTTCTCATCCCAAAGGTTAGCTTCATTCCGAAGAATTCTGATTAGGGTTGTATCAATATTTCTGTCGAAAGCGGGTAATGGATATAATAAGCTCCACATAGTACCGGGAGAGGCACCGATCATTCGGCCTCCTGAACCATTTCCTCCTTCGCTGCCGTGAATCCTAATACTACCAGCCACTTCTATGGTAGGAATTGGACTTAAATTTTCAAGAATATTCTTCCATTTTGCCTGTCGGTCTGCATCTACTTTCAAATCATTGCTGATCTCGATAATCCCTTTGAAAAATATTCTGAGGTATCCCATGCTTCCTACAGGATTTATGTCTCCATAATTTTTCTTCCAGTCTTTTCCTTCCCAGGGACCAACCTCACCAACATTATCATTATAACTTACATACCGCCCATTTTCAAATTTAAGGTAGTCTTCCCAGAAGTCGGCAATTTCACGAAGAAATGGATATACCTTTTTTGCATATTCAGCGTCGTAAGTGTAATAATACCTCAGTAACATATTAACTGAAGCAAATATAGCGTTGCTTTTTTGCCCGAGAAACATATAGCCGTTTTCAATATTTGTTTCAGGAGTTTTGTAATAAAATTGCATTTTCGCGGCTGTAAGCGGGAACATAGCGGGGCAAAAACCCTTCGGACCAATCCCAACCGGATAATATACTCCTCTGCATTTTAAAAATTCCTTAGCAAATATTTTTGCATTTGGCATATATTCAAGGATTGGCGTATCATAAGGATCAGCCAATTTTATCTGGTTGGATGAAAAAACACCCCACCACGGCGATTGGTGGTTGTAGTTTAGGTGATAGTCGCCTACCCAATTAGTAAAAGAAGCGTCTTCAGTCAGGGAGTTTCCCCAAAGCCCAGGTGGAAAATTTTTGTTCCTGCTACAGCAAGCAAGTAAATACTGCGAACCATAATAATATTTTTCAATTAAGGTATCCCCAATATTTATCATCGACTGTGACCAAAACTCCTTCCACCATGTTTCGTGATCTTGCCGTAAAGTTTTTATTGAATGTAACGTCAGGTTTTTAACCTTTGCCACTGCAGTCTGGAAATAATTGTCATTGTCATGATTAGTACAAAAACTAATAGCTACCTGTACTCTTTCTGATGGTTTCAATTGAAAATCCCTTAGGCCTCCTCCAAGAACTTTCATGGCAATAGCGATTTGAGTTGGCCATTTCAGATCTGGAGTTTCAAATTTGCGTGTTACCCAATAAACCTCACCATCCTGCCCCGATTCATTAATTGAGCCATTTCCAGTTTGAGACCAAAGATTCAGGTTTACATCATAAGTCTTCTTTTCAGACGCGAATTGCAGAATAACAATATTATCAGATGCCGCTACCCACGAATCAAGTTTATAGCCGGCATTCTCTGTTTTGAAATCAACCTTTAGGGTAGCATTTTCAAGGACTTGCTCGGCATAATAGGAAGCTCCTTTCATTGCTTGGACCCGTATATCCAAACCACCAGGAAGAAAAACACCACCATCCGGATACCCTGGTTTTGATTTCCAAAAGTCATTTTTTGAGAAATAAAATCGTTGCAAATCAGGAGTTCCGCTGAATACTATCCCAACATCTCCATTACCTGCAATCGGTCCATCTGGCGTCTTACCTGTTGGAATATGCGTGGGGGGACTTTTAAAAATGCCTTTGTACGATGAAACTGACATTTGTTTCATCTTTGACTTATCGCATCCAATATAAATAAGCGAAAAAACAGGTATGAGAAGGCTTGCGCAAAAATATTTCCATGATTTCATTATTAGTAGAATTTATAAGGTTGGTATTAAAAGAGGGGGATTATACAGGTACATTTTTTCAGAGTAAAACACAGACACTTCACCTTCCATCGATTTACTTCATTCGTTTTTTCAAATTTTTCCGGATACACGGAAGCACGTAGGAAAAGCTTTCCCAAATTCGGCTTTAATGCTAATAATTTAGCTTCCATTTTTTAGGATTAAATCCGAATATCATTATTGTATTTTCGCCATCTGGATATATGGGAAATGAATAATAATATTCTAACACCCTAATTTTATAACAGTAGTTAAATTTTAGGAAGTGCAATAAATGAATTAATTAGCAAAAGTGCTGTTGCACCTTTGCTAATTAAAAATTGAGGTTTAATAACCGGGATTCTGACCAAATACCTTTCCCATTACATTTATCTCAGCCTGCGGAATAGGCCACAGATAATGTTTACTCTCGTTGAATGTGTAATCTTTGGCGACAGGATCCTTGAGTCCTGTCATTGCTTGGGTTCCAATTTTCCAACGTCGAATATCGAAGAAACGCAATCCTTCGAATCCGAGCTCAACTTTTCTTTCATACATGATTGCATTCATGTCGAGCGTAGTTTTTGGTACAAGCACATTGCCAAAACGAGCGCGAACATCATTCAATGCTTTCAAAGCAGAAGCATCATTTTGCCCACCTTTAAGTTTAGCTTCAGCGTACATCAGCATAACATCTGCCAGTCGTAGAAGGATAATATCCTGATCGCAATTAGTAGAGGATGAACTTACAGTTTTTATAAATTTAATAAGTCCATAAAGGGTTTTTCCGGCATTTAAGGAGGGTACAAATACGTCGCCTGTCTTTACATAAGGAAATGGCGCACCAGGAACAAGAACAGTAAGTTTCAGTCTGGGGTCACGCTTTTCAAACGGATTTGCAGCATCCCATCCCGGTAGTTTTTCAAAAAAGTCAACATAATCTTGAATTGGTGTAGATGAAAACCAACTGCCATGCTCGTAATCGAGGCCATGAATAACATCTGGTGCAAGATATTTAACAGAAAAGAGAATTTCTTTGTTGCCATTCTCAGCATTTCCATTACACATGGCAAGGAAATCGGGATGAAGAGCGTACAAAGGGTTATCCATCACAGCTTTGGCAGCAGTTGCGGCATCTGCCCATTTTTCGTTGTACAAACATACCCTTGCTTTCAATGCTTGAGCGGATCCTTTCACAGCATTTCCGGCATAAATTTTATCAGGCAATAGCGCAATGGCTGCATCCAGATCCTTTAATATCTGGGTAACTACCTCTGCCTTTGGTGTACGTTTAAGCTTCATAGATTCTTCTACGCTCAACACTTTAATAATTAGCGGGCAATCGCCGTATAGAGCAGTAAGGTAATTATACCAGAAAGCTCTGAGGAAGAGTACCTCTCCCTTCATTACACTTTTCAATGCATCAGCCATTGGAATGGCATCAATATTTTCCAAAAACACATTGCAAGTAGTAATACCTCGGTAGCTGTTATACCAAAAATTGCTTAATACTCCACCGGTTGTTGCTTCAATAATACCGCGAGGTACATTAGTATAACCACCTTCCCATGGATATTGTGCATAACCCTCATCGGTCATTCCTCCTGAGTGATGGAGTGATCCTCCACCATTTGTCGCACCAGTACAATCGTTATTAAGCCTGCCATAACAAGCTGCAAGACCCATAGTAGCATCCGCTTCTGTTTTCCAAAAAGTGGCTTTTGACGGAGAATCAAGAGGTTGTTTATCCAGAAAATTTTCACACGACCATAATGTCAGAGCAAAGAAAACTCCAATGACCAGATATTTAAATATATGCTTATTCATTGTTTTAAAATTTAAGGTTAGAAATTTAATTTAACGCCAAAAGAATGAATCTTTACCTGCGGATAATTAGCAAACCATTGGTTGCCAGAACCACTACTTCTTTCAGGATCACCTCCGGCATTTTTGGCACCGGTAATCCCTTTATAGTATTGCGTTATAGTAAACAAGTTATCTCCTGAGTAGTAAACTCGGATACCCTGGGCTCCTATTTTTTTACATAAAATTTTAGGAATATTATAACCAAACTGAAGGTTCTTCAATCTAAAGTAGGAGGCATCCTGTAGCCACCATGAAGAATTTGTTGTAATGGCGGGATGTTCACCAGGAATATAAAGTCTTGGTAATGTGGTAGAAGGATTCTGCGGAGTCCAGCGGTTTCTCCAGAATGTTGGTGGTTTCCCTTCCTGAAAGAATGGTTCAAAACCCCAGAAAATAACTGAGTATTTTCTTCCTTCAGAACCTTGAAAAAATGCAGACAAGTCAAAATTTTTCCATTGAATTGAAATAGTTCCGCCATAATCAAATTTAGGGAAAATTCCGGGGACAACAATTCTGTCGTCCTGATCAATTTTCCCATCCTTATTTACATCCTCATAACGAAAATCTCCGGGTTTAGGATTAAACTGATGTTTTGGAGCTGCATCAATTTCGGCTTGAGTTTGAAAAATCCCTATCTGATGCCATGCAAAATAGCTATTCCACGGCATGCCCTCTTCGTTAATATAGGCACCACCATCCTGTCTTGCTCCAAATTTAGTAAGAGTATTCTTATAGCTGCCAAGATTAAAGCTTACATCATAGGTAAAATCACCCACAGTATTTTTGTGGCCTACCAAAAATTCCATTCCTTCATTTTTCATAGCACCATCATTGATGGTAGGTGCGGATAACCCAACAAATCCAGGTACCTGAGCTCCCCGGAGAATATCCGAAGTTGTTTTGTTGAAATAGTCAACTGTACCGTATAGTTTGTTGCTGAAAAGACTAAAATCAACTCCTACATCAGTAATTGTTGTTGTTTCCCAAGTAATATCATTATTGCTTAACCTGTTAAGATAAGCTCCTGATTGAGTTGAAGATCCGAACGGATAATTTAAACCAATGGACATAATTTCCTGATAAGGATAATTCCCGATTTCCTGATTACCTAACTCTCCCCACGAAGCCCTCAACTTTAATTCGTTGATCCACGTTAAATCACTGATGAAACTTTCTTTATTAATTTTCCATCCTGCTGAAAGAGAAGGAAACAATCCCCATTTATTTCCCTGAGAAAACCGTGAGGAACCATCGTATCGAAAGGAGGCCTCAAACAGGTATTTGTCATTATACGAATAATTTAAACGCCCGAAAAAGGACTGTATAGCCCATTCGTAGGCTGTCCCACCAGTTGTTTGTCCGATAGTCGAACCGGAATTTAACTCTGTTGCGGTTGGACTTGGCATTAACTTTCGGTAACCCGTCAAATAATCATTTCGAAGATTTTCCTGACTATATCCTGCCAATACCGACACTTGATGTTTTTCTGCAAATAGCTTATTGTATTTCAGTGTAGAGAATAAATTATAAAACTGATTTTTGGTATCAGTACGGGTAACCGCAATACCAGTACTTGCACCCTGAATAGAGGCAATATAATTACCCGTAGTCCAATCGTAAGTAGGTAATGCATAACCCGTTGACTTAAAATTATCAAAATTAAGGCGTGCAGCACCGGTAGTTTCCCAATCCAGTCCTTCCATGAGTTTCACACTTATTGTAGCAGAAATCTGGGCATTGTTATTCTGATACCTGTCTCCTCCGTTTTCTATAGCTATGGTTGGTTGCCAGTTGTTATATACTTTTCCGAATGCCCATCTGGTATATTGTCCTAAGCTTGGTCCATCCTTAAGTATTCGAGGTCCGTATGTAGGATGTGCACCCCATGTTGTAAGCACCAAGTTTGTAATCCCACCCTGACTTTCATTGCGAACATTCTGACTCAGATTAAAGTTCGTTTTCAACGTTACAATTTTACTGAGTTTACTGACCATGTTAAATAAAACGTTGTATTTTTTTGCGTCATAATGCTGCACAACTCCAGTCTGATCAACATAACCTAATCCAAGATTATATGTAGTCGCCTCACTGCCTCCGCTAAGGCTCAAATAATTAGACTTAGTTGCTCCTGTTCTGTAAGTATATTTATTCCAATCTGTATTTGGATACATAGGATTTCCCACATTATTTTTATAGGAATCAATTTCTGCCTGGGTATATATTTCCCTGCCTGTACCTCTGGTATTTACTGCCGCCTCGTTTAGTAACGTCATGTATTCGGCAGAATTGGTAACCAAATCAGGTAGGTAGGTAGGATTTTCTATAGATAAACTTGAATGGAATTCAATATTTAAACGATTGTTGGCGTTTCCCTTCTTAGTAGTAACAAGGATAACTCCATTCGCGGCACGAGACCCATAAATTGCCGATGAAGAGGCATCCTTTAAAACAGATATTGATTCAATCATATCAGGATTCAACTGAGAAAGTGACCCCTGTACGCCATCTACTAAAATTAATGGCTCATTACCTGTTCCAAACGATCTTCTTCCGCGTATCTGGATACTTGCAGATTCATTACCTGGTGCACCTGAGTTCTGAACAATCTGAATACCTGGAATTTTACCCTGAAGCATTAGGGCTGGATTAACAACAGCACGCTTTGCCAATTCCCCAGACATAATTGAGGAAACAGAACCCGTCAGATTTACCTTCTTTTGAGTACCATACCCGATAGCCACAACTTCTTCAATTCCAATAGTTTCCTCAGATAGAACTATACTATACAGTGATCTGCTATCAATGGCAACTTCCTGCGTTTTCATACCCACAAACGAGAAAGCCAGCGTTTTGGCATCCGGTGGAATCACAATTGAAAAATTCCCATCACTGTTGGTTGTTACACCAATTGTTGTACCTTTTACCATTACTGATGCTCCCGGGATTGGCGACCCTGCCTGATCTGTTACTTTCCCGGTCACCTTTTTACCCTGTTGCTGACTGCTCATATAGGTCGGAGCCAATATAATCTTGCGGTCAATTACTGTTACCTCTACGTTTCTTCCATCAAAGATTTTGCTAAGAACATCACCAATCTTTTCATTCTTAACGGTGATATCAATTTTACGCTCCACATTGATCAGTTCGTTGTTATAAACGAAGAAGAATTCACTGGAACTTTCAATAGCTTTAAGTGTCTCTTTTACTGTCACACTCTTTAACTCAAGTGTTATACGGGTATTTTGAGAATAGCTCCCGTTTGCGAATAAGCCTAATACAGTGGTGATTAGAAAAAATAATGTTAGTCTCATAATAAAAAACAGTTGTCTCGGGAAATTCCCTGACAGAATTCCCCTGTCTTTGAAAATTTTATTCATACCTTTGTGTGATTTTTATTATTAATAATTAATTTTTGTTTGCCTGGTGCGCAGGCTTTCTGAAAATTTTGACAGGGGAGTGCTTCCAACACTTTCCTGTTTTTTTTGTCTTTAAATTGTTACTACATAGGCAAAATGTTTTTAGAGTTATTTATAAATATTTACTTTGACTTTAAAATGATCTTTCGTTTTGAATAGGAGTTATCGCCAAGTTTTTGGGCCGAAACAATTTTGTATTCCATTTTAGATGTGCGGTTTAATATATTTAAAACTTGTTCGAGCGGTTCATCAATAAACGTCCCCGTGAACCGGTATTTTTCAAGTTTCTTGTCGGCAAGCTCAATATCAACATTATACCAATTTTCAAGTTTATGAATTACCGTGGTGACAGGGTCATTTGAAAAAACAATTTTTCCGTTTGTCCATGCAGTATATTTGCTTAGGTCATCCTCGGTATTTACAACTAATTTGTTTACCGAATGTTTGTAAGTCACTACCATTTTAGGTTTCATCTCGATCACATCAACAATTTCTTTTGCTGTTTTTTGTTGAAGCTGAATTTTACCGTCAATAAGGGCTATTGTGAAGTCTGCATTGTCAGGGTAGGCATCTACATTGAAGGTTGTTCCAAGTACTTTGATTTGTATTTTTCGGATGTCAACGATAAAAGGTTGTTCTATATTCTTTACCACAGTAAAGTTACCCTCCCCTATTAACTCTACATTTCTGGTTTTCTGGCCATTGAATGAATTAGGAAACCTGAGTAAACTTCCCGAATTCAGGTAAACAACTGTTCCGTCAGACAGATCAATACGCGATTGTGTTCCGTAAGTTGCTTTTACCTGCTGATAAACCAAAGTTTCAGTTTTTTCAATAGGTTTTGTAATCAAAAACATGTTGTAAATGGAGGAGAATAGTAATGCAAGAACCAATACTGCTGCTATTTGTGCGAAAATGGGAATCCATTTTATCTGTCGCTTGCCTATACCTGCTTTTTGGCGGACAGTTGTCAAAGATTTTGGTAAATTGATTTGGTTAGGCATCGCCAAGCGATTTGAATGTTTCCAAATCAACTGATAATCATTATATTCGGCAAGGTTTGATCTGTCGGCAGATTTCCAGTTATTCAATATAACTGATTCCTCAACCGTTAATTCACCAGTGAATGACTTGGCAATAAGATAATATATTTCGTCGTTTTCGATATTCATTTTTTATTGCTTTCAATGGAATGACAAATAAGGGCAGAGGTTACCCTACATCAGGAAACAGAAAAATTTTAAAATAAATCGAAAATTAACTTAATGCTGATTTATTTTATAAATATTTCAACAACATGAAAAGAATGGGGTTCTTAATTTTGTCGTTCCTTATGGAGGGCAAATAATCGGCAAGTGAAATACGTAATGATTTTAGTGCTCTGCCGATTAATGCTTCAATGCCTTTGGTAGTGATTTCCATCTTTTGGGCAATCTCATTATTTGTCATACTTTCAAAACGGCTGTATTCGAAAGCCATTTTGCATCTTTCGGGTAGCAGCGATAGAGCATTAATTAGCAGTTCTTCAAATTCAAAGACGAAAAGATCGTTTTCAGTAGTATTTTCTGATTGGGCTTCTGCCGGTAATTTTGCAAGCTTAATGTTTCGTTTTTCGCGTTTGACAAAATTAATGCAGTGATTGCGAACCATTGTAGTAAGGTAAGGAATCAAACTGTCAATATGATCTGAGGATTCCCTGTTTTCCCACAAATTTACAAATACCTGTTGTACAAGAGAATGAGCAGTATCGTCATCGTGAACAATAGAATGGGCAAAACGGCACATGTTCTGATAATGATTGTTGAAAATCTTATCAAAAGCACGTGGGTTGCCGCTTTTAAACTCCTCTAAAAGAAAACTGTCTATCTCGTTCCTTTCACCCATAGATTTAAAATAGTCTCAAAATATCTACAAATATAGTAGTTTGAATGGATTTGTGGCTACTTTAATGAAAATTACAAATGAAAACAAAAGACATAGAACATTATATTAAACAACAACAATAAAAATATGAAACTATTGTTTGTGAATGTGATAATCTCTCAAACAACAATCAAATTGACCAAATATTAGATTGGGTTAACTTCCTTTTATTTAACTTCCGATGCAAGTTGCAATGTAAAAGAATTACACAACAAATCTTTTGGAGACTTGAATAATTGTTGGCGAACTTGATTTGTTAGTTTTGGATAAGAATAATTATTCAAAATAATAAATTGACATTAATTTAATTGAAAACTATTAAATATATTTGCGCAAAGAATGACATCAAAAAAGAAGTTAAAAGGTGTCTTTTACAACCCATTGTTAAACAAAAACAAAAGAATGAAGAAAAAAATTTATTTTCCAAACTTATCGTTTGCAAAAAAAGCGATAAAGTTATGTTACTCAGCTTGGTCACTGACTTTGATTCTCTTATTGTGGTCATTACAAGTGTCTTCCCAGCCGAAGGTAATAGTTAATGGAACTGTTACTTCCTCCCCTGATAATTTGCCTTTAACAGGATCAACCATCCTTGAAAAGGGCTCTTCGATGAATGCAACAACTGCCGATAAAGATGGGAAATTTGTACTTGCGGTTTCAGGAGAAAAGGCAGTTCTGGTTATCTCATTTATTGGGATGAAAACAATGGAGGTTTCTATTAATGCTGATAGAACGCCGTTGAATATTGTTTTGCAGGAAGACAATTATAACTTGGAAGCAGTTATTGTTACTGGTTATGGAACTTTGAAAAAAGAAGCCTATGCCGGTTCTGCCAGTATTATTAAAATGGATAAGCTTGCAGATGTTCCCGTTTTAAGTATTGCGAATCTTCTACAAGGATCTGCATCTGGCGTACAGGTAACTAATACTTCCGGTCAACCTGGGGGAGCCACTCAAATAAGGATTAGAGGGGTAGGGTCATTCAATGCCTCAAACGATCCATTATATGTAATAGATGGAGTTCCTGTAATTTCTGGGAACATATCTGCCATAGGTTCAAGCTCTGGCCTGGATATTCTTTCAACCATAAATCCTTCAAGCATTGAAAGCATATCTGTAATCAAGGATGCAGCTGCAGCATCACTTTATGGATCAAGGGCAGCAAATGGTGTCATTATTATTACTACAAAAAAAGGTAGTTCAGGTGCTACAAAAATCAATTTTAAAACAGAGTTTGGTTTTTCAGATTTTGCAATGGATTACCGGCCTTTTATGGGTGGAGACGAACGCAGGGAAACTATCTATGAAGGATTAGTTAATGAAGGGATTTATTATAAAGCAATGGATCAAGCAGCTGCAAAGGTTTATGCCGATGCTAACATTGATAAATATGCGAAGTTACCCTGGACAGGAGTATGGACTGATTGGAAAGACCTGCTGTTCAGAAAAGGGATTTCAAAGAATAATGAAATCTCCTTATCCGGGGGTACTGATAAAATAAAATACTTTTCTACTCTGGGTTACACCGATCAGGAAGGTATTTCAATTATGGGTTTTTTGAAACGACTTTCAGGCCGTTTAAACTTTAGTTATGAAGCCTCCAAAAAATTAAGTGTAGGTACAAATTTGATGTTCTCAAGCATTAAACAAAGTACAAACACTGAAGGATCCGCGTATGTTAGTCCATTTTATTCTGTTTTTGTTACCGTACCGGGAAGAGATGTTCCATTTAATGAAGATGGAACCTACGCATTTAATTTTCCCAGAAATGGAACAGGTCGAAATCCTTTATCTTATGCAGAATTGAACTACCAAAATGATAATATTATCCGTGTTTTCAATAATGTATATGCAAGTTACAAAATAATGAATGATCTGAATTTAAAATCCTCTCTTAGCTATGATATTAATATGATAAAAGGAGAAAGTTTTACCCATCCTTTATCCTCATATCCTGCCAATCTTGGTACTCTCAATAAATCCGTATATGACAGAAGAAGTACTGTTTGGTCTAATAGCGTTCAATATGTAAAAACATTTGCTAAAAACCATAATTTTGATGCATTAGCAGCTTATGAAATCACAGATTATTCCAGAGATTATCTTACGGGATCAAAAGAAAATCTGGCAAACTGGAACATGGTAGAACTTGATAACTTCTCTGTTGTAAGAAGTGTAAATGGTTCAGCAGAAGGATACAGAATGTTATCTTATGTTTCGAGGGTAAATTATGACTACAATGGAAAATATTACGCAGGGTTGAGTTTCAGGCGTGATGGTAGTTCAAGATTGGCACCTGAGAGCCGATGGGGAAATTTCTGGTCATTATCAGGAGCATGGAGAGTTTCTGAAGAATCTTTTATCCAAGGGATGAAGAATATCTTCCCTGAAATTAAACTAAGGGCATCTTATGGGGTTAATGGTACCCTGCCTTCAGGTTATTACGATTTTATGGGTTTATCAACTTATGGTGCTGAGTATAATTCATTACCAGGTATTGTCGAAACACAATTCTTAAACAGTAATCTCAAATGGGAGACCAATTATAATGCTAACATCGGCCTCGATTTCAGTATCCTTGATAAAGTAAGGGTTTCTGTTGAATATTACAACAGATTAACAAAAGACCTATTAATGAACGAACCGACCTCGCTAACAACGGGTTTCAGCTCAATTCTAAGCAATATAGGGCAAATGAGGAATCGTGGTGTTGAGCTTGAACTGGTTTCTACAATCATCAATAAAAAGCTATTAAACTGGACTTCAAGTTTCAATATCTCAAGCAACATCAATAAAATATTGGTATTGGATGGGATACAGACATCTATCATTAGTGGTTCCCAGATCAGAATGGTCGGGAAACCATTCAATACCTTTTATTTAAGAGAGTTTGCTGGAATTGATCCTGCTGATGGAATGACATGGTTTTATACCAATACACTTGATGCTGATGGAAACTATGTAAAAGAAAAAACGAAGGATCTAAACACAGCAAATATGATTCCGCTGGAAAGCGTTTACCCAAAAGTTATAGGTGGTTTTGTAAATAATTTCAAATACAAAATTATTGATTTAGGCTTCACATTTACGTATTCTCTTGGTGGCTATTCTTATGATTCAGGTGCCGGTAAATTGGATAAGGAGGGTACTACAAATGGTTTGGATGGAAATATCCCGTCTTATTACAGTAACAGATGGAGAAAACCCGGGGATGTATCAATTTACGGGATCTATATCGCCAATAATAAGTGGGATATGGCTGATGGATATTCCAACTCACGAAGGATTCATAGTACCGACCATATCAGACTTAAGAATATCAGTTTGGGTATAACCATCCCCACAAGGGTAACTGATTATCTAAAAGTGGAAAAGGTAAGAATTTTTGCTTCCTCCACTAATCTTTGGACACTATCAAAATGGAAAATGTATGACCCCGAGGTAGGCAATGATGGTGTAATGGCTTATCAAACGCCCCAGCTCAAAACTGTAACTTTTGGATTAGACATAAATTTTTAACACATATTAACCATGAAAAAAACTATATATATACTGGTTGTAATATCAATATGTTCGATATCTTGCAATAAAAATTGGGTTGATTTAAAACCCACGACACAGGTGCCATCGCAGGAAGCGATAAAGAACATATTTGATGCTGATTATGCAATAAACGGTATTTATTCCACCCTTCAGAACTATGAATACTACGGTGCACGGATGCAATATTATGCCGATGTAACAGGTGATGATATGCAAGCGACAGGAACTAATAAAAGAGCATCGGCCTATTATATGATGTACACGACTCCCGATAATAGTTATACCTCTTTATGGTCATTACCATATCAGGTTATACGATACGCAAATAACCTCTTATCCCAAATTGACGATCTATCAATAACACCAAGTGAAACAACTAAAAGGGATGATATAAAAGGACAAGCATTGGCATTAAGGGCACTTGCCTTGTTTGATGTTACCAGAGTTCATGGTTCAACTTTTACAAAAGATAATGGAGCTTCATTAGGAGGTGTTATTGTTACAGAAGTAGTTGGCCCGAATTATCAGCCAACCCGAAATACTGTAGCCGAATGTTATACCCAGATTATAAAAGATTTAACCGATGCCATCCTATTATTGAAAGTAACGAAAAATGATGGAAAAATAAACAAGTGGGGAGCTAAAACCTTATTGAGCAGAGTTTATTTATATAAAGGTGATAATCCTAATGCCCTTATCCAGGCAGAAGAAGCAATAACCGGAGCCTTAGCTAATGGATACAAACTTTGGACAAATGCAGAATATGGCTCGGCTACTGCAGCGTGGAAGAGTAGATTTACTACTGAAGTATTGTTCGAGGTTGTAAATACTATAACAGATAGAGCAGGAAATGATGGCATTGCCTATCTTCATTGGAGTGGTGGATATAATGACATTGTCTTAACAAGTGATTTTCTTACTTTACTTGAAGAAGATCCTCTTGATGTAAGAAACAAAATTACCGCATTGATAACATCCAGTAGCTCATTTAATAAAACAAGAAAGATCTATCTGCTTAAATATACCGGTGCTGATACTGATGTGAGAAATGCAAATATTCCTGTTTTACGTCTTTCTGAAGCCTATCTGAACGCTGCCGAAGCTTCTGTAAAAACAGGAGATAATACAAAGGCAACTACTTATCTGAATGCAATTGTTCAAAGAGCAAATCCTGCTAAAACTGTTGTTGGAACTACTGTTACACTTAATATGGTAACTAAGGAGAGAAGAAAAGAATTCGTTGGAGAAGGTCAACGTCAATTCGATGCCTTAAGGAACAATGAAACCATCAAAAGAATAGGTGGTTGGCATATTTCAGGCCTACTTCCTGAAGTAACAAGTTATAACAGGGATTATTTTCATGCAATATTACCTATTCCTAGATATGAAATTGATGCTAATCCTAACTTAAAAAATCAACAGAATCCAGGATATTCCAAATAAAATGCTTGCAGGGAAGGTTCTGTATTAATGAGGTTTTCTTATACTATTTTGTCAAACGCGAAAAATGTTGCTTTCACGTTTGACAAAATAGAAACGGAATTTACCATTTTGTTGACAAAAGAAGGTATAAATTACAAATGGATAATCTGGGAGGAAGGTATCTGTTTTTACTTTCTCTCCCCCAATCGGGAAAGGCCGACCATCATGTAAATGAGAAAGCATCTGAAATCTGTCCTCATTCAGGTTATGAATAGTGTATTGATAATGGGCTCCATCAACCTTCAAATCGGAGGTGCTGCCATTGCGCTTTCATTTAGGATAAGAATACTGATGGCATAATTGATGCGATCGCTGGCATCACTTGCTTCACCAACGATCACGCCAAAAAGATCAGTGATATTGGTAGGAATGGATCACCATTGAATATCATATATCCCATTTCGCATTGTGGGTCGTTCCATGTGTTAGTTTGAAATATTTCACTTCAGGAACGAAAGAAATCTATGCTACTTAACCTTTGGTCTAATTAAGGATAAACATTTGACCAGAATCATTGTATCTTGATTTTTGTGGTTGGTAATAAACCTTGTTCATGCTGGTTATAAAACCTTTATTATCAATAAGGGTTTTAAAATAGTTTGTCATAAAGCCCCATTGTGTGTGCGAAGTTAAGCGTAAAACAATCTGGATTAAAGTTATTATCAATATTCCCTCATATTTGCTTTTAAATACATTGGGTTAAAATAGGTTACAAATTATTGATAACTCTTAATTTTCGATTTCTCAATTAAAATATAATCTGACATTTGCTATTATGATATATTTTTGCCATCCTAATTAACAATTCGAATGATACTTACAATAGACATCGGTAATACTAACATCGTTTTTGGGGTGGCTGATCAAAATGAATGGCTTAAAATCTGGAGGATACAGACCGATTTATTTAAAACTGCGGATGAATATGAAGTGATATTCAGGTCATTATTTACCAGTTTCAACATTAGCGAAAGTGCAATTACAAGGACTGTTCTAAGCAGTGTGGTTCCCAGCCTGATCAGGCCATTCAAGGAGATGCTTGGTCATTTTCTGGGTCAACCTCCATTTTTGGTAGAGCCATCTGCTTATAAAAGATTGCCGATAGAAATATTGAACCCCGTTGAAATAGGTACTGATATTGTAGCAGATGCTACAGCTGCTTTTATTCGTTATGGAGGTCCTTGCATGGTGATCGATTTTGGCACTGCACTTACTTTTACTACCATTAGCAAGACAGGTAAAATATTGGGTGTTGCCATTGCACCAGGATTATTGACAGCATTGAAATCATTGACCGGCAATACTGCACAGTTACGTGATGTGCAATTAGTTGCTCCTCCATCCGTTCTGGGTGATAATACGATTCATGCCATTCAGTCGGGAATTGTTCTTGGCTTTGCCGGGCTGGTTGATTCAATGGTTGCCAGGACTGAAGGAGAGCTTTCAGAAAAGATCAATGTAATCGCTACAGGTGGATTATCGTCAATTCTACGAAACGTTTCCACAAGGATTCAGGTCACCGACGAAAACCTGACGCTTGACGGACTAAAATACATGGCTGACTTCTTTTAAATCATTCAAAAATAAAAACCCTTATTGGTTATGACAGACAAAGTAAATGTTACAAAAAAAAATCCAATTCATGTTGGGCAAGACTGGGCAACTGTGATTTCTGGTTTTGTGCTTATTTTCTTAACGCTTTTTGCAGGTTACAACATAAAAGTACCGTCGTTCGGAGATAAAACCGGATGGAGCAATTTCGAGACATTATCTGCCTCATTTTCAAATGGTTCATTACTCACATCGATTACGGCTACATTTGTGCTGTTTCTGTGTATTGCAGTTATTGGTTTATTTTTTAGTGGCGATAAACCCAAAAAATTCCTTGTTGGCTATTTCCTTGTTTTCCTTCTTGCCTTGTTTGCACAATTACTATCCTCATATTTACCATTTAAAAACCTGGGACTAGAAACCGTTTTGTTTTCACTCGCAATCGGGTTGATGATCGGGCACATTGGCAACTTGCGTCAATGGGTAGTCGGAGGTGCACAAACAGAGCTGTTTGTAAAGGTTGGACTTGTTTTATTGGGTGCCACTATCCTGTTTTCCGATTTGCTTTCTGCTGGTAGTTATGGTTTGATCCAATCGCTTATCGTTGTATTTTGTGTCTGGTATTTTGCTTTCTGGGTATCCAAAAAGTTAAAAGTTGATGACGAATATGCAACTATGCTTTCAAGTGCTGTATCAATATGTGGGGTATCGGCAGCCATTGCCACATCGGGAGCCATCAATGGCGATAAAAAGAAATTGTC
>CAILKW010000585.1 GCA_903834845.1 uncultured Bacteroidia bacterium | reverse complement strand
TTGAGCTATGGCACAATAATTAATATCACTTCTCTTTTTACTTGAAAGATAAAGAGATAAACCCTGACTCATTGAATTTTCAGGGCTATATAAAAGAAATGCCCAATAATCCAAACCACCTTGTTTTGCAAATTCAATTTCTTGATCAATAATTTGTTGTGTGTAACCATCAAATTTAATCACAGAGTCAGGTATTATTCCTCCCAAAAAAGGTATTCTGAAATGAATAAGTTTGTGTCGCATGAATTTCATGTTTTTTTAAGCTGTATTGTATTTATGGTGTTTACTTTTCCAATAATTATTTCAAAAATACATTTTTTTTACGAATTCATTTTTCCCGATAGATTGTAACTCCTTTACCTTTTTACCATTAATAATATAATCTGTAATAAAGACGTTATCAATCAAATGATTACTATCATATTCGGAATGATATATATTATTTGAATTAGTGCAATTGTATTTGATTTCGCCAAAGTACATATTGTCTTTGTTGATAATATCATAGTTTTTTAAAGTTGACATTTATATCAATATGCACGCTGTCGTAACCGAAAGTATCCCTGATTTCGGGGTAGGATCTGTTGTATCTGATGTTGTTGTAGTTATGTTGTTGAGATCACCACTGACGGTATCAGCAGAATAAAAAGACCCGTAATTGCCTAATACGATCATTATTTTCTGCAAACCTTTTTGTATTCTCATTAATGTGATCGAATTGTGCATCCCGATCAGGGGAATTTCCGTTTTTTTTATTCTTTTTGTTTACCAGAAGACTATATCCCAGACCAACAAAGGGATTGCTTAAACACCTCAAGACTGACTCAATATCTCAAAACAAGCAACTATGATCAATATTTCGGATGCTTCAAATTGTACATATTAATGGATTCATTGGATCACATATTATGATGAGAAAATATATCCTCGATCACTTTATGTATTTTGGGTTGATGTTCAATGGTTTTCTTCATCCCCTCTCTTTACGAATGTGGTTATTTAGTGTATAGTATTCTTTGTTAAATGATTCCGTTTCACTTTTAGCAGTTGTTTCTTTTGTAACTGAAGACAATTGAGCAATCTTGAACATTTCTCCCCAACCATTGCACAGAGATTCAGCCAACAAATAAATTCTGCGCTGTCGTTCATTCAATATCATCATTAGTATCCATTATCGTTTTAGAGAAAGATAACTAAATAAATTCGACTATTGAGCATGGTATATATTGACAATTCCTAATCCTGTTTTGAAATACTGATTTTTTCCAGCCTTAGCCTGGCAAGTTTTTTGAAAAAGCTTTGGTTTGTGCGTTCTGCTGGACGATATTTTTACAAAAAACTTATGGTTAATATTGTCCGTAAATGCTTATTCCACCTCCAAAATACTGATGTTTTAAGTGTTCATAAACTAAGTTCGTTTTTAAGTCCACATCATCTGTTTGATAGGTAGGGTAGGGCAAAACATCAAAGAGTGTCTTATTTACATAGTTGAAAACTGCTGCTGCTGTAACTGATTTTTCAGCCCATTGCTCAACTCTCAATTTTTCCTTTTTCAACTCATTAAGTAGCTCAACTGAAATTTTCTTTATCTCATTCTTTTCATTTTCTACTAATTTTTTGCCTTGTCTTAGAATATCAAAAATAGCTTTTTGTTCGTCAGAAAGACATTCTCGTTTAGTGTCTGCTTCTTCCTTTGAATAAGAGTTAACAAGTTCAATTAGTTTTCTGAAAGTTTCCTTTATTACAGTTTCGTCTTTTCCTCTGTTGTATTCGTCAATTATTTCCTGATAACGTTTGTAATAGTCAACTGTCAATGGATTGCGTTCAACCATTTTTTTCAGTTGCTTTTCAATTTTGTCTTTAAGCGATTGAACTGCAGCATTTTTATTTTGAGTTTTCAAAAAATACTTCTCTAACATTTCAAAGTCTAATCCACTAAGGTCAATCATTTTAGAATCGTTAGGAGTTGGCTCAGCAACCATATTTTCAATGGATTCGTCCACAACATTTTGTATTTTTCTCATTATTTCTGCCACGTCAGCACATTCGATATTATCTTCAATAGCTGTATAGATTACATCAATTGCGTTTTTCCTGGGCGAATATAGGTACAATACTTTGTTGGGCTGCAAGGCTTTGTACTTCTTGAAAACCTCTCTTGCCAAAACCTGAAATTTTAGTTTGGTTTCGTCATTGGTGTAAACTGCATTCAGTGACTTTTCCATCGCAGCCAATTTTTGCAGGCCGTCTGCCTCTATCAATTCTTGTAAATCGAAATTTACTTCACACTGTAAAAATGCTTCAGTAGATTCCAATGCTTCAACCAATTGCTTGATCAATTCCTCTTCAGGTTTAACGGGAGGTTCCGGCTTTTCGCCACCACTTTCATCGCCTCCCGTACCATAAATGGCCAAAGCATCCAATAATGCAGTATAAGTTTCAATATAATCAACAATTAAACCATTGTTTTTTCCTTCACTGATCCGGTTGGCTCTAGCAATGGCCTGCATAAGCGTATGCGATTTTAGTGGCTTATCAATATACAAAGTTGAAAGTGTTGGCACATCAAAACCTGTAATCCACATAGCACAAACTATTACAAAACGGAACGGATCATTTTCATCCTTAAACCTTGTTTCAAGGTCCTGAGTGTTCATTTTTTCACGGTGTGGCTCAATATTTAAATCCCATTTCGTGAACTTTTGAATTTCGTTTTGTTCCGAACTTACGACTACACAAATCTCCGTTTCCTTTATCCAATTTAATTCCCGGCTTTTCTCCAATAATTCCTGGTCGCCGTATTTGAGTTTGAGTAAATCTTTATCTAATTGCTCTACTGTAAGTTGCCATTGATGAATAATTAAATCATACATTCTCACGGCGGTGAGTTTATCTAATGCGATAAACATTCCCTTGCCTTTGTAACCCCGGTTGCAGAAATGCCAAACTACATCTTTTGCTATGGAATCCAATCTTTTCTTTGCTGTTAGAATTGGATATTCCCTTGCGATCAGTTGCTCCAGCTGGCTTCGCTGATCACTGTCCATATCTTCAGTTTCTGAATCAATTACAGCCCTGATCTGGTCATTTATTACCGGATTTTTCAATCCGAGATATTCACCCCTGTTTTCGTAATAAAGCGGAACAGTTGCACCATCGTCAACACTACGTTTAAAATCATACCGCGAAACATAATCACCAAAAATGCGCTTTGTAATCTCATCGTCTTTGAAAAGTGGCGTTCCCGTAAAACCTATGAAAGAGGCATTTGGCAAAGATTTACGCAAGTTCATTGCCAAATTTCCGCCTTGTGTCCGGTGGGCTTCGTCCGAAATCACTATTATGTTATCGCGTTTGGTTATTTCTTCGTCAAAGTTAAATTTATGGATGAGCGTAAACAAATACCGGTGTTCCGAACTCAGTAACTCTTTCAAATGATTACCGCTGTTGGCTTTCAACGAGTCTTTTGCGCCTGCTTTTACTTGTGGAACTGCACCTATTCCGCTAAATGTCCCGTAAATCTGTGTATCTAATTCGTTGCGGTCGGTAACTATAATAAAAGTATAGCTTCCAATAAACTTGTGGTGGATTTTTTGGCAGAAGAAAACCATTGAATAGGATTTTCCGCTTCCCTGAGTATGCCAAAACACACCGAGTTTTTGTTTTTCTTCAAAACTAATTTTACCTTGTTTATACAATAACTCTTTGTGTATTATGTTTTCAAGTGCTTTATTTACTCCGATGAATTGATGGTTGCGGGCAATAAGTTTAACCGCTTTGCCCAGCGAATTGTCAAACAATATGAAGTTTTCGAATAAATCCAAAAAGCGTTTCTTCTCGCACATACCAACAATGATTCTATCAAGAGCCACAATGCCTTCATCTTCTTCAGTAATTCGTTTCCATTCGTGGAAATGCTGGTACTTGCCTGTAACGCTTCCTATGCGGCTTTCGATACCATTGCTCAACAACACAAAAGCGTTGTAATAGAATAATTTTGGAATTACGTCTTTATAGTCGGTTAAATTGTTGTTGTATGCGTTTTCCAATTTGCGGTGAGCCGCTTTTAATTCGATGAACAGCAATGGAATACCGTTAACAAAACCAATAATATCGGGTCTGCGTTCCCTATTGCTTTTGCCTTGCAGCCAGAGTTGGCGAACAGCTAAAAAGTTGTTGTTTTCTGCTTTATTAAAATCAAAAACCTTTAGCGTTTTGTTTTTTACCTGCTCACTTTTTTCATTTATGAAGTCAACGGGAATTCCATTTCTCAACAATTGATATTTTTCAAAGTTGATTTCTGCTAATGACTTGGTGATGCTTTCTTCGATTAGTTTTTGGTAGGCTTCAACATAAGCTTTTTGAGGTAAGTCAGGATTAAACTCTCTTATTTTTTCAAGGAAGATACGTTTCAGAACAACCTCTTTTTTGTTCAGACGGCCCAATGTGCTGCCTTCACCAAAACCTTCTTTGTTGAATGCCAATAGCGTATCCCAACCCAAACGATTGAAAAACAAATCGATCGCGGTTTGTTCTATAAGGTTATCTTCAGAGTATTCCCAGGACATAATAAAAATATTAGATTTGAATGTAAATAGGAATGGCAACCATATTACGAACGGTTGTATAAATATCAACATCCAGTTCTGGCACTTCTAATGAAACGATCAATGAATATCTGGCCTGCTTATTGAAACAACCTTGATTGTGACGTTCCCGCCACCATCCTATAATAGGATAGATACCAATATAATTGCATACTGCAAGATCGGCAGCATTCCCAATCCATATATCAGAGTGTAATGAGCCTTGCTTTCGATTATTAACCCCTATTTGCCATCGCTCACTACCACTTGTACCCCCAATTATTTCATCTTCATCAGTATTTGCAGCTTTGTTTAACCGGCGAATAAAATCTTGTTCTTTTTCGTTGGTATTGTTTAAATCAAATCTTAATCCATGAGAAGCATAACGATAACGGTTTCTCCATCCAATCTCTCCCGGACCAGGCTCAATAAAAAATGAAAGTGTGATTCTTAACTTTACTTGGACTGATCCAAGGTTCATCAATTCTTCCTTCGGCCATGGCAAACAGTACAAATGCATCTCGTTGGTTTTAAAGTCAGAACCCGCTTTTATGAAAGGTTGAATTGTGTTCTGGGCAATTAACGTCAAACTGTTCGAAGTACATTGCAATGCCTTTTTTAAATCAGGTAATCCATACCCGGCAATGCGCAAAATTTGTGAAACATCAGATTTCTGATTACGATTCAAATTAAACTGTCGTAGTAATTCATTTGGCCAGTCTGCACTATGGATCATTAGTCCTCTTATTGTTTCCGGCCAAAAATTTGGATAGTAAAACTGAATGGTGGCAGCCATCCAGGTTGCTTTTGCAGTGGATAAGCTTGTACCATGTATCGTACTGAATTGTCTTCTAAATGGTTGGTGAAAAGTAGTAAGCTCTGCTAAATCATCATTGAACTCAATTTCACCTTCTGGAGTCACTAACAGATTTCCACCTTCAAAGACGATGTCAGGTTTGTTCGGCCATAATTTAGTTTCCCAATTTAGTGAAGTTGTGCTAAAGGGGGATAATGCTTCAGGTTTGGCCAACAATTCATATCCATTAAAACCTTCCTCAGCAACGAAACTCTTATTGGTATAAGCCCCAACACTGAGCGCATTCCATGCCTGAGCAGGTGATTCTATTGAAATATTGCGATTGCTTTTGGGATAATTGATTAAATCATCAGGATTCCTAACATTACCAGCAGATATGATGAATAATCTTCGTTGATCATCAGAAGCACCGGAGGCAAGGGCATCAATGGCAGCAGACCAAGATGAAGGACGACCTTGATCTGTTTGAAATGGAGAAGTTACGGCTAAACAAATAATTCGCTTTGCCTGTGGATTTTGAATCTCTGCCAAAGATATCCCCTGAGAAGTAATAAACCCATAAAGATCTGGATTGTTTTCTCCTGTATTTGGAA
>CAILKW010000584.1 GCA_903834845.1 uncultured Bacteroidia bacterium | reverse complement strand
TTCTGTAACTTCATATAATATTCCATGGCATTTATCGAATTGAAAAAGTCGGTATCCTCTTTTTTCCATTCTTCCAACTTTTTTTCTTCGCCGGGAACAGTCCAGAGGTCATTTACAGGAGGTTCGGCAATTGACGACATTCCGGCAATAAACATTGCACCGCCATCGGTTTGAACACCTACCGAAGCACCGTTATCGCCATGTACATGCACTTTACCATAAATGCCGGGTTTTTGGGAATTACTTACAATAATATTTCCGATTCCGCCATTTTTAAATTTCACAACGGCTACGGCAGTATCTTCAACTTCGATATATGGATGGTTCAGATTTTTCCATATACCATACAGTTCATCAATTGGCCCCATTACCCATTGGAAAATATCTAACTGATGGGGAGCCTGATTGACCAACACTCCTCCACCTTCCATTTTCCATGAACCCCGCCACTCATCACTATCGTAGTAATTTTTATCGCGCCATCCGAGCATATTGATAGTTCCTAATACCGGTTTACCAATTTTACCATCAGCAATAGCTTTTTTCAGACGTTGTACAGGTTCATAAAACCGGCGTTGACTTACTACACCAAGCTTTACATTGTTTTTCCTGCACGACTCAATCATGGTATCACAATCCTCTAACGATGAAGCCAATGGTTTTTCGACCAAACAATGAACTCCTGAATTGGAGGCTTTGATTACTGAATCGGCATGAAAAGGATGTGGAGTACAAATCACAACTGCTTCTATACCTGCATCTTTAATCATTTTTTCGATGTCGTCAAAAGCCTGAATCCCATACTTGGACGAAAAGTCTTTTGCTTTTTCCGGCGATCGGCTATATATTGCAATAAGTTCAGCATTGGAACTTTTTTGAAGAGCCGCAGCATGAAGGTGCGATACTTTTCCACAACCGATGATCGCAGTTTTAATTTTTCTTTGAGTCATTTTGTTAAGGTTTTAGAATCACTTTCATAAGACCCTTTTCACGGTTATACAGACGATTAAACCATTGAGCACCATCTTCCAAGGGTGCAAAGGCACTTATCAACGGGTCAAGTTCTATTTTACCGTGGTTGATTAACTCCAGCACTGTCTCATATTCTCCGCAGATAGCGCAGCTTCCCTGTAATTTTAGCTGGCGAGTTACAACCATTTGCAGTGGAAGACTAACTTCGGCTGAAATATTTCCTACCAATGTAACCTGAGCCCCTTTACGCACCGATTCAATCACTGTTTTTATAACCGGAGTAATACCCACAACTTCAAAACCGATATCTGCTCCTCTTCCGTTGGTAATTTTTTTAACTTCATCTGCCACATTTACCAAATCAGCTCTTAGTATGTGAGTAGCACCCAATTTTAGAGCAAGGTCGAGGCGATCTTGTTCCAAATCGAAAGTGATTATTTTGCCGCATCCTGCCAGCTTCAGGAGTTGAATAACAAACAATGCAATCATGCCAGTTCCTCCAACTAATGCTGTATCATTCACACTGATATCAGTAAGGTTTACTGCATGAAGGGCAACTGCAACCGGTTCAACCATGGCTGCATATTCAAAACTTACATTATCGGGAAGCTTATAAAGGATATGCTGAGGTACTGCCACATATTCGGCAAATGCACCGTCTTTTTTAAAATCGGGGCACGACACACCCAATACCATCCGATTATCGCTAAGGTTATACAATCCTTTACGGGTAAACCAGTCATCAAGACGATAAATAGTAGAATCGAAAGTAACTCTGTCGTCGGATTTCCAATTTGTAACCTGATTACCAACGGCTTCAATTATGCCAGAGGCTTCGTGTCCCATAATTATTGGAGGAATACGCCGCCCGGTGCTTCCATCCATTCCATGAACATCACTACCACAAATTCCTACAGCTTTAACTTGGATAAGCACTTCGTCGGGCTGAAGAACAGGTTTTGGAACTTCCTTTATTTCAAATTTGTTGTATTCTGTCAGTACTAAAGCTTTCATACGTTTATTATTTGTTAATTCAAAATGGTTTTCCGAAGTATTATCAGTAAAGAGAACTCACCAGGGCCACGGTTTTGCTTTCGTTCTCTGTGCTTCTTTTTCCCAAAGAAGAGTTAATTCAGTCTCTTTTTCGGGATATTTTGAAGCAAGGTTGACGGTCTCGGAAGGATCTATTTCCATGTTATACAGTTCCCAACCATTTTCATCAATGTCGGTGAATTTCTTGACTTTTTGTGTTCGGGAAACCAATTTCCAATTCTCAACACGTATTGCACGATTACCTTCATGTTCCCAAAAGATATATTCCCGATTGATAGGATTGTTTTTAAAAGCAGGCAACAAGCTCTTTCCTTCGTAAGGTTGAATTGAATTGCCGTTGAATTGTTTTGGATATGTAATACCCGTAATATCAACACAAGTAGCCATAATATCAATAAGATGCGAATTTGGTGTTCTAAGTTCACCTTTTGAAGCAATACCAGACGGCCAATGGATTATAAGAGGTGAGGCTATGCCTCCTTCGTGAGTCCAGTGTTTATATAACCGGAAAGGGGTATTACTAACATTTGCCCATTCTTCATTATATGCCATCCAGGTATCTGCATCACCTGCCATTACACCCTTACCGCTTCTGACAAAGCGGCCATCGCGAGAGTAAACAGGACGCTTTCCTCTGAAAATGGAATCGTAGGAAAGTGGTTTCAGAATCAATTGTTCAGCCGTCAGGGGAATTGTTGGTTTATCTGATCCTTGTGGTTCTGCGCATCCGCCGTTGTCGTGCATGTAAAAAATGATAGTATTTTCTAATTCACCTCTTTTTTCAAGAGCTGAGATAATTTTTCCGACTCCTTGATCCATAACGTCAATCATAGCAGCATAAACCTCCATACGCCGAACCTGCCACTCTTTCAGCGGTTCATCTTTCCACTCGGGTATATTAACTCCGCGTTCGGTTAAAACGCATTTATCGTTAATGATTCCTAATGTTTTGAGCTTTTTAAAACGTTGTTCACGAATTACGTCCCATCCTTTATCATACAAGCCTTTATACTTTTGAACCTCTTTTTCGGGGGCATGTAATGGCCAATGTGCGGCCGTATATGCTACATAAAAAAAGAAAGGTTTTCCTTTTGGATGTTCGGTAATAAATTTCACGGTAGTATCGCTGATGGCATTGGTATAGTAAAAGTTTTTTCCGGGTGCCACAAATTTATTATTGCTGGTTAAAGTACCTGGGTCGTAATAACTGCCGGAACCATTCAACGTTCCGAAAAAGCGTTGAAAACCGCGCTGACATGGCCAGTTGCTTTTATCTCCTTCAACTGTCATATCTTTGGCAATGTGCCATTTACCAGTCATATAAGTTGAATAGCCCGACTGTTGAAAGACTTCGGCCATGGTAACTGCGTTTTTGCTCAAATCGTTAACATAGCCGGGTTGTTTATAATTCTCGGTTGACAAATGTCCCATGCCAGCCTGATGAGGGTACAAACCTGTCAGCAGTGAAGCACGAGTTGGGCTGCAACGTGCTGTATTATAGAAGTGAGTGAAACGCAACCCATTATTAGCCAGACGGTCAATATTTGGAGTTTTTATTTCGGAACCGAAGCATCCGATATCGGAGTAGCCCATATCATCGGTTAGAATAACAATTACATTTGGCCTCCTCAGCTTTGTTATATTTTCCTGCGAAAAAAGAGGTGCTGCAACTAAACTTAACAAAGCGAAGTTCAGACTTTTGTACTTAAAGGAGTTACTAATTTCCATTTTTGTAGTATTCATAAGGTAAAACAAATTCGCAACCCTGAGCGATCAGGAAATCAATGATTTGCTTAAACTGATCGAGTTTTTCGGTTGTCCATATATTCGGATGTCCTTGCAAAATCATGTAATCGGTGTATTTATCTTTGTATTTGCTATAATCTGATTTAAAAAATTCAAATTCCGGGTTTCCCGTTCCATTTTCCATATTGACCCGATGATTCAAATATGTAATTCCATTATTTACGGCGGGGACTAAACTGCTATACAAAAATACTTTATAGTTTGGGTCTTCCGAAATTACACTATTTGTAATAGAATCACTTGCATTGTAAGGAGTTCCAAAAGTATGCATCTGAATTTTCAGGTATTTATTTACCAGTTTGTCAGCTTGTTCAAAATGTGATTTCTGGTATTGATAGTTTGAATCTCTGAACTCACTTTTCGTATGATCTAAACCGTGATGCCAGATTTCAATCAGTTTTTCACGGTTAGAATTTTCTGCCTGCAAGTAGGGAATTAATGTTCTCAAAGCGGTGCTGTCATTTTTTTCTGCAACTATTCCGAGTCCTGCTTTTATTTGCATTTGCTTTAAATAATCCATTGTCGGAATGATTTTACAAACACCACTTTTGACTGATAAGTCATCCAGTTTAAGAATAATTTTAGGGCCGACTTTGGAAAAGCCGGACCCCATAATACATGTGCATAAGATTAAGAAAAAAATAGTTTTCATTAATTTTATTGTTTTTTCTTCTTATCAACCTTATCGGTAGCTTTGTTTGTTGGTTTGTTTACAGCCTTCTTAGCTTTATTTGCGGCTTTGTTGGCATGACGACCGGTTCCATCGCCAGTATCCTTAAAACCACCGGAAGGATTTAATCTGTCAAGCTCGGCTTGCAGTGTAGCACGGGCAGCAATTGCCTTAGTATCTTTCGTATCGGCCGCAACAGCAATTTCTTCAAAAGGAGCTTTGCTCATATCGAACAATTCACCTGATTGATTGAGTTTCCAACCTGTATTTCGTACCCAGTAATTATTGGCAAGTTGAACAAACAGCGAAGTCCGTGGATTTCCTTTTTCGCCATGTAGCTGGGCATTAAAACTTTGACCATCCAGAATGACATCTTTGGGAAGTGTGGTTCCCGCAATTTCGGCAAAAGTGGGAATAAAATCTGTTGAGCTTATCAAATCGCTGCATACTTTTCCTTTTGGTGTTACACCGGGCCAGTAAACAATTAATGGCTCTAAACTTCCACCTTCTAACATCGATCCTTTCTGTCCGCTTAAGCGACGACCGTCGATTGTGGCAGCATCAGCATGTCCGCCAGTAGTTCCGTTATCGCTAAAGAAAATCAAAATCGTATTGTCACTTAGTTTGAGTCGGTCGAGTTCGGTTCGTAACTGGCCCACCAATTTGTCCATGTACCTAATATTATCGTCATAAAAATCCGTAGTAGTTGACTTACTGTCAGGTGTTTTCATAATTTCTCCATGAACATGCGACAAAGAATAATAGGCAAAGAATGGGTTGTTTTTGTTTTTTGTTAAAAATTCCACCATCTTTTTATGCATCAGATCCGGCATATACTCATTTTCTTTCAATTCCAAATCTATACCATCAACCCGGTAATTGGTTTTTTTCCTGGGATCAGTCCAATAAATGCCACTCCCGAAGAACCGAAGATATTGATCAAAACTAAAGTCAGAAGGATCATTAGGAAGTTGTCCCCATTTCCCGATGCAGGTGGAAACATACCCTGCCGGTTTTAAGTAATAGGGAATCGCCTTTTCGGCTTTCGTAAAGACCTCTGAGCAGGCATCCTGATTGGTTGCTCCTGTGCGAAAGGCATAACGTCCGGTAAGGAGGACTGCGCGAGAAGGACCGCACAATGGAGTTGAATATCCGTGTGTGAAACGGATTCCCTGGCTGGCTAATTTGTCTATATTTGGCGTTTTATACTTGTCAGATCCGTAGCATCCTATCTCCGCAAAACCTAAATCATCTGCAAGAATGAAAATAATATTGGGTTTCTTGTCTGATGCATTACCGGGTAAATTGTCTTTTGCCAAAATCTGTCCTGCTCCTGCTAAAATTCCTAATGTTGCAATTCCGGCACTCTTAAAAAAGTTGAAATTTTTCATTTTATGATTGTATAAGTGTTTATTTTTTTTCTAAAATCTCTTTTGTTACAGCTGCCACCTCTTTTAATAGCAAGGGAAAGGCGGGTTCTGCCATGCCTCCATGATCATAACCCTGAAGTTCGTAAAGGGTGGTTTTTGTATGACCGTTCAGTTTCATCATTCGCCACAAATAGGCATTTTCTTCGTAACGTCCGAACAACTCCTGTTCTCTGTCGCCTGTGATAAGCAACATTGGCGGAGCATCAGAACGAATAAAAAATAGTGGAGCATATTTGTCAATAATGGGTTGCGTATTTTTTATTCCTACTTCTTTTCGGATAGTAAAGTGGGTAATTGCTTGTCCGCTAAAAGGGATAAGTGCTGCAATTTTGTTTGCGTCAATGTTGTATTTGCTCAAGTATTGTTTGTCAAGTGTAATCATCATACCGAGGTAACCACCGGCAGAATGACCGGAAACAAAAATCAGGTTGCTGTTCCCACCATATTTTTCAATATTCTTAAACACCCAAGCTACTGAAGCGGCAGCATCTTCAATGTAAGCAGGTGCGCTTACCTTTGGTGATAATCGGTATTCAACACCTATTACGGCATAGCCCATTTCCATTAAAGCTTTTGGAATTTGTTTTTTTCCACCAGTAAGACTTCCGCCATGAAACCAAACAATAGTTGGAAAGTTTATTGTATTTTCGGGGTAGTACAAGTCGAGGGTACACAGTGTTGACAAATAATTGTCTTTTTGATTTATTGAATCTGAATAGTACTTGATGTTCTTTTCTGTAGTGTAATGCTGTTGAGCAAATAGGTTAAAGGAAATAAAAATACTAAAAAGAAAGCTTATAGCGGACTTGCTTGTTAGCCAATAGAACTGTTTCATAATGTGTTGATGACTTTAGTTGTTAATTAATCCAGATTATTGGGTTTTTCAGCATCATTGACAGGCGGCTCTCTTCACTGCTATTTTCTGCCAACGATTTCCATAAATCAAACCATTCAGGATCATTTCCTGCTAAGGCGGCAAAAAGCATAAATTGACGTGCATCGGGCTGTGCTTCCCAATGATCGATATCCTTTCCACCTGTCCATTTCGATTTGTCCATGAGATAGGGTAGCATATATTCCAAGCCCTTCAAAAGTCCACGTCCGTCAGAAAGTTTGTAGTTCCAGATATCA
Source organism: uncultured Bacteroidia bacterium (assembly GCA_903834845.1). Taxonomy (GTDB): domain Bacteria; phylum Bacteroidota; class Bacteroidia; order Bacteroidales; family Prolixibacteraceae; genus JAAFHB01. The sequence continues at coordinate 4,612 of CAILKW010000584.1, read as the reverse complement.
TAAGTTTTGTCCGACAAAATCCATAGCAGAGCAGCATGGGCATCCAGATTAAAAAGAGAGTAGGAATATGGTTTAGTTCTCGCCAGCTCTTCCGGATAACTTCCATTTGATGCCATTTGATCGGGCAATATGATTTCTTTATAATGATTACGGCACAGCTGCAAAACATTTTGATTATCTACCAAACGGGAGTATGCTGCAACTTGGGCATGCCACCAGGTGCCATGGTTGTTTTTAGCGTTCATCTCATCAATACCGTAAGGATGGGTAGTAAGCCAGACAATGAATTGGTTGAACCATTCTTTTATTTGTGTGATGTCCTTATCAGAAACAAACGGCGATTTCTGAAGCAGATACACCGATTGAGCGACATCCATCAACTGACCTGCATCAATTATTCCGACCCCGCGCCCGGTATTTATTCCGCGGACGGCCTGGGCATAAAGCATATTAGGGTTCATCATCGTTGTTGTATCAATAAACCATGCTTTCAGATGCTGCATTGCAGCTTTAACATATTTTTCTTCACCTGTTAAAACCCAGGCTGAAGTGTGAGTTCCAACAATCCATGAAAAGTTACGGAGGTCTTTGTCATGGTCCTGGAAGCGGCTTGGAAATCTCAATCCATCGTGCCGGATAAAAGGTCCATTTGGATTTTTTGGATCTGGCCACCAATATGGCCCTTCGGAATAAAAATCGTGCTTCCCACCCATACTTCTCGGCGATGAGCTGGCTGTAACAGTTCTGGGTAGTTCATTTAATAATTTATCTGCCCTTTTGATTATCCTTCCTCGTTCAATTTCAATTATCTGATTTAATATAGAAACAGAAGAAGCTTGTTTTTTTTCAACCTCTTTGGTATTTTCTAAAGGTGATGCAAAACCCGGAATAAAGGAAATTCTAAGAATCAGAAATGTAAATATTATTCTATAAGTTAATTTTTGCATGATAATCTATTTGTTTTTCAACTGACTTGATAGAAAATGGAGCATCTTTTCATTCATATCTTTAGAAACTGCGGCATAATTATTCTCCCCGACAACATTGATGGTTTCGTTAGGATCTTTTTCATAGTCAAACAGTTCGCTTGCTACCACCAAATCTTTGCTGAAAGGTTTATAACTGCGGTAACTGTCTTTTAACCATAAGGTATAACGATACTTTTCGGTTCGGATAGAATAACCCATAAACTGGCCGTCTGACCAGCCGAGTCTTTCGGTATCAAGCTTATTGAAACTGCGGGGATATTGACTAACTGAGAAATCTTTTACTTTAGTTTCCGGGTTTTTCATTGCCGCAACCTGACTTTTTCCATCCAGATGGAACGGTATTCCAACTCCTGCCAAATCGCAGATAGTCGGAAATATATCAACAAATTCTGATGGCGATTTTGTCTTTGAGGGTTTTATCCACGGTGCTGAAATCAGCAATGGGGCATGAGTTGCCTGCTCGAAATTAGTGTGTTTACACCAAAGATTATGGTCACCAAGATGCCAGCCATGGTCACCCCAAAGTATAATGATAGTGTTTTTCGATAATCCAAGTGAATCGAGTGTATTTAGCAGGATTCCAACTTGTGCATCCATGTACGAGGTAGCTGCATAATAACCATGAATAAGCTCTTTCTGTTTGTCTAAAGGTAAATCCAAACCAACATTCTGATCAGAAAATGAGGCAATTGGAGGAATATCAGAATAGGCAAATAATTCAGCTGCTGTATGATAAGCTATTTCGGGGCCGTTTTTGGCTTTTTGCTGAAAAGGAGCAACCGGCATTTCATCCCGTTTATATAAGTCCCAATATTTTTTAGGTGCTACGAAGGGCAAATGAGGTTTTGAGAATCCAACGGCAAAGAAAAATGGTTTACCATTCCTTGGCAGTTGAGCAAGTATATCTTTGGCATACAGAGCATTTGCACCGTCGTTGTAAGCATTATCAGGAACATCAACACACTCTACTGATGGTTTAATAAATTTCGCAACATAATCAGTAAGTTCTTTCCCTTTTAATCCTTTGGCTTCGCCCTCCTTTGTATATTTTACAAATAAAGCTTTTGTTTCGGGTAATTGATATTGGCCTTCAGGATTACCTGTTTTTTTTGAAATGTATTTATCCGATTTTTTGTAGTACGGAATACTCCACGAAGGCGCATCAAGTTCATTATCAACACAACGGGGATCGTATATTTTTCCTATGCCTTGCGTTGAATAACCTTGCTGAATAAGGTATTGAGGCAGGCTTAGAATATCAGGATTTACATCGCGCATTTTGGTTTTTAAGTCCCACACTTTGGTGTAGTCAGGACGCATACCTGTCATTAAACTTGCACGGGTTGGCCCGCTTACAGCCTGCTGGCAATAGTTTTGTATGAAAACTGTCCCATGTTTTGCGAGTCTGTCAATATTAGGAGTTTTCACGAGTTTATCGCCGTAACAACCAAGAATCGGTTTCAAATCGTCAACTGCAATAAACAGAATATTTGGTTTATCACGTTTTGTCTCGCTATTTTGAGCAATAGTTGGCACAGAAGCCAAACCAAGCAAGGCAAGGTTTAAGCTTTTCATTTTTGTAAAATTCGTCATAAAATTTTTATTATAATTTGATATCTATTCCAGAGCAATTTCAATATCTTTCTTTACTTCATTTGTTAATTTCACCCAGTCCACAATCCCTACACGATTCGTCCATAAGGGGTTTTTGTATTGCTGCATAGCTGATTTGGTGTATTTTTCCCAGTATTCGAGAGCACTCGTAAGCTGTTTAACGGCTTCATTCTGAGCCGATTTTTCATTTGTTTTGCGGTATAAAGCCAGATTTGTTGCACCGCATATCTTGAAAGCATAATATTTCCCCAGATAAGCCATTGATTGAATATCGTTTAAAGTATTCGAAAGTTCTTTGTTTTTGTTTGAATTGATATTTTGAAGCAGCTTTAATGCACTATCCGCGTGGTTATGAAGTATTTTGGAAACTTCCAGCGGACTAACTAAACCTGAAGTTTTATTTTCAATAACAGATGTCACATAATTTGGAATAGATTGATAACCTGTTTCATTATGGGGTGGCAATGTTATAAAACGGTTGACATCGTGAAATCCGGTGATAGTTTGCGCGGGTTCCGGCCTGCTTCTACATCCTTCGATATACCATTTAAAATCAACATCACCCCAATGAAAGCCTGTTGTTACCGGATAAATCATTGAAGCTTCCTGCCAGGCCAAGAATAAAGATTTGGCTTCAATTCCCTGAAAATGACCATTTAGTAAACTAATAAATCTTTCATCAGAAATATCAGGATTGTATCCAAGTCTGCCCCAGATCATCCAGTGATACCAATGCTTCACAATTTCGAGCTGGTGTGGAGATTCAGGATTCAGGCTTAAAAATTCACGTCCCCACACATATTGATCTGATCCGTAATAGAAACCCTTTGAGACTTCATAAGGAATGTTTTTAATAAACTCGCGTACAAAATCGGGCGCACCCCAACGGAAATAGTAATTATCATCGTTGCGAAGTGTCCAAAGTGTTTTCATACCTGCAATATCCTTAACAAATTTTTTATGAAACGATTGCTTAGTACAACTAAATACATGGGCTTGTGCATATTTGAAACTATATAAAAACTCAATATTTTTATTTTTCGACAGAGGTTCAAATTTTTTGGCAATATACTCTGTACCGGCTTCGTGTTGCCGGTGGATGAAAGTAATTTTCCGCGCTGGTTGCTCCTTTACAGCATCAAGAATACCTTGTGCATAAGTGTCATATACCCAGTCTTCCTTAGGCTCGAATCCAGCATTCCCACTTCCCATATTTTCTCCTGTTGTTACTCCAATTCCGGCAATATCAGGGTAGGTCAAAAACAACTGTTTAACACTTTTCCTATAATAGTCTTTTGTTATTTCGTTTGTGATTTCATCAGTAATCCCATATTTACCATTAGTGCCGTAAGTATAAATATTCCAGGTCATTATATAGAAATCGATGTTTCTGGTTTTGGCATAGCTCATTACCTTTTTCCAAAATATGATTTTCTTATCAATCGAAATTTTTAACAAAATTTCTGTATTCTCAATAATGTCAGGTGTGTCATAACCTGTGGCGCGCGTGCTGTAATATTCTGCAAATTTAGTCGTTGAACGTTTTACTTCATCCAAAGCAATTTCGGGGTATTCAGGAACTTTGATCATGGATGGGAATGGATGTAAGCTCCAGATAGAAATAAGGTTATAGCGATTTGCGGCAAGGTTGTCAATCAATTCTTTCCAGAAACCAAAATTCCACATTTCGACTATGTTATTCTGCCCGGCATCACTCATATCGGTATAGCTTGGGGTACGAACATCAAGTGGTATATTAAACTTTATCCCTCTTTTTTCCATGTAAGGATTCTGGTTGCTTGACTGAATTCCGTTAATTCCGAACAATTTGATTTGTTCGGCCAGTTCGAGTTCGCCGTACATCACACCTGCGTAATCGCCTCCAACCAACCAGATTTTACTTTTCTTATCTACCAGAATACTAAATCCCTCGGGCTTTAATTGAAAATTATAGTTTTGAACCGATTCCTTCAATTTCTTCATTGGTATTGCTGACGAAACAGAAAACA
>CAILKW010000583.1 GCA_903834845.1 uncultured Bacteroidia bacterium | reverse complement strand
GGCCAGAATGCCAATGGGAAAAATGGTGCAAGTGTGGTTAATGTACCTGATAATATTGGCATAAAGACTTCGCCTGCAGCCATTTTTGCCGCGACCTTTATGTCGGGATTCTTTCGATGAAGCCGATGGGTGTTTTCGATAACTACAATGGCATCGTCAACTACAATTCCGAGGGCGAAAATAAACCCGAACATGACAATCATATTCATCGTGAATCCGATTCCTGGAAGAACAAGATAGGCTACTGCCATAGAGAGCGGAACCGAAAGACCAACAAAAAACGAGTTTGTAAAACCCATAAAGAACATCAACACTATTGTAACAAGTATAAAACCGATTATAATTGTGTTATTAAGTTCCTCCAAGGTGTTTCGTGTGAAACGACTTTGATCTCCCGTAAGTGTTAAAGTAAGATCATCCGGAAAATCCCTTCCTTTTAATTGATTGTCAACAATATCTTTGATTTGATCAGAGGCATCCAAAAGATTCGCACCGCTCTTTTTGATAACATTTAGAGTAATAACATTATTACCATTAAGACGTGCAAAACTCTCTTGCTCTTTGAAGTCGTCTTTAATATCTGCAATATCGCTTAACTTCACGTAAGCACCGCTTGATGAGTGGACGACAATTTCACGTAAGTCCTGAACGTTTTGAAACTGACCTTTAAGACGAACAGTATTTTTTGTCCCGTTGGTATTGATTACACCACCCGAAATAGTTACGTTTTCGCTTGCAACAGCTCTCTCAATGTCGCTGAAAGTTACTTTGCCCGCCTGCATTTTAAAGATGTCGGCCTCGATCTGTATTTCCCGCTCAAGTGCTCCAACAATGTCAACACGGGTAATTTCTTTTACTCCTTCAATCTTATCCTGAGCTATTTCTGCAAATTTCTTCAGTTTGTCGAGACTGTAATTACCCGATATATTAATGTACATCACAGGGAACTCCGAAAGATCTATATCGAGTATCTGCGGTTGGTCGGGTAAATCGTTCGGAAGATCAGTTTTTGATTTGTCAACTGCATCACGTACACGTTGTTTAGCCGATTCGATTGAAATATCAGGGTCGAATTCCACAATTATAGAAGAGTAATCGGGAACAGAGTTGCTTGTAACATTTTTAACATCAGCAATTGATTTCAACTGCTTTTCGATTGGACGGGTGACAAGGTTCTCAATATCTTCGGGTGAAGTGCCCGGATAAGGTGTATTTACAATGATATAAGGAATTACAACCTGTGGAAACTGTTCTTTGGGAATGAAATAGTAGTTCATCAACCCCAGAATTGATATCAGGACGGCAAGTACATAGATACTGGTCTTGTTATCAATTGCCCAACTTGTGGGGAGAAATTCTTTTGTTTTTAGTTTGTCTAATAACATAATATGTAATTATTACCGGTTAATAGGTGATTTGTGTGCCTTCGTTAAGATTTTGATACCCCGAGGAGATTACTTTATCCCCTTCAGCAAGTCCCTCAAGAATTTCGGAAATTCCATTATAATCCATACCTGGTTTAACTATGCGTCTGGTTGCAATCCATTTATTATCTTTTTGGACTGCCAGATACACGAATTTGCTGTCTTTGTTACTTTGAACATAATTAACAGGAATACAGAAAGCTTTTTCGTTTGTGTAGTCTTTGATTTTCACATAAGCGATCATATTGGCACGTAATTGAACCTCACCTGATTTTATTCTACATTCGACCATAAATGTTCTGTTTGTCGGATCAATAAAACGGCTGGCAAAATTTAATTTTGTTTCAATTTCCTGTCCAAGGTCTGGAAACCTAACAATCACAGTATTTCCGTTTTGAATTTTTGAAGCAAAGTTTTCTGATACATCGGCTTTAATTTTAGCCGAATTCATGTTAATAACTCTGATGGCGGAAGTTGGCACCCCGGGGGAAGCCATCTGCCCAACTTTTAACGGCATACTTTCAACGGTTCCGCTTATCGGAGAAACAACTCTGGCCATATCAATCTGACCCTGCAAAGTTTTGATGCGTTTCTGAATGGATTCCTTGTTTGTTTTTGCTTGAAGGAACTGTATTTCGCTGCCAATATTCTTATCCCATAAGGCTTTCTGTTTTTCATACAGATTACCGACAAGCTCTGATTGAGTCATTACTTCTTCAAGCGTTTGTTTCAGAACAACTGCGTCAAGCTCAGCGAGTACCTGCCCTTTTTTTACGTTTGAACCTTCGGTAACATATACTGCGGTAACAATTCCTGGAGTTTGCGGACTGACGGCTACATTCTGATCACCATCAACAACACCTTGTACCTCAACATAATGATTAAACACGCATCCTGTTATAGGCTCTATTTTTACTGTAGTTGGTTTCACGTCTGCTTTGGTTCCGTTCGGGTAAATCTCAGTTTCGAGTTTGGCAATCTGAGTATTTAATTCCTCACGTTGTACTTTCAATTTTTCTAATTTTCCTTTTTGATCGGTCGAATTGCTGCATGAGCCAAGAATGGCGGCTAACGCCAAAGTGTAAATAATGTTTTTCATATAAATGGTTATTTTGAAATTTTCTGATTGATATTAAATAATTTTTCCAATTTTGTTTTTGCTCCTACTACGTCATAAATGCCTTGATAATAATTGGTTAAGTTGTTAAGATATTGGTTTTGTATTGTCATTAATTCCATGCTTGTTGCCATACCCTGTTTGTATTTTTCGAGTGTACGCTGGTAAATAACGTCCGACAGTACTTTGCTTTTTTTCTGAATCTCAAATTTTTCAAGTTTGGTTCGCAAGTCGTTTTGATATTGGAACGATTGCATTAACAACAAGTTGCCATTATAAAGCTTATTGTTTGTTGCCTTTTCGAGTGCTAATCTTTTCTGCGAAACAACAGCAGATCTTTGTCCGCTACTGAATATTGGTAAGCTTAAATTTATTCCTATCACATCCTTTGGTGCGAAATCGAATGCCGGACTTTTCCATTTTTCCTGATGATTATAAAACGCCGCAATCACAGGTAAAAAATTGGTTATCTCCCTTTTATAGTCGTATTTTGCAAGAAGCTCAGCTGTAGTCAACATTTTAAAGTCAACATTTTTTTCCAGAAAAAACGGTTCAACTGCCAAAGCATTCAGATTTGCAACCTGAGTCTCTTCCATTCCTAACTGATCGGTAAGAGTTACTTTTGTATTCTCTGATATTCCCAAATGAATTTTTAGAAGCCTGTTGGCCATGTCGAGGTTATTCACAATCTGAGAGATAGCGTTGGCAATGGTGTTAGCGGTCAACTCAAGCTGGTCTGCATCAGTTTTTTCCACAAATCCCTGCTTGTACATTTCCTTTATTTCAGCTAACGTTTTGTTTACGTTTTCAAGATTACTTTTCAATATCTTATGGCTCTCTTCAGCAACAAGAATCATGAAATAAGTATTGGTAACCGATTCGTTAATATCGAGCATCACTTTTTCGAGAGACTCTGCTGACATGTCGTAATAGACTCGCGAGGCTTTCAATCCAATCAGATAAGCTCCGTTAAAAATAAGTTGCGAAACTGAAACATCATATACAATGTTTTGCTTAACACCCAGTTCGATAACGGCATCAGGTGAAGCCTTTGGGTCAAAATTCGAAGCTGGCAAAGTTGGTACCTTAGGTGTTAACTGATATTTGGCTGTTCCGTCAACATGAGGTAATCCGATTGCGATAGTTTCCCAAATTTTCTTCTGTGCGATTTTCAGGTCTATTTGGGAGTTCTTAATATTCAAGTTGTTTTCCTGCGCTATCTTTAGCGCATCATTCAGCGACAGTCGAAGGGTGTCCTGCGCCACGCTGTTATTTACTACTACAATAGAGAGTAGTATAAACAAGATAATCTGACATTTTTTCAATAACATTTTTT
>CAILKW010000582.1 GCA_903834845.1 uncultured Bacteroidia bacterium | reverse complement strand
GTATATGAACTCAAATATAGTAAACGATTATATCCTTTAATCTCAAATAATTGGATAAGAAATGAATTATGAAATTATTTACGGTTTGGCCTACGACTGTCCCCATCTTGACCGGCATGACGACTGTCCGCTGAAGGCTATTGAAAAATTACCTTTTAAACAAAAGGTATTATGGATTAAAGCTTGAGCAAAGAAGAAAAAGATAATATTTTGGAGCATCACGAAGCCTGTTCATTATAAAGATAGCGGTTAGTTTTTAGTTAGATTAATTTTGTTTTTTTCGACCCCTTTGCCGGAAATGGTGAAGGGGGTTTTTCGCTGTGGTAGTTTGGGTGGGTTTCCAAAACAGGATCAATTTGTAACAGGCATTCAAATATCGTCATAATAGTCTGAAATTCAATAACAATAGAATAAAAGCAGACCTTGCATAATCTCAGTGAGGTTTTCTAAATCAGGAAGTAAAATATTGCCAAATCAGGAAGTAAAATACAGCCAAATCAGGAAGTAAATTGTTGCCAAATCAGGAAGTATGAATTGGAATTAAAGGAACTTTTTTTAAATTTGCAAAGAATTAGAACAATATAATGCATGAGTGAAAGTTCATATTTGTCACGCTTATGTGATCAGGAATTACAAATGGCCTTACAATCTTCAGGGGCTGTTTTGATTGAGGGAGCCAAATGGTGCGGAAAAACACGTACTGCCTCAAATGCCGCAAAGAGCATCTTGTATATGCAAGATCCTGATAATACCTCCTCCTACCAGGCAATGGCAGATACAAAGCCTTCATTGTTACTCAAAGGTGAAACTCCAAGATTAATTGATGAGTGGCAAATGGCTCCGGTTTTGTGGGATGCGGTCAGATTTGAGGTAGATAAAAGAGGAGATACGGGTCAGTTTATTTTGACAGGCTCTGCAGTACCTGTAGATAATGTAACTGCACATACAGGTACGGGACGTTTTTCCCGGATGCTGATGCGTCCTATGAGTCTGTTTGAGTCCCATGAATCGAATGGCACAGTATCATTAGGTGATCTATTTGGTGGAGATCACGACATTGAGGCTATGTCTGAATTGTCCATAGAAAAAATAGCTTTTGCATTATGCAGAGGTGGCTGGCCTGCCAGTGTCAGGAAAAATGAGGCGTCTGCCTTACGCATGTCAAGAGATTATGTTGAGGCAGTGATCAATCATGATGTGTCACGCGTTGATGAGGTGGAAAAAAATCCCGAAAGAGTTCGGTTATTGCTGCGATCTCTGGCTAGAAATGTTGCTACAATGGCTTCGATACAGACCATTAAAAATGATATTGAAGCAACAGATATTTCAATTTCTGATAAAACAATCAGTTCTTACCTAAATGCATTGCGAAGAATTTTTGTGGTAGAAGATTTGCCTGCCTGGTTGCCGTCAATGCGTTCCAAAACAGCAATTCGCACTTCATCAAAACGGCATTTTGTTGATCCTTCAATTGCTACTGCGGTTTTACGAACCAACCCTGATGGTTTGTTGAATGACTTTAAAACTTTGGGTTTCCTGTTTGAAGCTTTGTGCACAAGAGATATTCGTATTTATGCACAAATGATAGATGGTGATGTGTTTCATTACCGCGATAAAACTGGATTAGAATCTGATTTGATAGTTAGATTAAGAGATGGTCGGTGGGCAGCCATAGAGGTAAAATTAGGGAATAAGCAGATAGAGGAAGCTACTCAAAATTTATTGATACTAAAAGCAAAAATTGATGAAGATAAAATGGGACAAGCTTCTTTCTTAATGGTATTAACCGGAGGTCAATATGCATATCGTCGTAATGATGGTGTTCTGATAGTTCCCATCGGTTGCCTAAAAAATTAAAAGGATGTGTTATTAATCAATGGATTGAGCAAAGAAGAAAAAAGATCATTCTGGAGCATAACAAAGCTTGTTCGTTAAAAAGATAGCGGATTAGTTTTTTAGTTAGATTAATTTTGTTTTTTTTCGCCCCCATTGCCGGAAATGGCGAAGGGGTTTTTCGTAATGTAGTTTGGGTGGATTTCCAAAACAAAATTATTTATATATCAGTTAATCAATAATATAATAATATTTTTGTCAGACATTAAAAAACAAAAATTCTTGGAAACTAAACCTATGTACCTGATATTTAAACATAAGTACCTATGTGCTTTAAAAAAAGGCACTTATGCAAGTTAAACCCAGTCCTCTTCCAGCCACT
>CAILKW010000581.1 GCA_903834845.1 uncultured Bacteroidia bacterium | reverse complement strand
TTCTCCTATTTCACCGATAACGGTCAGGATGGGTTGCATTTTGCTTACAGTAAAGACGGTCTAAAATGGGAAGCCTTAAAAGGTGGTAAATCATTTGTTGCACCCACTGTAGGAAACGATAAACTAATGCGCGATCCATTTATCCTGCAAGGGAAAGACGGGCTTTTTCATTTGGTGTGGACAAGTAGCTGGAAAGACAGGCAAATCGGATATGCCTCATCTAAAGATCTGATAAACTGGTCGGAACAAAAAGCTATTCCCGTTATGGCTCACGAACCAACAGCCAAAAACTGCTGGGCTCCCGAAATGGTTTATGACCCCGAAAATAAAAACTATATCATTTTTTGGGCCACTACAATTCCTGGAAGACATTCAGATGTTGCCTCATCCGAAAGTGAGAAAGGATTAAATCACAGGATGTATTCCACTACAACATTTGATTTTCAAATATTTAGTCCAACAAAAATATTTTTTAATCCCGATTTTAGTGTAATAGATGCCACAGTATTACCACGGGAAAAAACTTTTTACATGTTTCTCAAAAACGAGAATCCTAATCCACCTGAAAAGAACATCCGTATAACCCAATCGAAACATGCTGAAGGGCCTTATCCAATTATCGTATCTGCCCCGATTACAGGAAAATATTGGGCTGAAGGTCCAACTGCACTTGAGGTTGGTGAGTATGTTTATGTCTATTTCGACAAATACCGTGACCACAAATATGGAGCTGTCAGGTCGAAAAATATGAAAAATTGGGAAGATGTTTCTGAAAATATTTCCTTCCCTGACGGAGTCCGACATGGAACAGCTTTTAAAGTATCTGATGAAATATTCACAAATTTAATTCAACTAAAATGATTAACCTGAAATTAAAGCTTGCAGCTTCTGTTATTTTCCTGACATTTAATTTGTTTGCTCAGAATCCAGTTTCTGTTTCAAATATCTTATGTGAATCAAAAATTAATCCTGTTGGAATTGAGGCAGAGCATCCGCGATTGAGCTGGGTAATCAATTCAGATGAAAAAGACACTCGGCAGTCGGCGTATCATATTCTCGTTTCTGATAGTCCTCAAAAGCTAAAAAATAATATTGGCAATATATGGGATTCGAAAGTTGTAAAGTCAGATCGTTCAATTCAGGTTGAATACGCAGGAATAACTTTGAATTCAGAGAAAAAATATTTCTGGAAAGTAAAAATCCTGTATCAGAATGGGAAAGAATCTGCCTGGAGCCAAACCGGAACATGGCAAATGGGTCTCCTATCTGTAAGCGATTGGGAAAAAGCTATCTGGATTGGTTTTGCCAATCTTCCTGATTCCTTGAAGGTTGTGCAGGGAGTGCATGGAGATGGAAACAAACTTGGCAATAAAGCAGTAAAACGAAGTGTTGTACCACTTTTTAGAAAAGAATTTGCGGTAGAAAAGGAAATCAAAAATGCCACATTGTATATCAGTGGATTAGGCCATTATGAAGCAATAATTAACGGACAAAAAGTAGGTACTAATTTTCTGTCGCCGGGCTGGACAAACTACGATAAAGTATGTCTTTATAACAGTTATGATGTTACTAACCAGTTGAAACGGGGGAGTAATGCTATTGGTGTATTTGTAGGAAACGGTTTTTACAATATCAACCGCGAAAGATACCGGAAAATTGTTATTGCTTATGGATACCCTAAGATGATGAGTAAATTGAAGATTGATTATACTGACGGAACATCTGCAACTGTCGTTTCGGGAAAAGACTGGAAATGTACACCATCGCCGATTGTTTACACAAGCATCTATGGCGGCGAGGATTATGATGCCACACTCGAACAGAAAGGATGGGATCAATCAGGATTTGATGATTCGAAATGGGATACGGTACTTGCTGCAACGATTCCAACCGGTAAACTAACTGCTGAAAGCGATTTTCCGGTTGCAATCAGGGAAGTAATCAAAGTAAAAAAAACGGAACAAACTGAACAGGGGAAATATCTATATGATTTTGGCCAGAATTGTTCAGGAATTGTTGAGCTAAAAGTGAGTGGGAAGAAGGGTTCTGTTATCAAATTAACACCCGGAGAGTTGATAACCAAAGACAAAAAGATCAATCAGAGAGCATCAGGTGGTCCATATTATTATTCATATACTCTCAAAGGAGAGGGTGAAGAGACTTGGCGACCACGATTTACATATTACGGATTCAGATATGTGATGGTTGAAGGTGCGACTCCAAAATCAGCAGAGCAAAAAACTAATACACCCCAAATTATTGATTTACAATTACTACATACATGTAATTCGGCACCTAAAACTGGTGAATTCACATGCTCAAATCAACTTTTTAATCAGATTTACACACTTATTGATTGGGCAGTCCGCAGCAATTTACAAAGTGTTGTTACCGACTGTCCTCATCGCGAAAAGCTTGGGTGGCTGGAGCAAACTTATCTTATGGGGGCATCGGTACATTATAACTATAACCTCTATCCTCTGTATAAAAAAGCTATCTATGATATGATTGATACTCAGACATCTAATGGATTAGTTCCCGATATTGCACCCGAATATGTTCCTTTTGAAGGAGGTTTCCGCGACTCACCCGAATGGGGAAGTGCAGCAGTTATACTTCCATGGATGCTTTGGCAATGGTATGGCGACCAATCGGTTATTAAAGAAGCTTTACCTATGATGAAGAAGTACGTTGCCTATCTTGGAACTAAAGCAGATAACCATATCCTTTCACATGGCCTGGGTGATTGGTTCGATTATGGGCCTAAATCTCCGGGTGAGGCGCAGCTGACTCCCAAAGCATTAACTGCCACAGCTATCTATTACTACGATATTCTTTTATTATCGAAAATGCTGGAACTTACTAATTATAAAGAAGATGCTAAAAATATGTCAATTCTTGCCGAAGAAGTAAAGAAAGCATTCAATACCAAATTCTTTAACAATCAAACCAAGGTTTACTCGACCGGAAGTCAGACTGCCATGGCTATGCCGCTTTGTGTGGGGTTAGTGAATGAAAGTGATCGGAAAGAAGTATTCAGTAATCTGGTTAATTCAATTTCAATTTCCGGAAAATCTTTGACAGCCGGTGATATTGGATTTCATTTTTTAGTAAAAGCTTTGGAAGAAGGGGGCGGTTCGCAATTGCTTTTCGACATGAACTTTCGTAATGACGTACCCGGCTATGGTTTTCAATTGAAAAAAGGTGCAACTGCTTTGACAGAATCTTGGCCAGCTCTTGAGGAAGTCTCGAATAATCATTTGATGCTTGGCCACATAATGGAATGGTTTTACACCGGCCTTGGAGGAATCAAGCAGGAAGAAAACAGTGTAGCATTTCAAAATATTGTTATTCGACCCGAAATTGTTGGCGATATAACCTGGGTAAAATCCAATTATCAATCACCCTTTGGTCTGATAAAAAGCGAATGGAAAAAGGAAAATAACTTTATAGAGATGAAAGTAGATATTCCGGTAAATACCTCTGCAACTATTTATCTGCCAACAAGTAAGAAGGCTTCTGTTACTGAAAACGGTTTAAAAGCAGTTGTTTCACAAACATTTGATGGCAAATATTTTTGTAAAGTCGGGTCGGGGAGTTATGTCTATAAAATGAGTTTTT
>CAILKW010000580.1 GCA_903834845.1 uncultured Bacteroidia bacterium | reverse complement strand
CCCATGATTGAAGCACCATCCAGAACATTGTTTCTGGCACTGTACCTTTTAGTATGGGATTGCCACGGTGTGCATCTTATTTTGTTTATTAATAATGTTTTATTTGGCCCACCTCGCAATGACAATTCATGAGGGTGAAAGTGCCATAATGTTGTTTGCAGTATCTTAACTCTCTTCTGGAATTGTCATTGGTAATGAGCGTACTGATATTCAATGGTTTGCAGTATCTTAACTCTCTTCTGAAATTGTCATTGCGAATGAGCGTACTGATATTCAGTGGTTTGCAGAATGGAATTGCGAATGAAGCAATCCCATAATCTGAAGCACGGTCAAAACAAAGTTTCTGGCACTGTGCTTCTATGATGGGATTGCCACGGTGTGCATCTTATTTTGTTTATTAATAATGTTTTATTTGGCACACCTCGCAATGACAGGTACTGAGGGTGAAAGTGCTGTAATGTTGTTTACAGTATCATGCAAACCTTTAAAAGTCGGTGGCGCAATGTCCCGGATAATGCATATATTTGGGACAAAATATTAATACTTTTGTCCCAAATATTTACTAAATTTGTGACAGAAAATGACAATTAATATGAATGATAATATTGAAATACAAATATTTACAAAAGTAAAAGAAACCAATAGGGGTGCGCAATTATTTCTGCGAAGTGAATATTGAATTTCAGGCAGTGCCATTAAAAAACGAAACCCGATAGCTTGAATTGCTTCAGGGGCTACCGGGAATAATGTGGTACAAAGATAGAATAAATTTCCTAATAAAAAACTAAATTGAAACATGAATTATACCGACTTTGAAAAAACTATGTCTGCAACAAGAATGGCCAGATACATGGCAGCTTGTGGTCACACTTCTAAACGCGCGATGACATTGTACCGTAAAAATTTACGCCTTTCGCAGGAACTTTACACGGTTATCAGCTGCTTTGAAGTTACTCTACGTAATAGTATTAACCGGCAGTTTTTCTCACAATATGGCAATGATTGGTTAATGGATAGTGTTTCTTTTGGAGGAATGTTTGATAATGTCAATTGTAGGCACACTAAAAAAATTATTAATAACGCTATTACAAGGTTATCATATAGTTACACTCATACAAAATTGTTAGCTGAAATGGACTTTGGCTTTTGGCGATACTTATTTGCTCAACCACAGTTTTATTCTTCAGGACAAACTCTGTTAAAGATATTTCCTGCCAAACCTTCGAGTACTCAGCGCATACAATATAACCACACTTTTGTTTTTAACCTGTTAGGAAACATAAACGAATTGCGCAATCGGATTGCACATCATGAACCAATCTGCTTTTTACCTGGACAACCTATAATAAATACAACTTATGTGCGACACCATTATAACCTAATATTGCAACTATTTCAATGGATGAGCATTGATGAAGCTTCCCTCTTATATGGACTTGACCACATATTGGCAGTTTGTGACGAAATAGACAATCTTAAATTGAAAAACAAATTATAAAACACATCAAACCATGCTCCCACTCCAACAAGCTTATGAAGTAAAACACTCAATATTAGAGTATCTGAAAGCCACCTTCAACTTTAAACAAAAGGCAGTGTTTAAGGCTTTTTTTCAATTTGTTACCCATCACGAGGAAGGAATTTTCAAAGGGCCGTATATTTCGCTGAAGCTCCCTTTTGTGAAGGCTAAAGAGGATGAGATTATCCCTTTGGAAATTGTCCCAAACTTTCCACCTTACGACCATCAGCTCAAAGCGTTTAGTAGGTTAACCACGAAAGATGGCCATAAACCTCAGTCAACCTTAGTGACTACCGGAACATCATCGGGCAAGACTGAGTGTTTCCTGTATCCAATTCTTGACTTTTGCTATAAAAATATTGACAGGAAAGGGATCAAGGTCATTATTCTATATCCGATGAATGCCCTCGCCACCGACCAGGCCAAGCGTCTGGCAGAAACAATCTGGAACGATAATAGGATAAAAGGGAAAATCACCGCAGGTTTGTTTATCGGCGAAGGCAAGGACAAGAAAAAATTCCCTGATATGATGGGTGCCGAAAACATCATCGAAAACAGAACAACTATTATTGAAAATCCACCCGATATTTTACTGACGAACTTTAAAATGCTCGATTATGCCCTGTTGCGTAGTCAGTTCGATAACTTATGGAGTTTCAATTATGAGGATATCTCGTTGCTGCAATTTTTGGTTTTAGACGAATTGCATACTTACGATGGTGCTCAGGGGACTGATGTTGCCAACCTAATACGCAGGTTAAAACTGAAATTGGGTATTCAAAAAGGGCAGGTTTGCGCTGTCGGGACTTCTGCAACAATGGGTTCGGGCGAAGATTCCGCAAAACTTCTTACCGGATATGCCGAAAAAGTTTTTGGCGAAACCTTTGAAAATGGGTCTATTATCGTAGAAAACAGGGTTGAAGTAAACGACTTTTTTGTTTTACCCGAAAGTGATTTAGAAAAATATATTCCGCGACAAACAGGTATGCTCGAGAGCAGACTGCTCGAGAATGAAACTTATACCAACTATATTGGCCGTCAGAAGCGATTGTGGCAAATACCCGAAACCGATGATGCAGTTCAGCTTGGCGAAGAACTGAAAAAGCTCCGATTAGTGAAAGACCTGGTGTCGCTAACTAATAAAGAAATTATCCATTTAGATCAGTTGCTGCACCAATTGGCCGATAGCAATCAGGATTTCAAACGATTACCGGAATGGGATGCTATAAATGAAATGAATCCACGTGAAGAAGTGATTAATTCGTTACTGGCATTAATCAGTGAAGCAAAAATAGGAACGGACAGAAAATTCCCATTCCTATACTTACAAATACAATTATGGGTTAGAGAATTAGGAGGCGTTTTGAGAGAACTCAGCGATAAACCTAAATTTACTTGGAAAGACAAAGTCGGCGATAAATACGAATCAAAAGCTTTACCTGCCTATTTTTGCAGGGAGTGTGGCGCAAGCGGTTGGCTGGGGGTGAAAGACGACAACAAAAATCATTTTTTACAAGACACAAAGCAGGTTTATGAATATTATTTCAGCAATCATAAAAACATCTACTTTATCAATACTTCTGAAAATAAGCATATTGACGAATACGAACCGACTAATCAGATTAATGACTACATAAACCTTGAAGATTTTAGTTTGCACGAAAAACAAGGTAATAACACGCTGAAAATAAGTGCTGCACGAAAGTTAAAAGATACAAAGGCGAGGCACATTTGCCCTGAATGTAATACCGAAAACGATATAGCGATTATTGGCACACGTGTAGCAACCTTATCGTCTGTTACTGTGAGTCAGGTTTTGGCCTCCGACCTTGACCCGCGAACTGAAAAGTACCGCAAAATTCTTGCTTTTACTAATAGTGTACAGGATGCAGCTCATCAGGCGGGTTTTGTTGAAGCCCGTAATTACCGTTTCACATTCAGATCATCGTTACAAAAGGTGGTTAATCAAAATTTAAATCCCGTAAATATCAACGATTTGCAAAAACAATTTGTTGAATATTGGAAGCAACATTCCGATGGTACAGGTCAGAATCAGGAAGATGCGTATTATTATCGGTTTTTCCCTGCCGATTATCATGGTAAAGTGGATATTGACAACGATTACCGCGAGGCGAAGAAATTCATTCCTGCTTTCAAAACAGAGTTCGACATCAGAATGAATTGGGAAATCCTTTCAGAATATGGGTATAATGCTCTAATAGGGCGAACACTTGAAAAGTCAAACGCATCAGCTGTTAAATTTGATTCCGAAAAATTGAAAGTCATTTTCCCGTTGATAAAGGCATGGCTCTCACAAAACACTCTTTCTATTATATCAGAAGCTGAATTGCTCCCATTCTTAAACGGAATTTTGCACCGCATGAGAACAAGAGGAGGCATTGATCATGAACATCTTAGCAAGTTCAGGACCAATAACCTAAGCTTATGGGATTTGAATTGGATGAAAGACAACCGACACTTTTTAAACAAGATGTATGGCTCACACACAAGATTTCCGCGTTTATTGACAACGCAACCGCACAACAGAAGTTTACTTGACTCAACATATACTAATACCAACAACTGGTACAGAAGTTATTTTATCAAATCGTTCCCAATGGCTTCTTCCTATAATGCACTTGTTAATGAATTTTATATCAAGATAATAGAAGCTTTTGTCTTGTCCGGAATAATGAATAAAAAAGGGTCGGGTGAGAACGAAAACTACGCTATTGAACCCGCTGTAATACTGATCGAAAACAAAGTTTCGACTTTTATTTGCGATGCCTGTGGCTCGAAGTTATTTGTAGCCAAGTCGGATGAAATTTCAGTCAGAACAAAGTGCCTTAATTATACCTGTCCGGGAAGCTATTCGCAATTGGAAAAGTCGAAGCCAAATTATTATCAATTAGTGTATAACAGGAATCAATCTCCGCGAATTTATGCCACCGAACATACAGGTATTCTGGAACGTAAAGACAGAGAAATAAAAGAAATAGACTTTAAGGAGCGGCCCCGGTTCAACTCACTGAATACCATTGTTTCAACCTCAACCTTAGAAATGGGTATTGATATTGGTACGTTGAATACTGCTATCAACAATTCGGTGCCGCCACTTACTTCAAACTTCTTACAAAGGGTTGGCCGTGCCGGACGATCATCGGGATCGGCATTGATAATAAATTTTGCACAAAACAAGGCACACGACTTGTTCTATTATGAAGAGCCTATTGACATGATGGCGGGTGAAATTGCAACCCCCGGATGTTACCTCGAAGCAAAAGATATTCTTTACCGCCATTTTTTCGCCTATTGTTTAGATTGCTGGTCAAAAGCTGACCCAAAAAACAACAGTATTCCCGTTGTTATCCTTTTGTTACAACTTTACAAAATAGATCTTTCGTCCACTGATTTCTTTGCAAACCGTGTAATCTCATTTATAAAAGCAAAAGAACATTCGTTGCTTTCTGAGTTTTCATCATTTTACAGACCTGATTTACAGGATTCAAAACCATTGGATAATCTTAAAACATACCTTTTGGAAGAAGGTTTTTATTTGGGGTTTAAAAGTGTTTTTGTTAAACTAAAGGAGGAATACCTCCATATTAGCGAGGTTAGAAAGGGAATTGAAGCAGCTATTAAAACACTTCCCAACGATGAAGAACGCAGGGAATTGGAGGCAGAGAGAAAGGCTTTATATGGATTGCAACGTTTATTAGATAACCGGTCAGTACTTGAACATCTTACCAATATTGGTTTATTGCCCAATTATGCTTTCCCCGAAACGGGCGTAACACTAAACGCACGAGTAATCGCGAATAAGGCAAAAGCAAGCGAAAATATTCCCACAGATAAGCAGTTTGAAATCGTTCGTTCATCAAAATCAGCAATTAAAGAATTTGCTCCCGACAATTATTTTTATTCGCAAGGCTTCAAGTTTGCAATATCGGGTCTTAATACTTTTGATTGGAAAGATGCCGGAACATTGCTTGTAAAAAGGTTTTGTTCAAACTGTGACCACCTCGCCGAAAAAGTAACATCCACCGAAGCCCATTGTCCCAAATGTGGCGATGCTTCATGGGCTTCAGATAAAAACCAACATGTTTTTGTGAAGCTCAACGGGGTTAAATCGATCAATTTCAGGGATAAGTCAACCCTCGATGACACAAAGGATGAAAGAGATTCAATCAGGTATCGAATTTCGAGGCATTTAAAGTTTGACAAAAATTCATTTCAAGGTGCCTGGGGAATGAAAGAAATACCATTCGGAGTTGAATACGTTAAAAATGTTGATATTACCGAGATTAATCTTGGTCTCTCATCCTCTGTAAATGCCAATAAAATAATTATTAACCAGCAGGAAGATGTCCCTTATCATGGGTTTGTTACATGTAAGTATTGCGGGAAAAGCACTTCAAAGCTGAACCAGAAGGAATACAAATATCATTATGGCTATTGCAAACACAAGGAGCGTGATTACCCGGGTAAAAGTGATGATGTTTTTGAAGATGTCTTTTTACTTCGGGAGATGAAGACCGAAGCTTTAAAAGTATTGTTGCCGGTTCAGGAATTCGAAAGTGAGGCGACAATAAATATGTTCAAAGCAGGTCTTGAACTGGGTTTAAAAAAGTATTACAATGGAAACCCGCAGCACCTTGGCATTACGGACTATTCGGAATACAACGAAAAGAATAGCCGTTTCGACAAGTATGTCGTTATGTATGATAACATTCCGGGAGGAACTGGTTATCTTGAAAAACTTTTCAGCCCGAAAGAGTTTACTGATATTATTACCAAAGCATACCTGGCCATAAAAAACTGCAAATGTAAAGACAAAGGGAAAGATGGTTGCTACCGTTGTATTTTCACCTACTCTAATCAATATATACACAAGGAACTAAGCAGAAAAAAAGCCGAAGACTTATTTAAAAAAATTGTTGATAGTTCGGAAGCATGGGAATCCTATACATCCGGTCTTGGAGCTCTGACCAGCAATGGAAACATAGAGGAGAGCGAGTTGGAAGAGCGTTTCATCAGAAGCTTAAGGAATTATCTCAATGGTAAAAATGACCCCGGCTTCAAATTTGAAGATTTCCCGGGAAACGGTATCGTAAACTATAAGTTTAAAATATCGCAAGAACCATATTCGTATTCATATATTATTCGGCCTCAATACGAATTAGGTACTGCAAATGGTGTCAGGTTCAATACGCGCACCGATTTTTACATCTCACTAACAGGGATTGAGAAAAACGGAATAGCTATTGATAATGAGGAGCTTTTGTCATCTACTAAGCATATTGCTATCTATCTTGACGGTTATACCTTCCATGCTACTGAAGAGAAATGCAGGTTCTTTGATGACCTGAAAAAACGATTGGCAATTTCAGATTCAGCCGATATCCTAAGTTGGACTCTTACATGGTCGGATATTGACAGGTTTGAAACCATTGAGGCAATGAATGACCAGGTTGCCAAAGAATTCAGAAGAGATTCACTATTCCTGGATCTGAATAAATACAGGCAGGCAATAAATACTTACAAATCAATTCCGTATTGGAATTTGTATAAAAGCAATTTATTTGAAAGCAAAAACTCGTTTGAAAGGCTTATTTGGCTTTTGTCGAATCCTTTGAACGAAAACAAATCAAGAAAGAAGATTGCTCTTTTACTTTCGCTGCGTCAGGATATTTTTGGAGTTCCGTCTGCCGATAATGAAAACATTGATTTGTTATTAAATGACACCAATATATTGATAGACAAAAACATAATAGCCAAAAATAAATCAAACGGTGATTTCTATATTTTTCCGGATCTTCCCGACACTTCAGCTATTTCGCAGATTAAGGTTGCCATCAAAGTTTCCAATCTGGAAATGAAGTCTTCAATATCAATAAAGACTGCAACCCATACTTTAGATAAAAGTCAATGGGAAACATTCTGGCATGTGTTTAATTTAGTACAACCAGAAATTTGGGAATTAGATGATTTAGTAAATTAAATAATTAGCTTTGCCATTCGTTAATTCACATTCAATTTACATATTATGAATTTCAAATTTATATTTCTTCTCTTATTTTGTTCAGGTTTATGGCTCTTTTCGGCGGCTCAGGTTAAATTTGTTGAAGGTTATATTGTCACAAATAACCACCAAAAAACAGTTTGTTATATAAGAAATATCGGAATTGCAGAATCTGTCTCCAATTTTGAATATAAATTAAAGGAAGACAATAAAATCGAAAAAATCGAATTGGCAAAGATTGAGGAATTTGGGATAGAGAATGAGCTGAAATGTATTAGGGCTTTGATTAAAGTTGATGTCTCGCCCGATCGCCTCACATTGCTGAAAGATACGGTTAAAAGCCCGGAATGGGAGGAAGGACATGCATATTTGAAAATTTTGGTAGAAGGGAAATCAGCATCTCTACTTTCATATTATGATGAAGGCAAGAATCTGTTCTACTACCGCATTGATAATTCGGCTATTGAACCTTTATTTTATAAGGAATATCGTCTTGAGATCACACCTGGTATTATTGAGCAGACCTTATTTAACAATGCTTACCGCGAACAGCTTAAGCAATATTTAGCTTGTGGCGACCCAAACGAGATTAGGAATGTTTCATATACAAAAAAGGATTTGGTAAAGTATTTTATTAACTACCAAATATGCAAGGGTGTTGATTATAAAGTAACTAAAAGCACTCAGGCAAAAAAAGGCAGTTTTAGATTTAAAATCGGCACAAATATAAACAGTATCAGACTTGAGGCTCAAGACTACATTGATGGCTCCAAGATAACTTTTTCGCAGGAAAACAGCTTGGGTTTTGGCATCGAAGCCGAGTATCTTTTACCGTTTAATAACTACAAATTTGGCCTTTTCGCCGAATCGAATTTGTATTCCTACAAATCTGATTATTCGGATAATGTTTTCAATTTATCACACGATGGGTATATAGCAGAATATCAGACGATAGAACTACCTTTAGGCATAACATATAACCTTTATATAAATCAGAATAACCGCTTGTTTTTGAAAGGAGCTTTTGTTCCGAATTTTATTTCAGGAAGTTCATTCATTGCGTTCAATGCTGATGCTCATTATTCTTTTGCGCCTGCCTCAAGGATGTTGCTTGGTATAGGCTATAATTACCGCAGGATCAGTATGGAAGTGAGGTATTACTCTATTCAGAACATCACCCAGAATATTTATAAAAGAGGCTCCGATTTATCACAGATTTCGTTTCGGGTTGCATACATGATTTTTAAAACCGGGAAAAACTGATTTGGAGCAATTTTCTAAAATCTGATGAGTACAGCTCCTGCTGAATAACCACCTCCAAAAACTGTGATTCCAACAAGCGAATCAAATGTTATCTTATCGAAATTTTGAGAGAGACAGATGCCTGTACTGGCACATCCTGTATTGCCAAGTTCCTGAATGTTGGTCAGCACTTTTTTAGGATGAACATTTAATTGCTTTATAAGGTTGGCTATGATTCGATGATTTGCCTGATGAGGAATTATAAAATCGAGATCTTCAAGGGTCAGACTGCAATTTTCGAGGGTTCGTTCGAGAGCAACTCGCATGAAATTGCATGCATGCATAAAGACATCTCTACCATCGGGCATACAAAGTCCGCCAGCTCCGGGACGCAGGTAAACAGCTTCGGTTCCTTTTCCGATATGACCCAGTCCTCGTGTAAAAATATTCAGTATTTCGCCAGGTTTAGGGCCGATAGGCTCTTCTGAAACAAATATTGCTGTTGCACCATCGCCCCAAAGATGTCCACTTTTTTCGCAGGTTTCATCGCTGTAGAAAGTGTTGTGGTCCGAAGCAATCACCAATGCACGTGTGGCTTTACCTATTGCAAAGTATCCCTCCACAATCTCAAGAGCGTTTACAAGCGATGAACATGCCGAGGAAATATAAATTACTTGTGCCTCAGGAATGCCAAACTCCCTCTGGACAGTGTGACCAATGGTAGCAACAGTATCGTAAGGAGTATAAGAAGCACCAATAATTAAATCAACATCCTTAATATCAAAAGGTAAAGTCTTCAAAGCCCGTCTGACAGCCTCAACTGCCATTGTATTTGCATTCTCATTTTTGGCAGCTTTCGACCGTGTCCTGATTCCTGTTCTATCAAAAATCCATTCGTCCTCAAGACCGTTTATATTTTTGAAATATTCATTCGGAACACGCTGCTCCGGAATGTAATGCGAAATTGTATTAATAAACATTCTCATATCAATAGTGAATAAATTATTGGGGGGTTTTAATCCCCCTGAATAGTATTTTTTGCCAAAGTTCAAGTGTTTCGCGGCAATGTTTCCCAAAATTATCAAGTATAAACAGCATTTCCAGCCCTTTTAACGTGGTATGCGCAATGAGGGCAGTATTCTCAAAGTCGTCAATCCTGAATACTCCAAGTTGAGTACCCTCTTTCAGTACCGCAGTAAGACATTCCTTTTCGCGCAAATCAATTTCTTTACGAAAATTCTCAACCCGCTCACCTCTTTTGAGAAATTCGATTCTTAGTAAATGGTCTTTTTTAATGAGATTTTCGATTGTTTTCATGTGATTTACCATGAATCGGACAATCTTCTTTTCAGGTGAAATTTTCATTTCTGCAACCCTGTTTAGTTGTTTGACAATCATATCAATTTCCCTTGTTATTACCTCATGATTAAGCTCTTCGCGTGTACTAAAATATGTATAGATTGTTCGTCTGCCCAGTCCTGAAGCTTTGGCAATATCGTCCATAGTCGAATTATCAACACCTCTCTCGGCAAATATTTTGCGGGCAACAGTAAGAATAGTATGACGTGTAGTATCTCTCAAAATTCAAAAATTGCACAAAAATTAAAATTGTGTGCAAAAGTAATCCTTTTTTAATAGCCTGAAAGTATTTTAGGTATTGTTAACTTTTAATTTGGAATATTTGAATCCACCATTTTTTGTTCTTCCACTCTTTTATTATGCCTTCGGTAAATTTAATATCATTCAGGGTGAAAGAGACAAGGTTGAGATCTTCGGCAGATGCTTCGGCATACCCCGATTGGGTTTCGTGTACCCTGACAGCATGTAACTTCACATTTCCCTCTCCATTAATTAGTTTGGTGTCCGAAATAATCCGGTTGATTACGAAAAAAAACAAAAGGGCATATCCTTCAGCCGATGGTGAAACAGGGATTTCGGCAACTCTGTTGTTGATTGTGTAAATAGCACTCTTCACATCATCTGTTTCTTTATCCCACAAAGTATAGGAGTGATCGAAGCAATGGATAAACTCAGCAACATTTTCGAGCAGTATAAAATCCATAACCATAAAACCATTGTCGAGTTTATCGGACTTTAAAAAGATTTCCACTTCATAAGAATGTCCGTGAATATTCTCACGACAACGCTTTGAAGTACAATTACGAACGATATGAGCCCCTTCGAATCGAAATTTTTTTCTGATAATCATCTTTGATATATATTACGCCACAAAATTGTGATAGATTTACTCTGCTTTATATTGCATTGATTGATAATAGCTCTGCTTCCAATTGGCCTGAATTTTCAAATCTGATTACATGAAAGCCTATCTCTTTGGCAGCTTTGATGTTGATTATACTGTCGTCTATAAAAATGGTATTCTCTGCTTTTAGATTATATCTGTTGAGCAGAAGATGGTAAATTCTTTTATCCGGCTTCGTCAATTTTTCTTCTCCCGAAACTACAATGCCATTGAATTCTTTAAAAAAAGAAAATCTCCTATATGCGATTTCGATTGTTTCAGCCGACCAATTTGTTAGGCCATAGATATTGTATTTTTCTTTTAATTTGTATAATAAGGAAACCGTTCCAGGGTTTTCTTTATTAAGCATTTTCTCCCACTTATCGTAATATAGTTGGATCAAGTCATGAAATTCAGGAAATTTATTTTGAAGCAAAAATGTACCATCTGACAAAGAACGACCCCTGTCTTGTTCCAGATTCCATTCATCAGAGCAAACGAAATGAAGAAAGTATTCCATTTCGCTTTCATTTTGAAAATAGTCTCTATAAAGGTATCTCGGATTCCATTCTACTAAAACACCGCCGAAATCAAAAATAATATTTTCTATTACCATCTAAATTTATATTTAAATCTCAAAACATTTTACTGATACGCATAAAGCAACTTTTCAACATGTATTGATTCATCGGATTATGATTTAATTATGCTGAATTAACAAGGAAATATATCATTATTGCCAACTCATCACTTCCTACTCAATATTGGATAATACTTAATCGTTATGCCCAATAAAAAACGACACCCGTATCAACTTCTTTCCGTCTTTTCTTATTAAGCAACCTTTTCACTTTCTTTTTTAGTTTTCTATTTTTACGCTTATTTTTTACATAACGGCATTGTTTGCAATGGCATACCCAAATTTTACTTGGCATATCATCGGCTATAAAATCATTACCGTTTTCGTGGATTATTGAAGTGTTTTCCATTTCCTACAGTGTTTAGTAATTTGATAATAAGTGCATTTTTATTGGCAACGAATCATAGCCGTAGCGGTTGCTAAGGAATTACTTTAAGGAATGGTTTCTTCAAATTTCACAATATCGCCATAATAGGAAATAGCACTTCGGGAGTTGCTGTTGATTGACAGTGTGGCACTGCCATCAGGGCTTACAATGAGCCTTAGCTGATAGATATCGCGTGGTACCGGGACTGTTGCATCAATTTCATAGCCCCTTCCTTCCTTCAATTTCGTGATGGTGTATTTGACAGGTTTTCCCTCAAACTTTATTCCACCATCGCCCCCATAATCAATACTATAAGCCCTGCCAAAGAAAGGCATATAACTCTCAATGCTATCCGGATGGAATTTTACGAAATTTGAATTTCCAGTCAGATGGATAGGTGCACTACCCAGTGGCATAACTTGGGTTGCTTCAAAAACAAACTCTTTTGAATTCATCAGTGAATCAATCAGATTCACCTTTAAAATTTTATCCTTTTCCCTTCTTGCTTTTCTTGAGATTTCCTGTGAGAAACAAGGCAAGAAAAATAATGCCAATAAAGAATACAAGATAATTTTCTTCGTTTTCATACTCCCAAATTTTAGTTTTCACATTTACTAACCCTACTTTCCACTGCTTACTCATTACTGCTTACTCCTTCCTCACTACAAAGACCTATTGATCAACAACTAACCGATTCTGCGCCATTCTGTTATTAAACTGTTGCATAATTGCTTTAAATAAATCCTCTTCCTTTTGGGAATTAGCACGACCCAACAAATTTTCAAGCTGATACGGATCTTCTTTTCGATTATAGATACCTGTCAATTGATTGTCGGTAAAGTAGTAAACATGATCTCCTATTAAAAACTGGTAAGTTTCTTCGATATAATTGATTGCAAATCGTTGGGCAGACTGATCGAAAAGATTGTTTCCAAATGCGATGTAAGGTTTTGAGTAGTTAAGATACCCCAAAACAGTTGGCATAATATCAATTTGCTGAGCCAATGATTGATCCTTCCCGGTAAGGCTACCATCACCTTTGTAAAATATAAGTGGAACTGCATAATAGTTGACAGAAGTTTTATACTCCTTTAATTCTGATTGTGCGCAATGATCGGCGGTGATAACAAACAATGTATTTTTGAACCACGGCATTTTTGAAGCTTTATCGAAAAATTCTTTAATGGCAAAATCGGTATAACGGATACATTTTTGAAGCGGTATATTCTCCTCAGGAAACCTCTCTTTATATTGTTTGGGAACATTAAAAGGGTGGTGCGATGAAACGGAGAAAATAGCAGTAAAGAAAGGTTCTTTCATTTTATCAATCTCATCGGCAAAAAACTGAAAGAAAGGCTCATCCCATATACCCCAGATGCCATCAAAACCTTCATCATGACCATATTCGTTTTTTCCGATATATTGCTGAAAACCTGCCATTTTAATAAATGCATCAAAGCCCATGGAACCATTCGGGGCACCGTGAAAAAATGAGGATTGATAACCCTCCTTCGATAATAAGCTTGCAAGACTGTTAATTTTGTTGCCCGACCGTTCCGAAATTACATAAGGTAAAACCAATGCCGGAATACTCGCTGTAACTGAAGGGATTGCATCAATTGATTTACGTCCGTTGGCAAAGGCATTTGTAAATACCAAACTCTTGGTGATCAGTGAATCAAGAAAAGGTGTGTAACCTTTATACTGTCCGTTTTGAAGATCTTTATTTAATGATCCGACAAACTCGCGACTGAAACTTTCGAGAATAATAATAACAACGTTATCTTTTTTCATGGCAGCACCCGTATTTGGAACTCTCAGGGGAGAATAGATACGATTCACCTCCTCTTCAGAGCTAAAATACTTCTTTACCTGAAAAGCCTTTTTGCCCCAAGTCCTTAAAATACAAAATGGAGTATTTAGTACCAGCGACATCTCTTCAGTTGAATTGACATATTTCCCGGCATTATTCATATTAATCGGTCTGGTACTTTCCATATATCCACCACGCATTCCAATTACACTAAGTCCTGAAACCAAAATTAGCACAGCAAACGAAAGAAGACGATATTTCCAGGTATTTATTTTGAAAAAGGGACGAGGTTTAAAAAGAGAATAGAGGACTGACAGAAGCCAAACAGTAATCAGCCAGATGAAAACAATATACCAGAAATCGTAAAAAAACTGTAAGATCAGCTTGTAATTACCTGCATCGTAACTTACAATATCAAAAACACTTGCGGTAGTTCTTTTTAAAATAAAACGGTAGTAAATAATATCAATATGATTGAAAGCCAACCCAGTGCCGTTAAATGACATAAAAATCCATTTCAACAATCTTTGATATCCATCATTATATTTAAACGAGAACGGAAGCAGACAGAGTAGGAAAAAAAGAGCGTTCAGGTATAACACGGCACTGGTATCGAACATTACGCCTCCGCGCATAATCCGCATAAATGAGGCAAGCCCGACATTGGGAAACATGGAAGTATTGAACAGGTAAAAGATGATCCGGCCTGCTGAATACAAGCACATAACGACAAAAAACCTGTAACCCATTACAAGGTATTCATTGGCCTGAAACTTCGGCTGCGAAAATCTGAATAATTTCATCATACATCCCAAATTGAGTTGACAAAAATAACAGATTATTTGGTAGAGACGTTGCATGCAACGTCTCTACGATTTAGATTGCCACATTCGTTCAATGTCCTCGAGCGATTTGCCTGTTGTTTCAGGAACTAATTTCCAGGTTATGTACATGTACGGAATACACATTAATCCAAACAACCAGAAAACACCAGCCGGAGACAGAGTGGTCATCAGCCACGGTGTTAATTGACCTATCAGAAAGGTGCCAATCCACAACGAAAAACCTGCAGCCGACATAGCTAAACCACGTACTTTCGCAGGATACATCTCTGATAGCAGCACCCAAATTACTACGCAAATTGAGATGGCACAACTGAAAATATAAACCAATATCAAGATAAGCAGCGTAACAGGAGGAATTACATTTGAAACTTTATTTAGAGTAAAATAAAAACCGATAAGTACAAGTGATAATATCATGCCGGAAACCCCATAATAAACAAGCTTTTTGCGACCAATTTTATCAATAACAGCCATAGCGAGAACAGTTGATCCAAAATTTACCAATCCCACGATTACTTGATAGAACAGAGAATCTCCCTGCGAAAGACCCGTTTGCTGAAAAATTGAAGGACCGTAATAGAGAACAGCATTTACTCCCATAAATTGTCCAAGAATTGCAAGACTGACTCCAATAAACAGAGCTATCCTGAAACCGGGTTGAAAAAGTATTTTCCAGTCCGATTCTTCCTCCGATTGAACCAGATTCTTTAAATCATAAACCTGTTCATCGGCTTTTTCTGATCCATAAATACGTTTTAAGGTTTTAAGAGCTGCACTTTCTTTTGATTTTATCACCAGCCAACGCGGACTTTCTGGAATGAAAAACAGGACAATAAAAAACAATAAAGCCGGTAGAGATTCAGCACCCAACATTCCACGCCAAGACTCGCTGACCATAAATTTGCTCCATAATCCATCGCTTACGCCAAGTTCTTTCATGCTGTCTGCATAGTTACTGATAGCATAATTGACGAGGTAGGCCCCCATAAAACCAACTGTAATAGCTAATTGGTATAAAGACACCAATGTTCCCCGGTAACGGGAAACTGAAATTTCGGAAATGTAGAGAGGTGAAATAACTGAAGCTACTCCTATTCCAACGCCACCAACAATGCGGTATAAAACAAGATCAGAGACACTTTCGGAAACCATACACCCAATACCTGAAGCGGTGAAAAGTACTGCCGAAAACAGGAGAACCCCTTTACGCCCAAAATGATCACTGAGTTTACCGGCAATAGAAACACCCAAAATAGAACCTACCAGAGCGCAACCTACATACCAGCCAGTGGTTACATCATTCAGACTAAACTGCGTTGCTACACTTCCGATGGTTCCGGAAATTACTGCGGTATCGTAGCCAAACAAAAATCCTCCCAGAGCGGCAACAGTAGCCAGAAAAATTACATACCACAGGTTTTCCTTGTTTTTTTGAACAGACATATTATTTATGATTTGTGATTGATGATTGATGATTGATTTATTAATGGCGAAATTAATTTCAAATTTTTGACTTTCTATTTAAGACCTCAGCGAGGTCGTACGTTTATAGAAAATAAATTCAAAGTTGAGGATTCGACTCCGGCGGAGTCGAACTTTTCATGCTATCAATCTATTTCTATAAACATGCAAACCCTCTGGGTTTGAAAATTATATTGCCGTATTAACAACATGTTAAAACGTGTTATATTCGCGGCTTAGTGGCATTTCTGTTTTCAACATTTTTAGTTTAGACTTAATCATGAAATAATTTCATTCTTCCTCTTATGCCGAAACGTCCAAAAAGTGGCGGTCTGTCTTTATATATTAAAGTACTCTTTGTATCGGTTGTATAAATGTCCTGCCTGAAGATACGAAGATTGGGGACTCATAAAATGAGGAAATTCAAAAGTAATACCTTTGTAATATCCGGCACGTTTGGCTGCTTCAAGTTTTAAGCGCAACTTATCGAATTTGATAGGAAAAAACTTGATAGGCATATCGCGGTCGAAAGTTTCAGCATTTGTCCAGCATTGCATACCATATTTGTCAGCCAGCTTTTTATTAACTGAGAAGAAAGCATCCAACTCGTCATAATCAATATGGCCATCCTGAAAAGCACAGGCATCAACCACATCGTGTATGCCATCGAAGATTTCACCCCATTCCCTTTCGTGTTCCTGTACTGAAACAGCATCTTCTTTGGTCAGGTTGCTCCCTGCTGCTGCGACAGCTTTCTTACCGTCAATCCACGGCGAAATAAGTGTAGGAAGTCCACCCGAAATATCTTTGCATTGTTTACCCATTGCATGAAAGGCTCCAATTGCACCTTTTGTTTTGCGGCTTATTTCACCGCTTATATACCAGCCCTGAAAACTTTTGTATTTGCTTCCGTATTTTTTCCAAATTTCGTCAATAACATATTTGTTATCCTCAACTTCCCAACTTAAATCGCCAGTATCCCAGTACTTCCCCGAATCGTATAAACCGAAATAGAATTTCATTTTATGCTTATCGGCAAGGCGCAGAAACAGGTCAACCAGATCAATTGACGGGATATAGCAACCACGTTTTTTGATCAGATATTCAGAAGGATAGGTTATAAATCGTCTGTAACCGGAGCGTATCATAATCACAGTATCAATACCAACGGCTTTCATAAAGGCAAAATCTTTATCCCACTCTTTTTCTCCCCAGTTTTGGTGGGGAATATCGTGAGAGATTTCATCAAGAAACGTCCCGGTAATAGGCAACGCATTTCCTTTTGGAACTATCAATTTTGATGCAGAATCAATAACAGGTTCAGTGACACACTCATTACCGGCAAAAGATGCCAGGGGTAATGATAATGCTGATAGCCCGATGGCAGATGATTTAGTTAAGAAATCGCGGCGGTTTTTTTGTGTTATCATTGCTTCAAATATTACAAAAAAAGAAAATACCCCCTGCAAAAAATTGCAAAAGGGTATTTTCATATAAATTACTATAAAAAAAGTTTAGAAGTTTGGACCGGTAGTATCCCACCATAAGCGTGTAGCAATATCATCTTTTGCACCTGCACCCATTTTTGATACGGCATCGGCAACTGCAGCAGTATTTCCCGTTCGTTCTCCTGGTACAAAAGGCATCCTCTTGATCCATTCATTGGCAGGGATAACACCCCAGTCGGCATTACTATCGTTTTTAGCAACGTGTGGAATTTTAGGATAACCAGTTCTTCTGAAGTCAACCCATGATTCAAGCGTATTCGTGAAATTATTGATCCATTTCTGGGTTATGATTTTCTCTAATTTCAACTCATTGCTGTCGCCTGCGTTCCAGGCCACTGTTATTGAAGAAGATGCTGTAAAGTTATTCCTTGCATCCTTAGGGTCAACATAATCAATAGGTTTGCTTGTTGCATCTGCAAGGTAAGCATCCACACCGCCAGCTGCCCAATCGGCAAATGAAAGCCTGACACCAGTTTCGTAATTTGTTTTCGCATCACCTGCACCTGCCCAACCTCTTAGAGCAGCTTCAGCTTTAAGAAAACTTACTTCAGCGGCAGTTATAGAACGTCTGGTTTGAACAGTTTGAAAATCATCAGATACTCTGGAATATGGTACTCTATCGATTTTGGCATCTGTATAAGCACCATTGCGGATTCCCTTATAGGAGTAAACAGAAAGTGCTGGGTTTTGACTTAGATTTGGACCCTGAAAATATTTTGCAACTCTTCCATCCTTTAATCCAAGCAGGAAAGATTCCATTACAGCACCCATTCGTGTATCATCCCATTCAAAACAAATTACGGCCATATACATCTTGTTTCCCAATAATGCAATGTTAAAGTTATCTGCATTGGTGGTTATTAACCCTGCAGGATCGCTCATTGCCTTTTCCCCTTGTGTTTTTGCAAGAGCGGGAGCGACTTTTGATAAGCGCATAGCCAATCTCAAACGGGTAGAATTAACAACTTTCATCCATCCATTAACATCACCTTTGTAGCTTGGATCAAATTTTACAAAACCTTTGTAAGTTTTATTGGCAGCAAATTCAGTTTGAATTGAGTCTAACTGCGAAAAAAACAGGTTGTATAAATCAGATTCTTTATCATAAAGAATTGAGTTGGCTGTGGAACCATAATTAGAATAGATTACCGGACCATGAATAGCAGTCAATTTTGACACTGATAGTATCCTTATCAACTTTGCCCATGTTGCAAAAAGTGGCAAACCGTTATCTTTCGCCAATTGGATTACCTGTTTTGAAGGAGACATAACGGAGCCATAAACCCGACCCCAGTAGCCATTCCATCGGATATAATAGGTAGTATTGTTTACGTTACCAACAAAAGGAGTCGGTGTATTCAAATAACCCATCCAGGAATCCTGACACAGATCCTCTTCAACCTGAGGACCGTTGAGATTGAATAATAATCCTGAGAACGGCGAACCCACAAGGTTAAAGTCTTGCTTAAGCATCTCATCAGAAATCTGATAGGGATTCTGGTTTGTAGTTTCAAAATTCTTGGTGCACGATGCGAGGGCTCCCAAAAATAGTAATGCTATAAATAACTTTTTCATATTAAATATTTTTAAGATTTTAGAAAGTGACCTT
>CAILKW010000579.1 GCA_903834845.1 uncultured Bacteroidia bacterium | reverse complement strand
GGCTTCACTTGGAGTGAAGCCGTCAGTAGATTCTGCTGAAGTGAAGCCGTCAGTTGTGCGATGGTTACTGACGGCTTCACTTGGAGTGAAGCCGTCAGTAGATTCTGCTGGAGTGAAGCCGTCAGTTGTGCGCTTTTTACTGACGGCTTCACTTCGAGTGAAGCCGTCAGTAGATTCTGCTGGAGTGAAGCCGTCAGTAGGGCAGCTAATCCTATCCCAGTCTGCACGGTCGAGGCCAACGCCGTTTAAGCCTTTGCTGCAGGTGAAAATGATGTTCCCTTTCTGGTCATACCAGGTGTCGTCTTCGTTTTGCTGCAATACGGGGAACTGTACGTTGTAAATCAGGATCAGCTCTTCAAGGGTAAGGCCGAGCGCCATGGCGGTAATCACATCGATCTCGACCAAAGCCCACCTGCGTTCGTACCAGTTTCGCAACGGTGTGCCCCATTGCCACTCAGGGGTAAGAGTCTCAAAAGGTTTTAACCGGTGATCGGGCTTGCTCCACCGGTCCTGGGCAAAAACTTCCTGCCAGCTCTCTTCCCACAAAGGGGCATAGTATTTATTCAGACAATTCAAAAGAAGGGTGCGGCTGAAAAGTTGGGGCTTGAATTTGGATTCAATTCCCAAAGGGAAAGCAGACAAACGACTATCTGCAAGATTTGAAGCTCCAATTGTTTTCATAAAGAAATCTAAAACAATCGAAGAAGTCAAACCTGAAAACTCAACTAAAGTACGATTATCTTTGAAAATTAATGATATAACTCCATGAGTATGACTTGTTTTAGGTGGGAAAATTGCCCCATTCAAAGTGCGCTCACCTGACTGACTTAACATTTTACGAAAACCCACTTTGTAATAATCAATCCAATTATCCAAAGCCATATTTCCATCATAAACTTCTTTTACCGTTCTAAATCCTTTTATTAGGTTTGGAAAAGATTGTGGATTTTCATCTGGAACGTAATTTGTTCGTGCTACAAAATCCTCTTTAATTAGGTTGTGATCAATAATGTTATAATCTGAATTGAGAGTACAAACTTTTGTTGCTGTTTTGTAAACTGGATTTGAAACAAAAAAGTGAGGACCGCTATAAATCATTTCATATTCCGCAACAATTGGGAATTGAGTAGAACGTTTAATTATTCGATCATTTACATCATTGGTTTCATGCCATCCTTCAGTTATTTTTGTCTCGAAATTTTTTACCGATGTTTTAAAATCACTTAGTTTTTTCAATACACTAATAATTGATTCTGAATGAATTGAAACTAATTTGGCAGTTTCACCATTCTTTGAATCTTCAAAAGTCATAGCCAATGTATTGAGAACATTATTTGTAATATGAACGACTCTATCAGAATGAGGTTGGATATTCCATTCGTACTTACCTGAAATTTTATTTTTGATTTTTACACCACCTGAAATATCAATATAATTTGAAATAAAGGAAGGATCAATTGTTGACGGGTGAAATAGATTTGCGATTGAGTAAAATGAAACTTCAGACCTCTTCCCAGAATATATATTTGCACCAAAGATATTATGGTGGTCAATTTCAGAAAAAAGCATAAGCTCATTTTTGAATTGGAAATGAAATTTTAAGCACTTATAAATCTGTTTCCTTAATGGTTTGCCATTTGGATCATCGTACACGCCTTCTGGATGGAGCAGACCTAAAAAGCCATTTGGAGCGGTTAGCGAGAATCCGTTTTCCAATACGCACTTATAAAGGTTTGTCTGTTGCCCTTTCAGCAATGGATAGTTCTGTACAGCGTTCAAAAACATTGCAGAACTTTCAAGACCAATATTTTCCTCAAAATATCCTTTCTTCTGGTTCTCAACAGACAAATAGGATTCCTGTAATTTTCGAACCTGTGGAGCCGTGGTTTTCCGGATTGAAACCTCTGGAAATAGTTCTGCAATAATGTCTTTCTCTTCAAATTGCAATTTCAGCCAAGGTGGATTTCCCACCACCACATCAAAACCTCCCCGCTCTTTAAACACTTCAAGGAATTCGAGTTCGTGGTGAAAAAACCGGTGCTGCTCCCTTAAAGCTTCCACTGTTTCGAGGCGATCTTCGGTCCCAAACAACGTGGAGCTGTCGGTGGCATGTTTCCGGATATTCTCCAGAATGGCCCGTGCATCGGCATTTTCGTCAATATCGGTCAATACAACACCCAGGATATTCTCAACTTCGCTGTACCACTGGCCGCGTGCGGGCAAATCGCCAAACTGCCGGGCATCCCAAAACCAAAGGCTGCACCAGTAATCCATCACCATGCGCAATTTGTAGAATGGGGCGGTGCGCGCATTGCGGCTTTCGGAAAGGCGTTCTTTTTCGACGTAACCTTTGAATGAGTTTTTTGCCGCTTCCTCACCATAAACAAGGTAAGTACTTGTGGTATCCTTTATTACACCCTGAATCTGTTTGTAATGTTCATCTAACAGTGTATCAATGACTTTGCAAAGTTTTACAAGCCTTGTACATTCATCGGGAAAAAGTGGTTTTTTCAGTTCTTTCTTCCAATCGGTCAATGCCTTCTTTTGCTTGTCGGTAAATTCCTCCCTGATCAGTTTAATGTCGGCTGAGGCCAGCATGTTTTCGTCTGGCAACAAAAAATGGTAGAACTGATTGGGTTTGCGTGTCAATTTTCCCTTTTCGTTCCAGACCACACGGGTAGGGGCTTTGGTCCACCAGGCTTTGGCCATCGGTGTGGTTCGTTGTTTTTGTGTCCCTTCAGTGGGATATTCAACATTGACATCTTTGAGGTCGTAAACCTTTAACCAGCAACCTACCACAGCGTTCCCAACACCCAAACGGTGGGCAAAGAATGGCGTTTCCATGTTGCGGTGCATACAGTTCAACCAAAGCGAGAGTTTGCCAAGCTCAACGGCAGTTGGGTTTAAGTCAACACCATAAACGTTATTGGCTGCAATATAGGCTTTTACCTTTTGCAGTTCATCGGTGTATCTGCCAGGTACGATCCGTTTGCCACCTTTTCGCACCACCTCGGTTTCTTTCAATTCGAGGTAGGTCACCGCCAATTGGTTGATCACCTCGTTCTGGAAGGCAGCAGCACCCATGGCCGGTTCGAGGATTTTAAGCACCAACAGTTCACTGGCACAATCTTCGCCCGTTTCCTGCCTCTCTTTCAGCTTGTCGATGATCCCTTTCAGGGAATACTTTACCGTAGTTTGGGTCAGAACTTCGGGAGTATAGAACGAGGCAGATTTTTTGCGGTCGCGCCCATTGAGCCGATAAACAAAATGACCTTTCGGAATGTGTTTGTCGAATTGAGGGTTATCGGGATCTTTGAGGATTTCGTCTTCCACAAATTCGTCACGGCGCGACAAGGGGACCAAAAAAGTACCCTCTTTGCCATCGGGGTCATCAGCTTTTTTTACTTCGATCAGTGTTTCGGCAGCAAAGAAACCATTGAAAGCGAGCAAACTTTCATAAACGCTTCCCAACTGGTTGATCCCCAGATTGGCATACGAAATCCTCCCGCGCCGTTTCCCTTTGCTGTGGTTGCTCAGCGACAACCGTTTGATGATTTCCTGCAAAACAACATTCCTGAACTGTACACCGGTGAGATGGACCATCTCCGCGTTATCGAACAGTGGCGAATCCAACGGTTTCATCGTAAAACCATTTTCGGTTTTCACGCCATTGTGCAGGTAATCAAATAATTTCCAAAGGCTTTTCGAGAAAAACAGTCCATTGCGCGATGAATCGGTGGTGAGGGCAACCATTTCGAGGTCGCGCAACATTTCGAGACTGTACCCTTTCTGATAAACGGCATCCTTCACGGGCAATATTTCAAGGTCTTCGCGGGCCTCGGCATAAAACAAAAACAGGAGCCTGTAAACCAAGGTAAGACATTCATCTTTAAGCTCTTTTGCAAATTTGTCCTGAGCCATCAGTTTTTCGATGGCATCTTTCTCCTTCAACGTCTTTGCCTGTTCCATTTTATACAAGATCGCCTCGTTGGCCAGGTTTTCGACAGCATAAATGACCGCATTTTTCAGATTTTGGGTTACGCCATAAGCCGCTTTGTGAGCATCTTCGTCGAGCGACTGCATCAAACTGTCGGAACTGCCTAAAAAATTGGGTCTTGCCAATAATGCGTAAAACAAAGCCAGGTAATCGTGGTTGCTGGGAAGCCTCGACTCAACGAACAACTCTTCGAGGTCGAACAACAGAAAGCTGTCGTATTTCCATTTTTCGTAGTGGATCATGAAGATTTTGGCACCCGCCAGAAGGATGACATAAACAGGCCTTTCGTTTTCGGGCAACAGGAACAATTCCGATAAGGCATCGCGCACCACATCGGGATGAAAAACAACATCTCCCCACGATTCGGGGAACACATTTTGCCAGTCGTCTTTTGTCCAGGTTTGTTCGTAAATCCCTTCGGTTTCCTTGTCGCCTTCGTGAACGATGGCTTTCATCTCCATCACAAACAAGTAAGGTTTTCCACCTTTTGAGTAGTTCAAGCGAACAGGAATATAGCCACGCTCGTTCAGGAAGATGGGGTGGGAGTAGGTCACGGCTTCACTGGTAGCTTTAGTCACGGCTTCACTTGGAGTGAAGCCGTGACTATTCGAGATTGGAGTGAAGCCGTGACTATTCGAGATTGAAGTGAAGCCGTGACTTGGGGTTGCAGCTTTAGTCACGGCTTCACTTGGAGCCTTAGTCACGGCTTCACTGGTAACTTTAGTCACGGCTTCACTTGGAGTGAAGCCGTGACTATTCGAGATTGGAGTGAAGCCGTGACTATTCGAGCATGAAGTGAAGCCGTGACTAAAACCATAACCCAATGCTTCCAATACTTCCCCATGAAAATCGTGGGTCCGTTTTACTTTGTCTTTTTCGCGTTTCAGGCTAAGCAAATCGTTTTTAAACCGGTAGTATTTTTCGCGTAACGGTGAAATCCGGGCATTTATTTCGGTGATGTGATTTTCGGTTTTGTTCCCTGAATCGTCTTTCTTTTGGGTCACATAGCCGATCTTGTCGAATACTTTACGGTGAAAATCGTCAGCAAAAAAGTGCTGAGAGTAGAAATCACCTATGTTTTCTATGAATTTGATCATCAGTATATTGGATATTCATTAGTATGTTTTTTTTGTCTTAGTCAAGCCTTCACTTCAAGTGAAGGCTTGACTTTTGCCGTTTTAGTGACGGCTTCACTCGAAGTGAAGCCGTCACTTTTCCCACTATAGTGAAGACTTCACTTTTGCCTTTTTAGTGACGGCTTCACTTGAAGTGAAGCCGTCACTAAACTACGCATTGTAAAAAACAGCAAGTAAACGTAGATAGGGGTCATTTTCCAATTGGAAATAACTGTCATAAAACTTTTGAGTCTCCGAACGAACATACTCTATATCTTGTTTCCTTCTGTCTTTCAGTGATTTAATGATCCCGGATTCTTCCAAACCAAATTGTAGTTCCAATTGACGTTCAGAGTCCTTCAACCATTTGCCCAATTTCCGTTCATAGTTGTTGAGCTTGTCTTCAATTTCGTCGGCCAGATTGCCTTGAAGTTGCTGGGTATATAATGTCCGGGCCGATTTCACGGCATCGGGCAACATAGCCTGCATGATGTCAAGATGGGTCTGTTCGATTTCGAGGGTAGGCAAATCATCCGACAACCTGAAATGGCTTACAAAATCATCGAAGCTGTCCATGTTGCCAAGCTCCCGACCGATAAACGAACGACTGACCACAAAGGCTTTGGATAAAATCGCCTGCCCCTTGCCATTTGAAGTGATGCCCTGGAAAATAAACCAAGCCGACTTTTCGGGCAATGGTTCGCGCATACGCACCACCGGAGCGTTGCCCTTGTCGATTCGGGCCAGCATCTTAAACTGGAGCCATCGGGCCAAAGGGTGCATGTCGTAAAGCAATTGCTGAGTTGGCCAGCCCTCTTTTTTCCTCGATTTCTCGATGGCTTTTTCCACAACTTCCTTGTCACAGGTCAGTTTAAAAGTATCCTTTCTGTCGGGAAAAGCTTCGAGAGGCACATCGTACAAGACTCCGGTAGTTTCGCCATTTTTGCCGCACAATTCATCCGTTTGGACAAACTCAATGGTTTCGTCACGCCGGTCAACCATTATTTCGTTGTTCAGTTTACTGTTTTCCGATTTCAGCTCGTCAACAAGCGAGGCATAGTAATTAAAGTCGCTGGTATAGAATGAACTATGGGGTTTTTCAAAAATTTGATCTTGTGTCTTTATTGTTTCAATGACCTCAAAAAACCCGACCCAGTCGATTTCGTCGTCTTTTTGTTTGTTGTCGAGCAGCGAAACATCGCCTTTAGCAAATGCTTTTGTGATCAGTTTTTCTTCTTTGTTTGTGTCGTACAACATCCAAAGACTGGCAGCATCCCCCAATGTTTTATAAACCTCTTCTTCCTTCTCCTTTAGTTTATCCAAAATCCTGAAATCATCTTTAATGGCTGGGTCATCCGATTTTGAAATCAGGTAAAAAATCGTTGGGGTTTTGGTTTGTCCGAATCGGTCGATACGACCATTCCTTTGTTCAAGGGTGATGATCGACCATGGAATATCATAATTGAACATGATGTGGCAATGGTAATGCAAGTTCACTCCCTGGCTACCCGCATCGGAAGCAAGGAACAAACGGACAGGACTTTCTTCTTTTGAGAAATCGTCAATGATGCGTTGCTGATCCGTATCAGTCATACTTCCATTGAACTGAGTGATAGCCGATTCCTCGATATTGAAAGTGGCTTTTAATTGTTCTTCCAGGTAATCAAGGGTTTTTCTCCGTTCAGCAAAAATGATGATCCGGTCATCCGTTTTTTTGCCTTTCCATCCCCATGATTTAAGCTTGGTGATCAATCCGGTAAGCTTGCCATCCTCTTTTGTTTTCAGAATATGCTCTATATCAAACTTTAAACCAATCAGGAAATCAGTTGTATATTCATCGTCTAATTCTTTGGCCAGCCGATTTTTGATCGTTTCGAGACAAGCAGCCGGTGATGACATATAAGCTTTGAACAATCCAATTGTAAAAAGCAACGCACCATTCGAGAGATCACCATTGGCATTGGTAAAAGCCTGGTTCTTTGCATCCTGAATTTTTTGAACAACGTTTTCTTCAGACTTGAACAAAGCACTGTGCAAGCTTATCGTCTCGCGGTCGCGGAAAGAATCGCCAACCTCATTTTCGACATCTTTTTTAAACCTGCGGACAAAGAGTGGCCGAATATCCTCAGGTGTGAATTCCCCATTGTAGGGGAT
This sequence comes from uncultured Bacteroidia bacterium, assembly GCA_903834845.1. Lineage (GTDB taxonomy): Bacteria > Bacteroidota > Bacteroidia > Bacteroidales > Prolixibacteraceae > JAAFHB01. The sequence continues at coordinate 4,275 of CAILKW010000579.1, read as the reverse complement.
TGCTGTAGGGTCGAGCAATGTGATCAAATTGGCAAAGTTTTTCTTTTTGCCATTGTGGGGTGTAGCAGACGTCAGTACCAGTGCCTCGCTCCGATGTGAAAGAAAATCAGCCAATTCGCCCCTTTGGCTTCCATTGTTGGCAACATTATGACACTCGTCAATGGCTACAATGTCCCATTTTATTTTTTCGAGAAAGTGACGGAATTTTCCATTGTTCTTCAGGGTATCGATGGAAACGATCACCTTGTCGTAATAATCGAAAGGATTTTTGTTGGAGGGAATGATCGCATTGATCCGGTCAACCCCCAAACTGTCTAAACGGACGAGTGGAATGGAGAACCGGGACCAGATTTCCTGTTGAAATTGTGATAAAATGGACTTTGGGGTCACAACAAGTATCCGTTGCCCTTTTCACCTGCGGATCATTTCGGTCAGGAAGATGCCAACCTGGATCGTTTTTCCCAGACCAACGCCATCCGCGATCAGGATACGTGGTTTTGGCAAGGACAATGCTTTTATCGTTGGAGTAAACTGGTAATTGCTTGGGCGGATCGCAGCTTTATTGGCAATCTCGATTCCTTCCGAATAGAAGGACGAATTCCGAAGCACAGTTTCAATAAACAACTTCGATTTCCGGTAACCATTTGAGACATCAGCAACGAGTTGTGTTGATTCGGGAGTAATCACATCAAAATCCTCCAAATTAAGGTCAAAAGTAAACCGCATCCCTTTTACTAATACGGAAATTCCTTCGGCTTCGACAATGTCTTTTTCAACGTGGGTAACCAAAAAATCTTCATCCCTTAGACTAAGTCGTATCCCGGCAGCTATGTTGTGGTTTTGTTTTCCAATCATTTTATTTATTTGTCTTGCTTGAAATCAGGTTTTTTAATGCCAATACTTTTAAATAATTTACAAATCCGAAAATTTGACTGAACAAAATTAGTAATAAAACTCAATTATTAGGTTTAAGTTTGTGTTTTAAAAATTCAAGTATCCTATTGACTGATTTAATCAGATAAATTAGTAAAAATAATAATATGAAAACGAAAAATTGTTTAGTTCAGGGTTTATTTATTGCCATTCTTTTATTGGCTTTTACAGAAATTCAAGGACAGAATAACTTTGATTATCAGAAAGTTGGTCCACAGGCGGATGGGAGTATATTGGTTCCTTCCAACCAATTATTACGTCCTGCAGGTTTTCAGGTGTACATGCCTGGCCGTCCGGTTGACATTGCCCTAATTTCAAAGGAGAATTTCCTTTTGGTAAAAAACATGAAATCTCTGGATCTTATCAGGTTGTCCGACAAAACAATTTTGCAATCGCTTCCATATAGCAAGAGCGGTTCATCTTTCACCGGAATATGTTTGTCAAAGGACAGCCAATATGTTTATGTTACCGATGCCACCAATAAGATTATGATAGCTCGTTTTGATAAAAACAATATTTTAAGTTGGGAGTCACCCATTATCATGCCTAAACCTGCAATAGGAGGAAATCCTGTGCCGGGTGGTCTTGTTTTAAATTCCAAAGAAGACCGACTATTGGTTACACTTAGCCGAAGTAATACACTCGCTGTGATAAATCTATCTGATAAATCGGTAATTGAAATTCCTGTGGGCATTGCGCCATATAGTGTAATACTACATTCAGACACAAAAGCATATATAACCAATTGGGGAGGAAGGCGACCTGTTGCAGGCGAATCAACATACAATACATCAGGTAGTCAGGTTCTGGTTGATCCCAAAACAGGTATCGCCAATGATGGTTCTGTAACTGTAGTTGATCTAAATGGGAATAATGCAATAAAAGAGATAAAAGTTGGATTGCACCCATCAGGAATGGTTTTGAGTCCTGATAAATCTCGTTTATATGTTGCATGTGCAAACAGCGACAAAATCTGCATAATTGATACACAAAAGGATGAAGTCATAAGCGAGATATCAGTTCATATCAATAAGGATATGCCTTTTGGCAGTTCGCCGAATGCTTTGGCAATATCACCAAACGGGAAATTCCTTTATGTTGCAAATGGGACTGAAAATGCAATATGTGTAATTGAAACAGGCTCAGCAAATCGGGTATTAGGCTATATTCCTACTGGTTGGTATCCAGGGTCGGTAATAATGAATAAAACAGGAACTCAATTATATGTTGCAAATGTAAAAGGCACAGGATCAAGAAATAAAGGAGCTGATAAGACAGGATATAATTCGCATGATCATTTGGGTAGTGTTTCAATTATTAATGTACCTGAAAGAAAAGTTCTGGTGAAGATGACGGAAACAGTTGTCAACAATAATTCGTTAACGAAGCAAATAAAAAACCAATCATCAATTGAAAACACCAGAACCACAGTTGCTATCCCTCAGTTACCCAATCAAGTATCGCATTTTAAACATGTAGTATATATTATTAAGGAGAATAGGACTTATGATCAAGTTTTTGGAGATATGCCACAGGGAAATGGAGATACAAGTTTGGTTCATTTCGGTCGTGGAACAACACCAAATCACCACAAACTTACAGAGACATTCGTGTTGATGGATAATTTTTATTGCAGTGGTGTTTTAAGTGCCGATGGACATCAATGGACTAACGAGGCTTATGTTACAGATTACTTAGAAAAGTTTTTTGGTGATTTTTCACGGAGTTATCCCTACGACGGAGATGATGCCTTAGCTTATGCAAGCTCAGGTTTTATCTGGGATAATGTTCTGAGAAATGGATTAACATTTCGTAATTACGGCGAATTTGTCAAAGCCGAAATAACTCCTTCATCTGCGGCATTTACAGATATTTATCAGGATTTTAAAACTGGCACAAATAAAATAAAAATAAGAGCAAAAGCCAATCTTGAACAGATTATACCTTACACCTGTCCTACTTATATCGGTTTTCCAAATAAAGTACTCGATGTATATCGTGCCGCTGAATTTATCAAAGAGTTACATGAATTTGAAAAAACCGGTAATTTTCCGAATTTTACAATTATGCTTTTACCAAACGACCACACTTCAGGCACAAGACCGGGAGTACCCACACCTCGAGCTGCTGTTGCAGATAACGACCTCGCTCTTGGACAGATTGTTGAAGCAATTTCGAATAGTAAATTTTGGAAAGAAACCTGCATTTTTGTTACAGAAGATGATCCTCAGGCTGGCCTTGACCACGTGGATGGACATCGGACAGTAGGAATGGTGATTAGTCCATATACGAAGCGAAAAGAGGTAGTTTCGACATATTATTCACAGATAAATATGGTTCGTACCATGGAAAATATTCTTGGTATTCCACCTATGAACCAATTAGACAAAGCGGCGGACTCTATGTTTGACTGTTTTAGTGAAAAACCCGATTTCACTCCGTATAAAGCCGAGCTAAACAACATTCCACTCGATGAATTGAATCCGCCGCTTAAAGGTTTAACCGGCAAACAATTATCATGGGCAAAGAAATCTCTGGAACAAGACCTCGAAGATTATGATCGTATTGATGAAGATACATTTAACCGTATTATCTGGCATTCGGTAAAAGGCTACGATCGGCCGTATCCTGTGTTATCCCTGAGATAATCGGGTGTGACGTTTTTAATATTTCGGTAGTATGAAACTCTATTTTCAGATTGACTTTACAAAACGTTCTGGTAATCTCATTCTGCGTTGCGTTCATATAAAATCTTGCCATTAGTAATTGCATGATAAATAAAGGAATACTTTTTACTCAGCGATTCTTTAATCTCATTATTTGTATATACAATCAAATCCATGGGAATCATTGAACCATATAGCATTTTAAGTATTTGCATTGTTCTGTCAGGAGGTGGTTCAACAGAATCTTTAATAATAAGTAAGTCTAAATCACTATTTTCAGTTGGAATTCCATACGCATAAGAGCCAAATAGGATTATTTTATCAGGATCATAGAATCCCGCAATTTTGTTAACTATTTCATTTATTTTATCAATACCAATCATCCCGAAATATCATTTAAGCGCAAAGTACGCTTTTTTTAAATATCACAAAATTTTAATTTTTAAGGTTGGTTTTTCAATGACGGCAATATTCTTGCGATAAGTTGTGGTCAACAGCCTGTCAAACAATTAAATACTCTCCACCCAGAAAAATTAAAAACTCATTTTATAGACATAACTCCCCGACCCGACTTTACAAAAATATTTGCCATCAAATGTTTGTGAAACAACTGCTTTTAAACCGTTTTCAGTAACAGAAGCCTTCTTACTTGTTGGCAGATAAATAGTTGCAGAGG
>CAILKW010000578.1 GCA_903834845.1 uncultured Bacteroidia bacterium | reverse complement strand
GAAGAAAACTGCGAATTATGGGAGGAGGTTGAAGCGGTTTGCGGAACAATTGTAAATACGGATGAGCTTGCTGAAGTGGGAAGTAATCCGAACATAAAGGCATCTCGAATTGCATATCGCCTTTGTGGCAAGGACCCTGCAAGATACCGATTATCCTCCGAAGCATTAAGGCGAAGGGTAGTTAAAGGATATCAACTTTACAGAATCAACAATGTTGTTGATTTGCTCAATCTGGTTTCATTAAAATCGGGTATGTCAATAGGAGGATATGATGCAGAAATGATTTCCGGTAGTATTACCTTTGGAATTGGTGCGAAAGATGAGCCTTATGAAGCAATTGGAAGAGGCGAGTTTAATATTGAATTTTTGCCAGTATTTCGAGACTCAATTTCACCATTTGGCTCACCTACCAGCGATTCTGTAAGGACATCAGTTACAAGTAATACCAAGAGATTTTTAATGATTATTATCGGGTTTTCAGGCATGATCAGTACTATGGAAACTGTTGATCAATCTGTTAAACTGTTGAAAAAATATGCTTCGGCAGATAATATAGAGATTAATTTTGTCAGATAGTTATTCAAAAATTCGGAAAAACAGTTAACTTTACTTCAAATTGTATTATGAGATATATTTCAAAATTTCTTTTGTGGATCACAGGATGGAAGGTTATTAGTGGTGTTGTACCTGTTCCAAAATGTATTGTTCTGGGAGTTCCGCACACTTCTCTTTGGGACTTTGTTGTGTCGTGGTTATTTTATAAATCGGTAGGCGGCAATCCGAATATTCTGGTTAATAAGAAATTTTTCTTCTGGCCTATGCGCTATTTACTTAACTATATGGGTGCAATTCCAGTTGATACTTTAAAAGGTGCCAGTTCTCTCAAACAGATTATTAATGAATTTAAAACTCGCGAAGTACTTCATCTGGCTATTGCTCCGGAAGGTACGCGTAAACCTACCGCTAAATGGAAGGGTGGATTTCATGCCATTTCGAGATTAGCTAAAATTCCGGTTTATTTTGCAGTTTTCGACTGGGGAAGGAAAGAGATTGGAGTTATTGGCACCATAGAACTAACTAAAGATATGGAGGCAGATATGCTTCGGATAAAACAATGGTATAAAACAAGGGGAGTAGTAGGAAAACATCCCGAAAAGTTTATTCTTGGCGATGGCCTTGACTAATTGTTTCTTATGGAAAAAAAAGATACATTACGAATTACTCTCGCTCAAGTTGATATAGTATGGGAAAATCCAGGACAGAATCGTACTGTCCTTGAGAATCAAATTCGACAACTGGTCGGTAAAAGCGATCTTGTAATACTTCCTGAAACCTTTACAACAGGATTTTCAATGCAAGCCATTGGGCTTGCGGAATTCATGGATGGTGCAACAATAAATTGGCTGTTGAATTTATCACGCTCAACAGGACTGGCAATATGCGGTAGTTTGTTAGTAAAGGATAACGATCTGTTTTACAATCGTTTTGTATTTATTACGCCGAAGGGAGAATTATCATTTTATGATAAGAGACATCTTTTTTCAATTGGTGGTGAATCAGTTTCTTTTACAGCTGGAGAAAAACGATTGATAGTTGATTTTATGGGTTGGAGAATAGCTCTATATATTTGCTACGATATTCGTTTCCCTGTATGGTGCCGCAATCAGAATGAAACAGATCTAATGATTTATACGGCAAATTGGCCTTCTTCGCGCAGCGAGGTTTGGAATGTATTACTAAAAGCAAGAGCAATTGAAAATCAGGTTTATGTTGCAGGAGTAAACAGAGTAGGAACAGACGGGAATGGAGTAGTCTATATTGGAGAAAGTCAGATTATCAATCCTATAGGAAAAGTTCTTTTACAAAGTGATTTAACCGGTGTAGGTATGTTTACTTTTGAAATTTCAAAGAAAGTGCTTAACGATTTCAGAGAGAAATTTCCTGTAACCAAGGATGCCGATAGCTTTGTATTAAAAAAATAATTTTCAGAATCTACTGCAGGTTTTAAAAATCAATGCTTAGGAAACATTTTATTCCAGTGTACAAGTTGGTCAAGAGGTTCACGTTTCTTGATTGTTTTGGTTTCTGTAACAGGATAGCCGATAGGAATTATGGCAATAGGCTCCATGTTTTCGGGTACATTAAAAAGATTCAAGAATTTCTCGACATCAAAATTACAAATCCAGCAAGTTCCAAGTCCCTGTTCAGTAGCTGCAATCATCAAGTGATCAACCGCAATTGCAACATCAATATCGGTAAAATCTTTACCATCCGATTTCCTGTGCCATGCTTTATCATGGTCGCCCATGGCAATAACGATTGCAGGTGCAGTAACTAACCATTCTCTGTGATATACAGACTGAATCAATTTAAGCATTTCAGGATCAGTAATAACAAAAAATTGCCACGGCTGGAAATTAACCGCAGAAGGGGCAATTCTTGCAGCTTCAAGAACATAAATCAATTTTTCCTTTTCGACCGGTTTAGGTTCGAAATTACGGACTGACGATCTTTGGGTGACAAGTTCGATGAAATTCATAGTGTCGCTTTTTATGAATCAAAAGTACATTTTTTTTTGAATATAAATCGTAGCTTGTTTCCAGATTATATTTTGGTTAACACTATATTTCGCGAGCGACGAGAATACAGGTTTTAAAAGAAATATCTAACTTTGCAAATAAAAATACAGGTTTTTCATAATCAAGAATTTCAAGAAGTTATATTAATGATTACAGTTTCAAATTTAGCAATACAGTTTGGTAAAAAACCACTATTTCAGGATGTTAACCTAAAATTTACGCCTGGTAATTGTTATGGAGTGATCGGGGCAAATGGAGCAGGTAAATCAACAATGCTTCGTCTTATTTCGGGTGATCTTTCATCAACAAAAGGATCAATTACTCTTGGACCAGGTGAGCGCTTGTCTGTTTTGAAACAGAATCACTATGATTATGAGGAGCATACTGTTTTAAATGCTGTTTTGATGGGTCATAATGAATTGTGGAATATCATGCAGGAAAAGGACAAATTGTATGCGAAAGCAGATTTTTCGGACAATGACGGGATGCGGGCTGCCGAACTTGAAGAGCGTTTTGCTGAAATGGATGGGTGGAATGCCGAAAGTGATGCTGCCATGCTGTTGAGTGGGCTTGGAATCAAAGAGGATTTTCATCACCGACTGATGAAGGAGTTGGGAGGAAAGGAAAAAGTACGAGTGCTGCTTGCACAGGCTCTTTTCGGTAAGCCGGATAATCTTTTGCTTGATGAGCCAACTAACGACCTTGATCTTGAAACAGTTATGTGGCTTGAGAATTACTTGGGAAATTACGAAAACACTGTTTTAGTAGTATCACACGACCGGCATTTTCTTGATGCAGTAAGTACTCATACAGTTGATATTGATTTTGGAAAAGTTCAGTTATTTGCAGGAAATTACAGTTTTTGGTATCATTCAAGCCAACTTGCACTGCGTCAGCAGCAGTCGCAAAAACAAAAGGCAGAAGAAAAGAAGAAAGAACTTCTTGAATTTATTGCCCGGTTTAGTGCAAATGTGGCCAAATCGAAGCAGACCACAAGCAGAAAGAAAATGATTGAAAAGTTAAATATTGAAGATATTCAACCTTCGACACGAAAATATCCCGGTATTATATTCTTGCCGGATCGTGAACCTGGCAACAGAATTCTTGAGGTTAAGGGGCTGACTAAATCAATAAAAGGGGAGGTGCTATTCAAAAATCTTGATTTTAACGTTGAAAAAGATGATAAAATTATTTTCCTTTCACGTGATCCACGAGCAATGACAGCTCTTTTTGAGATTATTACAGGTCATGATAAACCTGATGCGGGTTCATATTTTTGGGGTCAGACCATCACCAATGCCTATCTGCCAATGGATAATTCCGATTTTTTCAACTCCGACCTAAATCTTGTAGATTGGCTTGGCCAATTTTCGAGTGATACGAGTGAAAATTATCTCAGGGGATATCTGGGTAAAATGCTTTTTTCAGGCGAAGAAATTTATAAAAAAATCTCCGTTCTCTCTGGTGGCGAGAAAATGCGTTGTATGATTTCACGTATGATGCTGCGAAATGCCAATGTACTTGTTCTTGATACTCCGACTAATCATCTTGATCTGGAATCTATTCAAGCATTTAATAATACGTTAACCAATTTTAAAGGCAATGTTCTTATGTCCTCTCACGATCATGAGTTTATACAGACAATTGCCAACAGAGTGATTGAATTAACACCTAAGGGGATGATTGATAAGATTACAGAGTACGATGATTATATTGCAAACGAGGAACTAAAGGAGAGACGAAACAAATTGTATAGTTAATAGTTGTGTTTATTTTCACCTTGTCAATTTTATAATGTATTTTTAGGTCTAATTTAAAATTAAAAAAAATGAAAAAGTTTATTTACGTCTTGGTAATTCCGGTTCTTCTTCTTGCATCCGGATGCAATAACAGAAAAGCAGAGATTGCACGTCTGAAGGCTCAAAACGATAGCCTTAGATTTGTTGGTACCGATAAAGACTCAAATATTGCTGAGTTTGTAACAACTTTTAATGAGATAGAGTCTAATTTGGATTCAATCAAACAAATTGAACGTGTAATCACTAAGAGTACTTCTGGAGGCGAGGTAAAAGGATCTCGTAAAGAACAGATTAAAAGTGATATCAACTATATCTATGATTTGCTTAAAAAGAATCGTGCTCTGGTTGCCAATCTCACAGCAAAGCTGAGTGCATCGAACAAGAATGCTGCGGAGCTTCAAAAAATGATTGATAATCTTAATAAATCGATCGCAGAGAAAGATTCTCAGATAGCTCAACTGACAGATGAATTGGGAAAATTGAATATTCAGGTAAAAGATCTTCACGGAAAAGTTAATGACCTGAACACTAATGTTAGTAATCTAAGTGCTGAAAATCAAAAAAAGCAGGCAGACATAGATGCCAAGACAGCTGAGCTGAATGCTGCTTATTATGTGATTGGAACAACTCGCGAACTGAAAGATAAAAAGATTATTACCAATGAAGGTGGCTTTATCGGAATCGGAGGAAAGAAAGATATTGTGACTGATCTTAATATGGCAGATTTCACTCAGGTTGACATAACCAAAATAAATGAAATACCAATCATGAAAAAGAAGGTTACTGTTTTAACTTCACACCCAAAGTCTTCGTATAGTATTGAGGGCGAGAAGTCAGCCGATAAACTTGTGATTCTTGACCCGAAAGCTTTTTGGAGTCTTTCTAAAGTTCTAGTTATTGTTGCAAAATAACCATAATTCTTTACATAAAAAAAACCGGATTAATAATCCGGTTTTTTTTTGAATATAACTATTTATGTTTATTTTTCAAAAACGCTGGGAAATATTCAGATAGAGGCGGCCTAAATTATTATCCTTCTCATAAGTTGCCTCATAATCGGCTGTGAGTGTCAGCTTTTTTGCTATTCTCCACGAAAGACTAAGTTCTGCAATATCCTGTCTCAACGATAACTGCGAATTTTTGTAGGTGTAATTAACAAGTCTGTATTCTATTCCAGTGTAAATCTTCCCATTAAAAATATCGCGTGATAAGGATATGCCGTAAACCATCCCATCAATGTAGTTTGTTTTTAGCAAGGTTGCATTTAAGGAGGCGGATGCAAGGATAAACGGCAATTGGTTGTAGCTTAAATAGCTGTTTGCGTTGATACTGGGTGTAGGATCCGATTTTTGGAACCTATACCCGGCGGATCCACCCAAACTTAAGTTATTAACCGGACGAAAAGTGAATTGGAATCGTAATCCTTGTCTTGTTTCCCTGTCAATAATGCTATCGATCTGATTTTTAAAAGTTTCATAGTAATAAACGTTTTTTCGCGCATCATAGGAAACAAATAGCGAAAGTATTTTTGATGGTTTGTATCTAAGTGATAAGTAAGTACTTGTAAGATCAAAAGTATTGGTCGGCAACATATTGACAAAAGTATAAAAGTCAAATTCGAAAGAGCAAAATAAATCCAACCGCTTCAATAATGAATTGCTATGTTGAAAATAGGCAAAACGTCTATCAGTTTTGAATTTGTTCATTTGGTCGAAAATTGCCACTGATGTTTGCATATTGCCTGTTTCAGTTTGAATATTGTGGCCTGCAAAAACACCAAATTGCATTAAATCAGGGTTAAAACTGTAGTCATAATAGTCGGGCCTCGAACCTACAAGTGCGCCATAAGTAAAGTTTCGGTGAACAGTCTCGAATTGAAACCCGTCAACAGCTCCGATATTTGCCATATTTAAGTTTATTTTTCGCCCGAAGGAGATATTTGACGATTGGCTGAAATCATATTTTAAAGCTAAACTGTATATTTTCAAATACTTATTAATGTCTTGACCAATTTGATTCAATTCATCTGATTTATGAGTAAACGAAATGTAATTTTCAACAGAAAATTTCGAATTGCCAATGTGCTGAGCATTCATTGATATATTGTAACGATACCTTTGATCAGACGAATAACTTGAAATATTTGAATATGATGAGAAGGCAAACCTTCCATCGAACTGTGATTTTACTTTATTTTTTTCTGTTAGAGCATTTATCGCCTGATCATTGACTGAGACTGACTCCTTCGTTTCATTTGCTATGGGTTCTTCCTTCTTTACATCTGCTCTTTTTTTTCCAAAAACAGGTGTCGAAATTGAAATAGTATTATTACCAATAATTGAACTGACACACGAAACCGACGACAGATTATTGATAATTAAAACAGGAATAAGAATATTATTACGAGCAATGAACAATGTATCGCCTGATTGCATTCCGGCTGTATTCTCGAATTTCACATACACATTTTGTGTAGTGATATACGAAACGGATCCTTTCAATATACCATCAAAAGTTTGGCCAAAGATATTGAAGCTTAGGCAAATAAACAGAATTACGAATAAAATAGCTTTCATATTTTGTACATTTCAGAACATATTTTCTTTGTAGCTTTTGTCAAGTTTTTATATTCTTGAGTGACACGAAAAACAATTAGTACTGTTGTAAACATAACCAGTTTTACCTTTATGTTCCGAATCTGTTGATGACTTACTATGGCAAGATGTTATGCATGAGAAAACAGCATAATTTGTTGCTGTAGTATGGCATGTACTGCACAAAGTCCATCT
>CAILKW010000577.1 GCA_903834845.1 uncultured Bacteroidia bacterium | reverse complement strand
AAGGTATTGCCCATCTTTAAACTCAAAAGGAGTTACCATCACCATCGGAACCAGAACAGAGCCGTTTTCCATTGTAATTAGCAGTCCGCAACCATCGGTTGAAGTTGTTTTTTTGACTTTGCCTTTGCCTGTAATTGTGACAACCGGAGGAACTACCGTTCCACCCTCGAATTGAGCTTTCAGCTCACCATAGCAAACTTTGCCATCGGTTCCGGTAACTTTTACCTGAACCAAATAAATACCTGCAACAGTGAAAGTATGAGTTGGTGTTGGTGAATCGGAGATTGAGTTATCTCCAAACGACCAGTAGTATTTTGCTCCTACTGTCTGAGGTTCGGTTTTAAAAGTATTACTTGGAGGAATACTTTTGTTGGTCGTGTAAACTATTTTTACTGTACATTCAGATTGTGCAAATAAACCTGAAAAAGTAAAAAAAACAACAAAAAAGGTAAAAAAACTTTTCATATCAATACGTTTTAATCGTTGTTTGAAGTAAAAAAATAGCGCCTCATATCAATCTGTAAAATTACAACAAATATTTGCGTTTCCGACATCGGTACTTTAAAATATTTTACATCACTGAATTTCAGAAGACAAATTATTTTTAACGGCGAAATTTACTGTATCAGTTATGCGTTTGCTTTCGATTTGAATGGTAAATTTAAATGTCTAGTACCATGAACCGAAGTTTTGGTTTATTCACTTTGTAATAAGCTAAGTAGCCTTATTAATGCTGATAACATTTTGTGTTGATACAGGGATAATGGCATTGTGAATACGATATAAGTATAAGGAACAAAAAAGGAAATTGTCAGCAATTTTAAATAAATAAAGGAACTAATAGAAAATTTCTCACATCCTTTATTGCGCAATGGAGTTTTCCTGAATTTGATTTAAAAATTCGTGATGATATGCCGAAATAATGTCATTCCAAACATATAATGTTTTGATCTTTTCCATATTTCTTAAACGAGAAGAGTCTATTTCAGGTCTTAACGAAACATGGTTAATGATTTCAGCAACCTGGTATTCATTCTTAAAAAACACTGCATCTTTTCCTAGTACCGAATGGTTGAATGGATTATCATGTGCACATACAGGGGCAGATGCAGCCATGGCTTCAAGCAATGAAGGATTTGTCCCTCCTGCGGAATGACCGTGAAAGTATAGTTTTGAAAAATACCTCAACTGGTTAAGAGTTTCCTTCCAGAAAATACTTCCTAAAAACTGAATCTGGTTCGATGCGTATTTTTTCTTCAGAAACTCTCCGTGTTTATTATATATGTTTCCCACGACTAAAAGGGGAAGTTTGCTTCCGGAAATTAATACCCCTTTGATTATTTCTTCAATATGATTATCCGGTTGCATACGTGCTATCACCAGAAAATATTGGTGCGGCAGCACTTTAAATGTTTCGAGCAACTCAGGATTAGGTGTCGAAAAGATATCCGCACCATAAGGGATATAGGTAGTTCGTATATTATGATTGTTAATTAGATAATCACGTACAATTTCGGAATCGGCAATCAGCATGTTGCTGCTTCTGACAGCAAGTTTTTCAGTATATTTTATGAACCATTTTATGATAAAGTTGTATTTTTTACGTTGCCATTCCAAGCCATCCATATTGGTAATTACTTTAGTTTTATTTGGCAATAGTTTGTACCATAGGGAACTGGTGACATATCCCAATTGTAATATTATATCAAAGTCACGCCCCCGACTATCAAGTATGCAATTGAAATCGTAAACAATTTGCCCTAATGATCGGATTTTATCTTCAGGATCCTTGCATCGTATTATATTGACACCTTTCCACTTTTTCTCTTTATATGGGTGATGATGCGAATTGTAAACCCACACTTCAACTCCCAATTCAACCAACCCTACCGAGAGATGCTCAGCAAATTGTTCGAAACCACCATAGTGATTAGGAATGCCACGGCAGCCTAAAATCCCAACTTTCATAAAATTACAAAATTACTATCTTGAATCATGTAAATATAAACGTCCATAATTCTAAAATATTCCATTAACGGTATTCCATACTGAAACCGGCAACAAATTTAACAAAAGATCAACACGAAATTCTTTCGTCTGTGAAAGTTTTTTAATCATTAAGGTAAATAACTTTTTTTACAGATAAATATACTACTACCTTGCAAACTTATGATTTTTGGTAATGAAGACCTTTTTCACATTTTGACAGTAAGCAGTATCAACGAGCTTAAGCCCTGCTGTATAGGCACTGATAGCAAATGCCCGCTCAATAGAATGAGCCATTGTCCCATCGAGCTGACCCAGTTCGGGTTCAAAATCATCAGACTGTAAACCAAGATTCAGTAGGGGTATAAGTGCCTGAACACGAGCATAAAACATTGATCCAGCCACAAAATTCATATCAGATAGTTGTTTTATTGGCGTTTTAAATGCCTGACATGTCGCCTTCAGTCTTGCAGAATTTGATCCGTAGTACAAATTTATTGGAACGATATGGCCTTCTGGTCCAACTATTCCTATTTCAGGATTGGAATTGAACATGTTAAGTATCGATGTCATGGCATCTTTTTGTAGCAATTTCTGATAAACATCCTTGCGCCATGTATTTCCATTTTTCAGTTGCTTCGATTTTTTTGTATGTATTTTAAGGATAATCTGAAATCCATCTTCGATAACTTTTGGCATTACTTTTAAAAATGGTAATATATCCCGTCCTCGGTTTTCAATGGCATAATACTCATAATTAATTGATAATAAATTCAATCGCTGCTGAATAACTTCCGAAAATGTTTCAGGAGAAGAGACGTAAAATTTGAGGTTACAAAAAACGTCACTATCAATCTTGGATAGTATTTCATCAAAAATTTCGAGATAAAATACGTGTATTACTACGGCAAACGAATTAATCGGTTCAGCGTGAACCGGAGGGCAATTATACAGTTTCTTTAGTTTAAACTTAAAATCATTAATAGAATTATCTTCTTGATTATCAGTTTTTATATCAAATAGAAATCTACCGCTTTTCCAATTCCTGTAAAAAGCAGTATTGTTAAAAATAAAACGAAAGTGAGTAAAAACGAATGTTTTTATTTTTTCCTTTTGGTTTTTGTCAAGGGGTAAGTTCCACCAAAAATGAGAAGTTATTTTGCTGATTACCAATTCAAATTGCGAAACTTTTTTTTTCATAAACGTTTACATTCTAACCTTTTATTATCTTAGTTGATTTTTTTATTTTTATTGTCATGAACATTGATAGCTCCTTTGATAAGAAAGATAAAAAAGCGTCAAATTTTCTGAAAAAGGGGTATGAAAAATCAGGAACAAGTTGTTTAAATGAAACTCCGCCACTTAAAATATATCTCAAAGGCGTATGAAAAGTTATCTCTTCAATGACCAAGTCAGGGAAATTTCTTTCGAAAATTGCTTTGTCTCTTACAAAAACAATCCAAGGTAAAGCAATATTTGCATTGCTCAAAGGGCCTGAATCCGTAACTTGCCAGTTTCCTTTTGGTTCAAAAGGTTCATGATGGAAACGAGTGTAAATAAACCGCCCCCACAGACTGTTGGCAGGTTCAACCATAATAAGTTTTCCTCTCTCTTTTAACACCCTGTTGGCCTCAAATAAAAACTTCATAGAATCTGGTACATGATGAAAAGTGTCAACCATAAACAGGCCACTCAAAGAGTCTGCAATAAAAGGTATATTTAATGCTGAAAATGTCATGTCATTGGTTGGTAAGCGAAGGATATCTGAAGTGATAATTTTCGGTAACATTTCTTTTAAAAACCTCCGCCTGAGCCCAATTCTACAATTTTACCGGTAGGAATTTTCTGCGCTTCATCAACAAAAGTCCTATACCAATCCACATAGAGGTTTCTCAGGAATGGTTTTGACTGAATTATTTCTTTGTGCAGCAATGTCCTTTCTGCTGTGTCGATAGGTATATCTATTTTATATCTTAATTTCATTTTCTCCAGGCATTTATAAAAAGGGATCCGGATATGTGTTTTAATAGGGGAATCTTTTCCGCCAAATCCGTAAGTGGTTTAATAAATTTAATCCATCGCTCGGGAATTCCCGGATGAAGAAAATCGAAAGGAGAAATGTGTATCCCTGAGAAACCAAACTTTTCAAGTTTTTTCCGAAGTATCCATGCGAAAAATGCTGTTTCATCCGGTGAGTCACCAGCTTTTCTTTTCAAATACTTTATGTT
>CAILKW010000576.1 GCA_903834845.1 uncultured Bacteroidia bacterium | reverse complement strand
TAAATTGTCAGACATTGACAAGTCGGATTTTTCATTTACCATAGATGGGAATAAATGTCAATTTGATTTCGCATACATTATTATTCACGGAACTCCCGGAGAGGATGGTTTATTACAAGGTTATTTCGAAATGCTGAATATCCCATATTCCTCAAGTAATGTACAATCGTCAGCACTGACTTTCAATAAATTTTTCTGTAACAATTATTTACGAAGTTTTGGCATTCATATTGCACAATCGGTGCGACTAATTGCAGGTGAAAAATATAGTGCTGCCCAAATCGTTGAATCATTGGGGCTTCCATTGTTTGTGAAACCAAGTGCAGGTGGCTCCAGCTTTGGAGTGACTAAAGTAAAGAAAAGCGAAGATCTTGTCGAAGCTGTGAACATGGCTCTTGACGAAAGTACGGAGGCAATAATAGAACAATTTATTGAAGGAAAAGAGTTTACATGCGGTGTGATAAAAGTCGGCGAACGGAAATTTGTCTTACCCGTAACGGAGGTAATCCCCAAAAATGAGTTTTTCAATTTCGAATCGAAATATAAACCAGGGATGGCCGATGAAATAACCCCTGCCCGTATTTCAGATGAATTAACACTAAAAGTTCAGTCACTCTCATCTCAAATATACGATCTCTGCGGCTGCAATGGAATTGTCCGTATTGATTACATCCTTAAAGACGAAATTTTCTATTTCTTGGAAGTTAACACCGTTCCCGGGATGACAGAAACCAGTTTTATTCCGCAGCAAATCAAAGCAATGGGACTAAATATGACCGATTTATTATCGGACATTATTGCTTACGGATTAAACAGTAAATAGCTTCAAAACCAATACTTTTCGTTTTTCACAAAGTAGATTTCCACATTTTGCTCATAAACCTGTTAATAAAAATGTTTGCAATTTTATATAACTGCACAAAGGTTTGAACGGGCAAGAGATACCCAGTACTATGGCATTTTTGAAGTTTTAAAATCCAAAATTGAATACTATTTTTGAGCGGAAAAGAACATTTTCCTTCAGAATTATTTCGATAATATAATCCGCTTAAATAATATAAATAGTTATAAATCAACCATTATGCTTGTCGAATCAAATAGTTTCCGTAACCGGACTAAACCCAAAATGACTGTGGAACAGCTGAATGCCCAATACGGGAAAATTCCGCCACAAGCTCCCGAAGTCGAAGAGGCAGTACTCGGTGCATTAATGTTGGAACGGGATGCTTATATTTCCGTAGCTGACATTCTTAAATCTGAAAGTTTTTATAAAGAAGAGCACCAAAAAATATTCAAGGTCATTCAGCATTTGTTCTCCAACGAAAAACCTGTTGATCTTTTGATGGTCACACAGGAATTAAAAAACAGACAGGAACTTGATGAGGTTGGTGGACCTATCTATATCACCCAGTTAACAAGTAGAGTGGCATCGGCAGCTCACATAGATTTTCATGCAAGAATAATTGCACAGAAATACATTCAGCGCGAACTAATAAGAATCTCTACCGAAATACAGGTTAAATCGTATGACGACTCAATGGAGCTTGACGATTTGATTGATTATGCAGAATCCTCCCTTTTCAAAGTTACCGAAGGAAATATCTCGAAAGAGTCGCAGCCTATAAAGCCATTGCTTCGGCTGGCTATTGAAAGAATTGAGGAAAACGCGAAAAAACCGGATGGTTTAAGTGGAATTGCATCGGGGTTTTCGAAGCTTGACAAAATTACTTCCGGCTGGCAAAATACAGATTTAATGATTGTTGCGTCTCGTCCTGCAATGGGAAAAACAGCTTTCGCCCTTACAATGGCACGTAATATGGCTGTGCTTAAGCAGGTTCCTGTTGCAGTGTTTTCGCTCGAAATGTCGTCTTTGCAGCTTGTAAACAGGCTTATTGCTGCTGAAACGGAGCTTGGATCTGAAAAAATAAAAAGCGGTAAACTTGAGGATTGGGAATGGGAACTTTTTAATCGCAGAATTAAAAGTCTGGAGAACGCCCCATTATATATAGATGACACACCGGCTCTTTCGGTTTTCGAATTCAGGGCAAAATGCCGAAGATTAAAAATACAGTACGACATTGGAGTCGTGATTGTTGACTACCTTCAATTGATGACAGCAGGCAACGATATAAAAGGAAACCGTGAACAGGAAGTCAGCACTATATCGCGGAATCTGAAAGCAATAGCAAAAGAAATCAATGTTCCAATTATTGCTCTTTCGCAGTTGAACCGCTCAGTCGAGTCACGCGAGGGTAAACGTCCGCAACTCTCCGACTTACGCGAATCGGGCGCAATCGAACAAGATGCAGATATGGTTATGTTTATTCATCGTCCCGAATATTACGGAATCACACAAGATGCAGATGGCAACTCTTTAATTGGGGTAGCTGAGATCATTATTGCCAAACACCGTAACGGCTCCGTTGGCGATGTGCAACTTGCATTTAAGGGTTCTCTTGCAAAATTCACCGATATTGAAGATGTTTCGATGGGTACAATGCCTGATGATCTTGGGGAGGGTAAAAAAGAGGCAATCTATAGTTCAAAAATGAATGATGAATTTGCATCTGCAAGTGCTAAACTGCCGGTTTCCGGTTTTGGCAGACCAAGTGATCGGCTTACCGAAGGTTCACCTTTTTAAATACGCTAATTAACATCAATATTTTTGTTGCCGATCCCGAAGATACTAAAAAGCTGGCAAATATATGTAGGATAAGCGATTACACAATCCATATCTTGTTAAATTTTTGCTCGAACGATTTGCGACTTTAGGAGAATGATTTTTTATAAATTTGTATGGATAATGTAAAACATGTTTTGGCCACTGGTGTAGTAATTCGGGAGTACCCGGAAGATTTACCTTTTCCAAGTTTATTAATATTAGGCTATTGTGACAAAATACCATTACATGTTGTATTTTCGCTGAAAAAATATTAATATGAAATATGTAATTTGTAAGAACGGAGATACAGTAAAAGGCAAAACCACAGTAACTTTAGAAAAAAAAGGAACTGTTGTCGTTATCAAAAATGTAGCGGCTGATATTTGTGATACTTGTGGAGAATACTATCTCGACGAAAAAACAACTGCATACGTGCTTAAAAAAGCCAGTGAAGCCTATAAAAAAGGGACTGAAATCGAAGTTATCAATATGAAAAAAACAGCTTAACTACAATAAATCCAGAATTTCCATTTATGCCTGCGGTAAAGAAAAACTAAATGTGCTTCCTTTATCTACTTCGCTATCAACCAACAGTTTTCCGCCATGCTTTTCAACAAACTCTTTGCAAAGGATTAATCCCAATCCTGTACTCGGTTCGTAATCGGTACCAATTCTGTTTGTATTAACATCGGGCTTAAATAAACCTTCAATCAATGCGGGACTCATTCCTATACCGTTGTCTTTAATAACTATTTGGATACTTTTGTTTCCGTTAGGTTTTGCCGAAATGATCACTTTCCCTCCTTTATGTGTAAATTTTACTGCATTTGAAACAAGATTTCTGGTTACTGTTTGAATCAT
>CAILKW010000575.1 GCA_903834845.1 uncultured Bacteroidia bacterium | reverse complement strand
CAATAGGAGCAACAATCGCTACGGGTGCCAACACCAATTCCGTTGGAGTAAACTTTGGCCACAATGCAGAAACCGGTGTAATTACAGTTTATGGTTCAAATGTCTGCGAAAGTGGAGTTGAATCATCAATTCTGGTTCAGCTTGAAAATACTCCTGAAATAGATTTAGAAATCTTTCCGGTACCTAACGTTGGGATTTTCACTTTAACTGTATCATTTCCTGAAGAGACAACCTTTAACATAAGGGTCTATGATAAATGGAGTCAAACGGTTCTGGAAATTAAGGATGCAAGAACCTCAAGTGGTTATTATGCAAAATTAATTGATATGGGAAATGTATCAACAGGCGTTTATTACGTGGAAATCTTTAACAATACTTACAGGGAGGTTCGCAAGATACTGATTAGAAAATAGTTGGTGAAAGTTAAGAGGAAATTGAATAAAATGCAACATTTACTCTTCTTCTGATTAGTAAATGTTGCAACAAGAAAAGAACCTAAGAGAGAGCAGAAACTCTTTTCTTAGGTTCTTTTATTATGAATAATTGAATTACGCTTCGCTTAGCTGCGATTCAAATTCAAAAACTGTAAATTAGCGGTGTTGTTAAGGAAGTAATTGAGCAAGTTTCTTAGCCAGTTCTTCGCCACGTAAATTTTTCGCAATTATTTTTCCATCCCTATCGAGAAGCAGAGCTGCCGGTATTGAAGATATACCATATTTTACAGCAACTTCGCATTGCCAAAATTTAAGATCTGATACTTGATGCCAAGTAAGTTGATCATCGGCTATTGCTTTTACCCAAGCCCCTTTTTCGCGGTCGAGTGAAACACCGAGAATGTCGAATCCTTTGTCTTTGTATTTGTTGTAAACAGCCACAACATTCGGATTTTCCTGACGACAAGGCTTGCACCATGAAGCCCAAAAATCAATTAAAACAATTTTTCCACGTAATGAAGAGAGGGTAAACGGTGTGCCTTCGGGAGTATTTAAAGTAAAATCGGGTGCAGTAATACCAACGTCTGTGGTTCTCATCTTATCGGCCATTTTTTTGAGCTCAACCACGTAAACCGAGGATTGAATTGATGGGTGAAGAAATGCTACAAGTGTATCTATTTCGTGAGCTGTGATTTCCTGAGCAAATTGCATTAATACAACTAAGGGTGAAACAGGAGATTTCGGATGTTCACGTATGAAGTTTTTGGCATAAACTTTCTGATTTCCCATCATCGCTTCATAATCAATCTGAGCTTTTTTCATCCCATCCTCGTTGCCGCTTTGCATTGCTGCGGAATAACGTTGTTGTAAACCCTGTGTTTCTTTGGAGATATTTTTCAGTTCTTTAGTCAAAATCGAAAACTCGTCATTCGATTTGGAACCTTTAACTTCCGTTTTGTCCAAACTGTCGGCGTAAGCACTGACACTAATACTTCCATTTTCAGCAAAAAACTGTGCTACCATTGTTTGTGGACCCATCGAAATAAGACGCAATTCCGGCAGATCAGTCTTACCTTGTAACTCAAATTTCCCTTTTTCAATTTTGGATGTGTCTTCAGCAATCCATTTACCATCAGCGTATTTCATTAAAAATACTTCGCCACTCTCTTTTCCCTTGATTTGTCCTTTGATGACGAATCCATCAGGTTTTGCACATGATAACAGTCCTGCGAATGCCAGAACAATAACTAGAATATTCCTCATTAGATAATAATTTAAAGTGTTGAACGATTTTGTATATATTTGTTTTTTTAACAAAGGTATCAAAACAATTTAATTCACAAATAGTAGCTATTCATTCCCAATTGATTTGAAATAGTTATTTAATAGTTCGTGAGCTGCCACAAAGGAGCTCATACCTTCGGTAAGTACCAGCTGTTCGTAAATAGGAAGTTTATGTCTGATCTGTGTATTATGAAAAAAATTATTTCGGAGTGTTTCATTTATTGTTTCATACATCCAATATTTGCCTTGGTCGCTGCGTCTGTTTTTGAAATATCCGGTTTCTTTGACAGATTCAATATATTCATTTACAACTTCCCATACTTCTGAAACTCCGGTGTTTTCTAAGGCAGAGCAGGTTAGAACACGCGGATTCCAGCCTGACAGAGTTGGCGGGAATAGATGAAGTGCACTCCTGAATTGAGCCGCTGCGAGTTGAGCCCTTTCGTAATTGTCGCCATCAGCTTTATTTATTACGATAGTGTCGGCCATTTCCATAATTCCCCGTTTAATACCTTGAAGTTCATCACCTGCACCTGCAATTTGAACAAGAAGAAAAAAGTCAACCATCGAATGTACCACTGTTTCAGATTGACCTACACCAACAGTTTCAATAAAAATAGTACCGAATCCGGCAGCTTCGCATAATATAATAATTTCTCGTGTTTTACGAGCCACGCCTCCTAATGAACCTGCTGAAGGGCTGGGACGGATATAGGCATTAGGATCGGATGAAAGTTCTTCCATACGGGTCTTGTCTCCAAGAATAGAACCTTTCGACCGTTCAGAACTTGGATCAATTGCCAGAACTGCAAGCTTTCCACCCTGGCCTGTAATGTGTTTTCCAAGAGATTCGATGAAAGTACTTTTTCCGGCTCCCGGCATACCAGTAATTCCGAGTCTTACCGATTTCCCGGAGTAGGGAAGACATTTGTTAATGATCTCCTGTGCAACTTTCTGATGCTCGGGCTTATTGCTTTCGACAAGTGTAACGGCTTGACTAAGAATGGTTATATTTCCTTTAAGAATTTCCCGGAGGTATTGGTCAGGCGAAAGGATCTTTCGTTTTCCTTTATTTAGAAACCGCTTTACAGAATCAACATTTACAGCATCGGGTTTTTCGATTCCTGCATTTACATTCAGACCAATATATTTCGGATCATTTTCCGGATGATGGTAACTCATTTTTTCGTATCAATTTTTCACCATTCCGGAAACTCTCAATATGGTTGTTGAATGATCCGGATCATTGGAGATGACTGTAATAATTTTGTTTTGCATTCCTCCGGCTCTGCGCGAATCGAAAGTAACTTTCATGGTAGTATTTCCTCCTGGAGGAATGGTATTGGATGCAGGTTTGCCGGTAGTGCAATCGCATGAAGCAGAAACGTTGCGAATGATCAGATCTTTTTTACCGCTGTTCTTAATGGTAAAAGTATAGTCAACCTTTTTACCTTCTGAAATTTCACCAAAATCGAAGGTTCTGCTGTTATACTCAATGTGGGGTGCATCTGCCAGATCAGAAGCACTAAGCTTCGAGAAGTCTTCCTCAACTGTGCCACTAACTCTTATGGCATAGTTGTATTTATCTTCACCATTAAATGACAGATAGATTCGGTTTGTTACATATCCATACTCAGGTTTTTTATTCGCATCAAAGGTTATCAGAAAATAACCTTTCGATTTTGGCTGAATAATTTCAGGGACAGTTTTGATTGATACGTGAGAAGGAATTATCTTGAATTTTATAGTTACTGGTGAAATTCCGGAATTGTAAAATTGAAGAGTGTCTGTTTTTACTTCGTTATCTTTAATTTTCACAAAAGATAACTCATTGGATGTAAGACGTATTTGTTCGAAATCAACTGGATAGATATCGTCGGTTTTTAATGTTCGGGGAATAACATCACCGGAAATTGTCAGGACTCGTGAGCCTTTCGGAATATTAGCAGTTACGGTAATGCTTTTAGTAAAGATACCCGGGCGTTGCATAGGATTGTATGAAACCTTAATAAAGCCTGTTTTTCCCGGAAGAACAGGTTCTTTACTCCATTCGGGAGTAGTACACCCGCACGATGCGTTGACCCCTTGAATGATTAAAGGTATTTGGCCTATATTCGTAAATTTGAAATCATAAATTGCAGGTCCGCCATCTTCATTGATTTTAGCAAAATTGTGATCCATTTTTTCAAATCGTATTTCAGCTAAAGGCTGAGCACTAATCGTATTAAATGAAAAAGCCAAAATAAGGAAGGCAATTGTTCCAATTATTCTTTTAATCTTCATATTCATTTTTTGTTTAATATAATTCCACATTTTTTTTAAACCATTAAAAGTTGATTATTCATCTCCAAAAAGTACTCCCATATTCCGTGCTTTGGTTATAAGCGAGTGGTTAGGGTCAACCAGACTAAGTTTACCGCCAACTTCTTCCAGAGGAACAGAACCAAGAACACCACCATGAATGGCAACCATAAGGCCATATTGTTCTTTAGCAATAAGTTCGGTAGCATAAGCTCCGTATCGGGTAGCTAAAATCCGGTCCATTGCAGATGGACTGCCACCTCGCTGAACATATCCTAATCTTGTTTCACGAGGCTCAATACTGGTTAGCTGCTGAATCTTTGAAACAATATATGATGCGGCGGATATGTTTTCAGGCTTTTCGATCCCCTCTGCCACAACTACAATTGCTGAGATTTTGCCTCTGGTAAACCGGTCTTCGATTTTTCGGCATACCTTTTCAATGTCATACTTAATTTCGGGAATCAGAATAATATCACCGCCACCGGCAACACCTGCGTATAAAGCAATCCAACCTGCATTGTGCCCCATCACTTCGATTACCATAGCACGCTGGTGTGAGTTTGCAGTTGAATGTAAACGGTCAATTGCTTCTGTTGCAATACTTACAGCCGAGTCGAATCCAAAAGTGATTTCTGTGCCGAAAACATCATTATCAATCGTTTTTGGAATACCTATTACATTAAGACCCTCAAGCGAAAGCAGATGAGCCGTTTTCATGGTTCCATTACCGCCAATACAGACCACACAATCGAGCTCCAATTCCTCGTAGCTTTTCTTAATCAACCCTGGCTTATAATTGAAAACTTCTCCCTTTTCAAGTTTGAAGGGTTTTTCACGCGAAGTTCCGAGTATTGTTCCTCCAAGTGTGAGAATCCCTGACAGTTTATTGGCATCAAGAACAACATACTCCTTGTTAATTAATCCACTGAAACCTGCTGTAAACCCGATTACTTCCATACCATGGTTTACAATTGCGGTCTTTCCAACGCCTCTGATGGCGGCATTTAAACCGGGACAGTCGCCGCCGGCTGTGAGAATTGCAATTTTTTTACCCATAAATAAATGCTTTTATTAAACTGTAAAATGAACGATCCGGTTAATAAATTTTCACTTTCGCAAAGTTAATACATATTTTACCAGACGAATTTTTACAATCATCATTTAATTGTAAATTTGAAAAATGTTAAAATACAAAGACGAATGCTTCGTATCTTGGAAATTATAAATCGTATTACCTGATTAAATTACTCAAAATGAAGGGCTTTACCATCCTTATAATAGTGTTGTTTTCATTTGCTTCAAGTTGCCGGCTTGGTACAAAAAAGAAAACTGAAAATCAACAAACCGGTAAAATGACGATTGAAAGTGTGGATTGCTGCGAAAAAGGATTGCCAAATCGGTTATCGGATGCTGAAAAAGCACAAGGATGGCAACTAATGTTTGATGGAACTTCAAGCGATGGATGGAGGGGATACAATAAGAAAACATTTCCTGCTGCCTGGATCATCGAAAACGGAACTATCAGGTGCAAAGGAGATGATAGTCGTGGGGAGGCAGGAAAAGCAGATGGTGGTGACATTGTTTATTCAAAGCAACTCTTTTCGGATTTTGATCTCCGGCTTGAATGGAAAATTTCGGAAGCAGGTAACTCAGGTGTTTTCTACCTGGGACGTGAAGTAGCTGGCTGGCCAATCTATAAATCAGCTCTCGAAATGCAGATTCTCGACAACGATAAACATCCCGATTCTTTCAGAGGCAAAGAAGGTAACCGAAAAACGGGTTCTCTTTACGATCTAATTCCTGCAATCCCTCAAAATACCAAGCCTGTCGGAGAGTGGAATTCAATCGAAATTGTTTGTTACCAGGGGAAAGTTGTACATCGTCAAAATGGCGCTGTTATTCTCCAATACGAACTTTGGACACCCGAGTGGAACGCAATTGTGAAAAAATCAAAATTCCCCGGTCTGAACCCCGAATGGGAGAATATTGCTAAAGAGGGAGTTATCGCATTACAGGACCATGGTAACGATGTTTGGTTTCGAAATATTAAAATCAGAATACTAACTGACAAATAATAGGAATTTATTGTCACAAGCTATTAAAGAATAATTTATTAGCTTTATTTATTGAATTTTATTTCGGTTTTGACAGGAACAACACGTAAAATCAAAAAGTTTTTTTAAAATTTGCATTTTCATGTTTAGTTATTCATGTTCAATTATTAATATTCACAAACTAAAAATTAATATCGATGAAAAGTACACTTTTGCTATTGTTTGTTACTGTTTTTTTCGCTTTAAATTGTAATGCCGCTCCAAAGAAAAAAGGTGGTAAAAAGGAGAAAGGTTCTATAAATGCCCTTACTACCGAAGAGAAATCACTTGGCTTTATTTTGATGTTCGATGGAAAAACTAATGAAGGTTGGCGCGGCTACAACAAAACAAATTTTCCTGCTGCCTGGAGTATTGAAGACGGAGCACTTAAAATAAAAGGTTCCGGAAATGGAGAGGCTGGTGCTACAGATGGTGGCGATATTGTTTATGCCAAACAGAAATTCTCAAATTTCAATCTTAAAATTGAATGGAAAATCTCAAATGGAGGTAATTCCGGTATTTTTTATTTAGCCCAAGAAGTTCCCGGAAAGGAAATCTGGCGAACTGCCCCTGAAATGCAGGTACTTGATAATGATCGTCATCCCGATGCATTGTTAGGCAAGGACGGTAACCGCAAGGCAGGCTCATTATACGATCTTATTCCTGCCAAACCACAAAATACAAAACCTGCAGGTGAATGGAACAGCGTTGAAATAATCTCCTACCAAGGGACAATTGTGCATAAGCAAAACGGAGAAACTATATTGGAGTATCATCTCTGGACACCCGAATGGAACGAACTGGTAAAGAATTCAAAATTCCCTTCCTATAATCCCGACTGGGCTAAGGTTGCAAAAGAGGGTTTTATTGGTCTTCAGGATCACGGTAATGATGTTTGGTTTCGCAACATTAAAATCCGCCCGTTATAATACAGCTTATTACTAAAGGATTAACGAAATTGAAAGGTCGGCTGCCACAGAGGAAGCTGGCCTTTTTTCATTCTCAAGAGGTTATCAGTTGTCAGTTTTTGTTTGTCAGTTATCAGTTGTGGGTTATCAGTTGTCAGTTTTTGGTTGTCAGTTATCAGTTGTGGGTTATCAGTTGTCAGTTATCAGTTGTCGGTTATCAGTTGTCAGTTTTTGGTTGTCAGTTATCAGTTTTTGGTTGTCAGTTGTCAGTTTTTGGTTGTCAGTTATCAGTTGTCAGTTTTTGGTTGTCGGTTTTAGGTTTTTGGTTGTCAGTTGTCAGTTTTTGGTTGTCATTTTACTGCCTACTGCCTACTGCTTACTGCCTACTGCCTACTGCTTACTGCCTACTGATTACTGCTTACTGCCTACTGCCTACTGCCTACTGCCTACTGATTACTGATTACTGCCTACTGCCTACTGCATACTGCTTACTGCCTACTGCTTACTGCCTACTGCTTACTGTACATGCCCAAATAAAGTTAACCGTTTATCCTTATCATCCAGGTTTTCAATCGCTCTAACACACTTTTTAATATTCCGGAGAATACCCTGAATCATTAAGTATTTTTTGATAGTCGTTTTCCGACATTAGCTCCGGGAGAGAAATTTCATGATTTTTCGCCATATATTTTTTTACAATTTGCCACCCAAGCCAAGCACCTGTTCTACCAGGTGAGGCATTGGTGAAACTTGAGGTGAACGGAGCAGGACTTGTAAACCTGACAATATTCAGTCGGTCGGTATTAAACAACAGGCGATGCTCCACGAGATATGTCCACATGCCCGCTTCGTTTTTAATGCACCATTCAATTTTTTCTATAGGAAATCCAATTTTTAGATAATCAGGCTCTTCCGGAAACATTGCATCCATGAAATAAAGTATCTTACCCTGATAAATCATATTTGAAATAAGGTTATTTTTTGATTCATCGAAGGCAAATTCCGATAAAGCCCATGAATTCAAAACGTCAGTAGGGATTTTGTCAGGGTACATATTTTCTCTTTTGTATTCAGGAAGTCCGAGCAAAAGGTAAAACGGACAATTAACACCAAGATAATTGTCAAGACTAATCCCGATAGCATCATTAGTCATCACAACTGACTGATTAAAGCCTGATATTATTGTAATAATCTGAGGAATAGTTTTAAGCGGAAAGTAATATTTATAATGCCTGAATCCATCCTGAAGCTTTTTCTCAATAATTGTGAGGTCACTAAAAACAGAATCTATTTTTATTTTCGATAATACTCTCATCGTATCAGTGAGAAATGTATTAAGATAGGTCGGATAGAGAGAGTCGCCGGGACTGCCCAAAGCTATGACATTTTCGTTATAGGCATTAAAAAAGGAGCCGTATTTTTGCTCTAATATATTTATACTAACAGGTATATTAACAGGTGTTAAGGCGAAAATATCACGATCAAGTCGTTTGATATTCAGTTCTATATCAATGCCCGAAACATCAACCATCAGCGGATTTCTATGGCAGCAGATTAGTATAACAGCAAGCGAAACCAACGTGAATACTTTATTCATAGATCATAGTTTTAAATTTTCACTACTTTTGTTTTTTTCTTAGGTGTAAAAATATAAAATGGGTTGGATAACCTGAATTAAATATTCAATTATATATGAAAAAACTCATTCTGATTATTGCCTTACTGTCAGCCACAACTGTAACCTACTCACAGAAAAGGTTTAATCTCACATTTATTGCAAGCCCGCAGATGTCGTGGTTAAGATCAGATTCGAAAGAAATCAAAGCAAGCAAAAGCTTTCTTGGATTTGGATACGGTGTAGAAGGCGATATTTTTCTGGGTTCTGAAAATTATTCCATCACAACAGGTATTACTGTAAGTTCAACCGGCGGCTCACTTACCTATAGTCCGGCACTTCAATTTAATGGTAAGGAGTTACCTGCTGACACCAAAATTGATTATTTGGTAACCTATCTCGAAATGCCTCTGGCAATGAAAATGCGCACCCGAGATTTTAACCGTACACGTTACTATGCTCAATTTGGCTTAACTAACTGGTTTAATATCAGATCTAGAGCATCCAGTAGTGATGGTATTTTCCAAAAAGAGGCAATTAAAGGCGAGATGCGTTTTTGCAATATCGGATTAAATTTAGGGGTCGGGTTAGAGTATGATCTCGGAAGTGGAAATGCTCTGACCTATGGATTAATCTATTCAAATAGTTTTACAGATGCCACTAACAACACAGCCATCAAGGAATCTACTACCCTGAGAGTTGTTCGTTTCAGATTGGGTTTTGTTTTCTAAACCTTATATGAATAGAAAGTTTCAATATTCAAAAATTTAAACAAGAAATAAGATTAATAACAAGCTATTTTATGAAAGTTGCTCTTGCTCAATTAAATTTTCATATCGGAAATTTTGAGGCAAACAGTGCTCAGATTATCGAAAACATTGAAAAAGCCAAAAAACAAGGTGCAGATCTGATTGT
>CAILKW010000574.1 GCA_903834845.1 uncultured Bacteroidia bacterium | reverse complement strand
CATGAATTGATTTTTGCTGCTGATAAATCTGCTGAAAGTAATTAATATGAAAACAGTATTAGGGATTTTTGCGCATCCCGATGATGCGGAATTAATGTGCGTGGGTACATTATCTTTGTTGAAAAAGGCCGGATGGTCTGTACATATAGCAACCTTTACTCCAGGCGATAAAGGTTCTGCTGAGCTTACCTGTGAACAAATTAGCCAAATTAGAAAATCCGAAGCTGCAAATTCTGCTGAACTTCTCAACGGAACTTATCACTGTCTCGAATGTGACGATGTGTATATCTTGTACGAGCGTGAAACCATTAACAAGGCAACGGAATTAATCCGGAAAGTACGTCCGGATATCGTTTTCACAGCCAGTCCCAATGATTATATGGTTGACCATGAGATGAGCAGCAAGATTGTTCAGACTGCTTGTTTCAGTGCAGGAATAAAAAACATGGACGTAACTGAGGAACCTTATGAGTATGTGCCTCATTTGTATTATGTTGATGCGCTCGAAGGAAAAGATAAGTTCGGTAATTCTGTTCAACCATCATTTTATATTGATATTTCAACTGAAATTGGAATAAAGGAGGAAATGCTTGGATGTCATAAAAGCCAGCGCGAATGGCTGAGGAAGCACCACAAAATGGATGAATATATCATTTCGATGAAACGGTTTGCCGAATTAAGGGGAAAAGAGATAAACACCCAATATGCCGAAGGGTTCAGACAGCATTTGGGCCATGGCTATCCTCACACGAATATCCTAAAAGAGCTGCTCGGCGAATTGGTGGTTATAAAGTAAACATTTCAAACAATATTAATATAAAATTCCTATGCCACGAAAATTAAGTATTTTAGCTCCCGAATGGTGGGACTTTACAACATTGGAAGATGATTTATTGATGGATGCTGCAAGGCTTGCCCCGAAAGATCTGCTTCAACTCTCACGCGATGGTTTCAAAGTTGTTTTTTATGACACTCTCGAAGATTTTTATCTGGCCGAAGCTTTAGAGTACATAACTTCCTGGAAACAAGCAACCGACAGTAATCCCGTAGGTATTTGCGGACCAATTGGCCCAACGGAACAGTTGCCACTTGTTGCCAGACTTGTTAACGAATTGCAAATCAACCTTGCAAATTCCCATTTCTGGGGAATGGATGAATGGTATGTAAACGGCAAAGAATTGGCGGCAGACCATCCGATTTCATTCGAAAAAGCCGACAGGGATCTCTGTTTCAACCGGATTGATCCAAAACTCAGAATGTCGGATGCTAACCTCCATTTCCCAAAAGCCGATCTTACATCATACATTAATAGTTGGGAAAACGGAGCTCGTTGTGCCGTCATGCAAGGCGGACAAGGAGACACCAAACACTGGGCATTTAACGACCCCTTCAAAAGAGAAGGAAAATACAAAGATGCGCCACCTACACCAATGGAATTTAGAAAATTAACTGCGCGTGTAGTTGACCTTCATCCGATAACGTGTATGCAGAATGCGCGTACAAGTGCCGGAGGTGTTGTTACAGGTATTCCCACACAGGCATTATCGGTTGGCCCGGTTCAAACCTGGAAAGCAGATAAAGTTTCGATCTGGCAGGCAGGAACTCATGATAATCCTTTCGGACAGCGATTGACTGCTTTAATGATCGGGAAAAAAATAATGGATAGTGCAGTTCCAATGTCTTTGTTGGCAGACCATCCAAATGTGCAGTTTAACTATTTCAGGGGTGGATTGGGAGTATGTGAAACAGAGATGCACTAATTTATTAACAAATTCAATTAATAATTTAAATATCAGAACTCTATGAAAAAGTTTTTATTTGTATTTATAACTATGTTGTTTATTTTTAATTTATTAGTTGGACAACAGCCGGAAAAAAAACTTGTCAGAATTGCAATTGCAGGTCTTTCTCATTCACATGTTATTCCATTGTTAAGCAACTACAAAACTCAGGATTTCGAGCTTGTGGGAATTTTTGAAAGTAACAATGAAATGGCACAACGATATGCAGACAAATACAAAATTGATAAAAGCATTATCTTTAATACTCTCGAAAAAATGCTCGATAAAACTAAACCAGACGGAGTAATAACCTTTACTTCTATTTTCGATCATTTGAAAGTGGTGGAAGCCTGTGCTCCAAGAGGTATAGACGTTATGGTTGAAAAACCCTTGGCTGTGAGTACAAAACATGCTTCAATAATGTCGAAATTAGTCGAAAAATACAAGATAAAACTTCTGACTAATTACGAAACTACATGGTATTCATCAAATGCGAAAAGTTATGAGATGATATCGCAGGATAAAATCGGTGAATTGCGCAAAATAATAGTTTACGATGGGCATAAAGGGCCTAAAGAGATAGGGGTAAACAAGGAATTTTTAGATTGGCTGGCCGATCCGGTGCAAAATGGAGGAGGCGCAGTGATTGATTTTGGCTGTTACGGTGCTGATTTGATTACATGGATAATGAAAGGACAGAAACCGGAATATGTATATGCAGTATTAAAACGCTATAAACCCGATGTTTATCCAAATGTTGATGACGATGCAACAATCGTCCTGTCTTATCCCTCAATGGAATGTGTAATCAATGCGTCATGGAACTGGCCGTTTAACCGCAAAGACATGCATATTTATGGTACTAAAGGTTATATTTTCAGCGATGACCCAACAACTGTACGCTACAGATTATCGGAACGTGGAAAGGAGGAGGTTGAAAAAATCCCTGTTCTTGAGGCTCCTTACAAGAATGCATTTACTTTTTTTTCTGCTGCAATACGTGGAGATATTGTTATTAAAGAGACAGATCTCTCTTCATTAGAAATTAATAAGACTGTAGTTGAAATACTCGAAGCTGCAAAAAAAAGCAGTAAGACCGGCAAACGTGTAAAACTTTAAATTGCAGCAGGCGACAGGTACTTGGCAACCTGTCGCTAATATGCTTTTCTGTCCCTACTCCTTACTTTTTACTCCTGTACTCTTATGCAATATGATTGTAAATATAATACTTAGAGATCACTATATTCCTAAAAACCTAATTAAATACTTTTAAGAAAAAATGAACTTAACAATAGGACAACGTATATCAACAAGAGGCGAAGATTTTATTATCTCAGGGTTCAGCACCAATCATGATGGTTCGTGGCTGATTGATGCCGAAGGAATGAGTGAGTTAGTAAGAGGCAGAAGGTTTTCATTCGATTCAAATATTGATACCGACATCAAACCGATTGATCCAAAACAAACAAGATTAACAGCTGATAACGAGACCGGTTATCGTAAAACCAAATTATTTCTCGAAACCAGAATAAAAAATACAGCGGTATTCTCCAATAAAATAGTAATTGGCCATAAAGCAGCAATTAATACTGCTGATTATCAGCTAACTCCAACATTGAAAGCATTGCAGTTACCCCGACCTCGTTTATTGATTGCAGATGGTGTGGGATTAGGAAAAACTATTGAGGTTGGCATTTTCATCTCCGAATTAATCAGGCGTGGGAAGGGTAAACGCATTATGGTGCTTGCTCCTAAATCAATACTGGCGCAGTTTCAGCAAGAGCTATGGGATAGGTTTGCTATTCCGTTGGTTAGATTAGATTCGGAAGGCATAGCCCAAATAAAATCTCAGCTCCCATTAAACAAGAATCCGTTTGAATATTACGACAAAACAATTATATCTATAGACACGCTAAAAAATAATGCCAAGTTTAGGCATTACCTCGAAAAATCGAGGTGGGATATTGTAGCGATTGATGAATGCCATACAGTGGCGAACGAAAAAAGCGAACGTGGTGATCTTGCGCAATTTATTGCAGGCAGGTGCGAATCTCTTATCCTAACTTCAGCAACACCTCACAACGGTAGAAAAGAGAATTTCGCAAACCTTATTAACATGATAGAACCTACTGCGATTCCCCGAAATGGAGATTATAGCAAATCAAATGTTGAGCCTTATTATGTTAGAAGATTCAAAAATGATATTACAGACGAAAATGTTCGTTCAAATTTTCAGGAAAGGCAAATTGTAAGAGTCTCTGCGAAGCTAAGCACAGCAGAAACTGATTTTCTTTATTATCAGCAAGAACTGAAATTTAAAGCTATCTCCGATTTCAAAAATGGTAAACCGAAAGATGATTTTTTGTTTTCCGTTGGTATTTTTAAAGCTTTTATGTCATCACCTGCTGCTGCTTTGGAAAGTATTAAACGAAGAAGTGACAAAGTTGAAAAAATCATAACGGGTCACGAGTTTATCGAAGCAAGCATGGAGGTGCTGAATAATCTCAAAACAAAACTCGAATACATTTTATTATCTGATTCAGATACAAAATATAAAAAGTTTAAAGAAACACTGCTCTTTTTGGGCTGGACAGGAAAGAAGTCTGATGAGCGTTATGTGCTTTTTGCTGAGAGAATTAACACCTTAATCTACTTAAAAGATAAAATGAAAGCCGATTTCAATATATCCGTTGAGGCTATTCAATTCTTTCATGGAGGTTTATCTGATTCAGAACAACAAGCTATTATCGAAGATTTTGGAAAACAGGACAGTTCGGTACGTTTGTTGCTTTGCTCCGATGCCGGTGCGCAAGGTGTGAACCTTCATTTTTTCTGTAACCGTATGTTTAATTACGATATTCCGTGGTCGTTAATTACACTTGAACAACGCAATGGCCGAATTGACCGCTACGGACAAAAGAAAACCCCATTTATTCATTATATCATTGCTGAATCTGATATTGACGGACTGAAAACCGACCTTCACATTGTGGAACGACTTACTCAAAAAGAGGAAATAGTTTATAAAACTTTGGGCGATGCCGGTTCAGTTATGAAATTGTATGATACTGATAAAGAGGTGCAAATGGTGGAACAGGCTATTTTAACGCAAAATGAAAATTTTTTGGATAACCCTGATGATAAAATGGCTGGTTTTGATTTTTCAACTCTTTTTTCCAATCAGGATGATTCTACTGCCTCCAAAATAACCGATAATCCTTTCGAAACAAATCTTACGATATATCCTAATGAAGCGAGGTTTTATACCGATTTGTTTGAACAATTAATCTCATCTGATCAAATAAGTTCAGGGGACATTTCTGAAATGAAAGATGGATATTTGGAAATTCTGAATACCAAAGAGCTTAATAGAATTTTGTTCGATCTGCCTCCCGAATCAAAACCCAAACAAGGGCAACTTTATAAGCTGACTTTAGATAAAGATTTAGTGCAAAAAGCCATCGAGGAGGCCAGAAAGAAAAAAGGTGAATGGGCAGAATTTCAGGTTTTGTATGAGTTGCATCCTGTGATTAAGTATTTTATGACTAAACTTGAGGCAAGCGTTGACAAGGATGTTGCGTTGGTTGCAAAAACAAACCGACTTCCTAAAAATGTTGCATGGTTTGTTTTTCAGGCTCAGGTTTCAAATAATTTAGGTCAGCCAATAATTGCTGACTTTATCGTCACAAGTCTTTTTTTGGATGGAAGTAATAATGGCAATACAATACATCTGATTGATTTCATTCGTGATTTTAGATTAACTGAAAAATTATATACCGAATATATTTCGGAAGATGAATTATCTTTGCTGCAAAATCTTTTAGGTGTTGCAGTAGTTCAGACGGCCAAACATATACAGACAGATCAGAAAGAACTGGAACAAAAAATGGAATTAAAACTCAATGATTATAAGCAACATATCGATGTCTGGCATTCTGCTGCAATTGAACAATTGGACCAGGATTTTAGTGAGGGTTCGTTAGGCAACTTCCGGGCACGGATTAAAGACTCCAAACATCGCGAGATTGAAACTATTTTAAGCTCTTCAAGTCAATATTTAAAAGATCTTACTTCTTTGCAAGGAGATGCATATATTAAAGTCCTTGCTGTTTTTTTTAATTCTTAATGAAATGAATGCAGATCAAATTAAATCAATTATTGCCTTAGGCGAAGGCTACAATACTGAATTCAAGGTTAGTGTGCCATCTAAAGCGCGCGAACTAACCGAAGAAATTTGCGCTTTTGCCAATGCTGATGGCGGCGTTTTGCTGCTTGGTGTCAGCGATAGTAACATCATTAAAGGTGTGAAGATTGATAATGCCAAACGATCGTCTATTCAAAATTCAATTTCAGAGATTGTTCCTCAATTGCTTTGTTCTCTTGAAATTGTGAATGTGGATGGTCTTGATGTTGGGGTTATTGAAGTTCCATCCGGCGACGATAAACCTTACTTATATTCAGGTAATGTTTTCGTGCGCTTTGGTGCTAATAGTCAAAAGCTTACCACGAGGAATCAAATGTTTGATTTTTTCGTGAAATCGGGCAAACTTTTTTTCGATGCAGCACCTTGCGAAACTTTTGACCTTCAAACGCAAATTGACAAAGAAAACTTTAATAATTTTAGAATTGGAGCGGGGTTTCCTACTTTGGTTTCTGATGACCAAATCCGCCAAAATCTTAATTTATTTACTAATGAGGGTTTTATTACGCGAGGTGCTGTTCTGTTTTTCGCAGCGCATCCCGAGCTTTTCTACCCTCATGCTATCACGCGTTGTGTGGCATTCAGGGGTATTAATAAGCGTTTTATATCTGATGACAAAACATACGGTGGCCCTCTGGTTGTTCAATACAATAGTGCTTTGGAGTGGTTGCGTGGTAAGCTCAATGTTGGCTACGACATCGAGGGGCAAGGTAGTCGCCCCAGAAAGGATGTTTGGGAAATTCCAGAAATTGTGTTAAAAGAAGGAATAGTCAACGCGCTTTCTCATCGTGACTACTTCGAAGAGGGTGCGGTTACTACTATCGAATTGTTCGACGACCGCTTGGAAATAACAAATCCAGGTGAATTGTTGGCTGCTGTAGGAAAAGATTTCGGATACAAAAGCGTTTCTCGTAATCCATTGATATTTAGTCTTTTTCTCCGAATGCATCTGGTTGAAAAAATTGGATCAGGTATAATGCGTATGGAAGAAAGGATGCTTGACAATAACCTTCCTGCACCAATTTACCATAAAGAGGGAATGTTTACTGTTATCTTCAAAAGACCAGGTGCTTTAGTAGCGAAAATGGTTGAGGAACCCAATCCCCAAAGTCTAATGTACTCTGTTTCTGAAAAAATTCTAAGTTTAATTAAGCAAAAACCTGCAATTACAACTAAGAAAATTGAAGAAGCAACCAATTTAAGCCGCAGAGGGGTTGAGTACCAATTGAATAGTCTTCTATACAAAGGAATGATCGAGCGAATTGGATCAGATAGGAGTGGCCTTTGGCGTGTTATTTCTGATATGAATAATAATTTGTCTGAGAAAGGCTTGGTGAATAGTTCAAGGAATACTGGAGAGGATACTGCGAAGAACATTTTGAAGAACGCTACAGGGAACATTTTGGAGAATACTGTGGAGAATACTGTGGAGAACACTGTGGAGAAAATTCTTAGTAATATTAATAAAAACAATTCTATCACAATTTCTCAACTTGCGAAAATAATAGGCGTAACAACCAGAACTATTGAAAGACAGCTACATAAATTACAAATAGAAGGTATAATTGAGCGTGTTGGTTCCGATAAGAATGGTAAATGGCAAATTTTAAAGAAACCGGTTTAATGTCGCTGTCGGTGTATTTGTTGGTGTAATGTTGGTGTAATGTTGGTGTAATGTCGGTGTAATGTCGGTGTAATGTCGGTGTATATGACATAAATGTCGGTGTATATGTCGGGGTAAATGGCCTAAATGTCGGTGTATATGACATAAGTGTCGGTGTATATGTCGGTGTAGTGGTCATTTATGTCGGTGTAAAAACCCAAAATGAAGGGGTATTAGTCGGGGTAACGGCTTGAATATCTGGGTAATATCGGTGTAGTGTCGGGGTTGTGTCGGTCAAAATTAAAGATAAATTTTTACAGAGTATGCTTAAATTTATTCAAAATATTGGGGAGTATTTCTCTTCTAATTATTTCGATGAGGATTTTGCTGCCAGGGTGATTGCCAAATCGGGTTATGCTGCTGAAGATGTGAAAGAATTCAATAAACGAATTTTGCCACTCAAAGACCGGTATTTTCATTTTAAACAAGTGATTATCGAAGGGAAACTGAGGGTAAAGGACAAAATCTTTGAGAGTCACTTGTTTCATTCTTATGTTTTGAATATTTTGGGATACGATGGTAATCATAATCAGTATGATTCACTTTTTCATTTATCTGAGCATGATGTGCTTCCTGTCAGGCATACTCTTTACCGCGGCGACCTGCCGCATCTGATGGTTATGGAAATGCAGTCTCTTATTAAAGAGGATGAAACCGACCCTGACGGATTGTTCGAACAGCGTTACAATGTTGAAGACGAAAGCTTGGTTAATCCTCCTCAGCGTTACCACCGTTTGCAATGGGAACGGGTTTTTACTGTTCCTGTTGATCTTAAAATTTCGCCTATTGTTATTAACAAAGCTGTTTCTACTCTCTTTTTATTGGAGCAGCACTTGCGTCCTAAATATATTTTATTGCTGGCGGGTAATATGGTTTTCCTTCTCGAACAGGAAAAATGGTTCCGTGGTAGTTATTTGCAAATAGATTTGGAGGAGCTCTTTTCGGAGGCTACTGCTAATCGTAACGCAAACTACTATGCTTTGATTTTTTTCTTGTTGGGGAAGGATACCCTTACTCCCGACAGTAATATGGTGTTGCTCGACCAATTAGATGAGGACAGTCATAAAAGTGCTTATGAGGTTACCAAAGACCTTAAAGAGGGTATCATTTATGCTGTGGAGGCGTTGGCTAATGAAACGCTTTTTTATCAGAAAAATATTCTTACCGAAAATTTCGACGAAACCGATGACGCTTTTGAACTCGAAATAAAGGATGATTGCTTAACAATTATTTACCGTCTGCTTTTTATTTTTTACGCCGAAAGTCGTGAAGACCTTGACATTCTGCCTGCTAACGACCCAATTTACAACAAGGGGTATTCGCTTGAGATGCTGCGCGATCTGGAACAGGTCACGCTTTTTTCGGATAGCAGTCTTAATGGTTATTTCTTCCACGATTCGTTGTCGAGGTTGTTTGTGCTTCTGTGTTCCGGCTATCGCGAAAGGGAACCAATGGTTTTCGACAAAGACCTTATGGAAGCTGATCCTTCTATCAAAATCAATAAAAGCTTTAAAATACGACATATAGATTCGCCACTATTTAACAATCAGAAACTTCACCATCTGCATAAGGTGAAATTTCGCAATAAGGTGTGGCAGGATATTATTTGCAGGTTGTCGCTTAGCAAGCAGCAACGGGGCCGCGCTCGTGGCCGAATTAGTTATGCAAATCTGGGAATCAACCAATTGGGCAGTGTTTATGAAAGTTTGCTGGCTTACCGCGGTTTTTATGCCGAACAGGATTATATCGAAGTGCATAAAGCCAACGAACCGGGCGAGGGTACTTATCTTGTACCTCGGTTGCGCCGAGACGATTTCAACGAGAATGAGATTCTGAAGGATGTGAACTTCCACGATGTTATTATCAGAAAAGGAACTTTTGTTTATCGGCTGAGCGGTCGCGACAGACAGAAATCTGCATCGTATTATACTCCCGAAGTGCTAACCCGTTGTACGGTGAAATATACGCTGAAACCACTGCTTGAAAAATTGGAAAATGGCGAAATAAAAGCCACTGAACTTCTAAAACTCAAATTGTTGGAACCTGCTATGGGTGCTGCCGCTTTTCACAACGAAATGATTAACCAATTGGCCGAGGCTTATATCAGTTACCGCCAAAAGGAGCTTAACAAACGGGTTTCGCCCGACTTGTATAAAGAAGAATTGCAAAAAGTAAAGGCATATATTGCAACCAACAATACTTACGGCGTTGACTTAAATCCTACTGCCATTGAGCTGGGGAAATTATCTCTGTGGCTTAATGTGATTCACAAGGATATGGAAACTCCGTTTTTCAGTAACCGTCTTGCAGTGGGTAATGCTGTGGTGGGTGCCTGGCTTAAAGTCTATTCGGCTAATGATTTATTAGGCGATGTTGACGAAAATGGGAATATGCTTACGCGCCAAGTTAAAAAAGAGTGGTGGGAAAAAGCTCCACGCCAATTGGAGTTTAAACCAAATACTGAGTACGACACAATTAAACATGGACGCAAACAAAATGAGATTTACCATTTCCTGCTCCCCGACAAAAATATGGTTCCCTCGGCAGCTATAAAAATGATAAAAGCTGAGTTCGACACTGAAGCCAAAGCGGTGGCTAATTGGAAGAAAGAGTGGTGCAAAC
Organism: uncultured Bacteroidia bacterium; assembly: GCA_903834845.1. Classification (GTDB taxonomy): domain Bacteria; phylum Bacteroidota; class Bacteroidia; order Bacteroidales; family Prolixibacteraceae; genus JAAFHB01. Next base: position 2,989 of record CAILKW010000574.1, on the reverse strand, counting down.
CAATCCGTAAGGGTGAATTGGATCAGTTGCGGAATTTATGTAATAAGATAGACGAACTGCTTACCGAATACTACCGGTTTCAGCACACCATAAATTTGCAGACATCAAGCAAACAAAATATTTTTGGAGCCTACCGCCAAAACGAACAGTCCGATCTGGCACTTCGCAGCTACGACGAAAAAGAGCAGTTAGACGACCAGCGAAACCGCCGTAACGCGCCCTATTTTAAACTGAAAATGGTGATGGATTACTGGTGCAGCCTTTGGTTCTGGGATGTACGCACAGCTGGTGAACTGCCCGACCGACAGCAATATTGGCAGGATATTGCCGGAATTTTGGAACTCGACACCAACAAAGTAATTGATAGTATTATTGAACGAAAAGGGCATCAAAAACTTTACGAAACCGAGGTACAGCTTAGTTTTGCGATGGAACCGGCTCCGCCGGTGACTGAGCGAAGCCGAAGTCCCCGGTCCGATAATGGGGATCTGTTTACCGATGCAGTTGTAGAAAGCAGTGCCCGCCGCGACCTGTTCGACAACAACCAACGGATAAAATTGGTAAGCCGGTTAGCTGCACAATACCATTTCTTCCACCCGCAGCTTGAATTCCTTGATGTATTCTGGGAACGTGGTGGTTTTGATTTGATTGCAGGGAATCCACCATGGCTGAAAGTTGCTTTTGAAGAAAGCGGTATTATCTCAGAGAAGTTCCCGGAAGTGGCGATCCGAAAGGAATCTGCGCCAAAAGTTCGGGCGATGCAAGAGGCATTTTTTGCAGACAAACGGCTCAAAGAAATGTACATTGCAGAAATGCTTGATACAGAGTGTACTTCAGTGTTTTTAAATGCCGGACAGAATTATCCACTTTTGGTAGGTCAACAAACTAACCTCTATAAATGTGTATTGGAAAATGGGTTTAGTTTGCTTGGCAAACGTGGTTTTATGGGCCTATTGCACCCTGAAAGTGTGTATGATGACCCAAATGGGCAAACTTTACGAAAAGAAATATATCAACGATTGAGGTTCCATTTTCAGTTTAAAAATGAACTTGTTCTTTTTGCAGAAATAGACCACCATAATGTTTATAGTTCAAATATCTATTCTGGTAATAAATTAGCTATTTCTTTCATTTCTATTTCAAATGTTTTCCATCCTAACACAATTGATGCATCATTTATTCCTAACCAAAAAGGTCTTGCTGGTGGAATTAAGATTAAGGATGAAAATTCAGGCAAATATGTTTGGAATATTAAACCCCACTCAGATAGAGTTGTTCACTTTACAGAAACGGAATTGAGAATATTAACTTCGACCTTCGAAAATTCCCAAGAATGGGAAGCAGCAAAACTAGTTTCTATTCATTCAAAATCTATTATTATCGTTTTGGAAAAATTAGGGGGTTTTAAAACTTCAATTTATAATTTTGAATCGAAAATTACCGAGGGATGGCATGAAACTAATGATGTAAATATAGGAACTATCAAGCGTTCAACCCAATTCCCTGTCATTGAGAAATTTGAAATGATTTATAGCGGACCACATTTTTTTGTTTCCAATCCAATATATAAAACGCCAACTAAAGTTTGTTTATTAAATTCAGATTACGATATAATAGACCACTGTTACAATAATGAAGGATTTTTAGCGCGAACCAACTATGTCCCGAATCTATATTCTGTTTTATTCCCTGGAATAATTAAAGGCTTTAAGACCAATGAAAAGGACGAGGACGGAAATGATAAATACGATAGATGGATTGATTATTATAAGGTTGGGTTTCGGAAAATGCTCAATCAGGCAGGTGAACGAACCTTGACAAGTGCTATTCTACATCCAAAAACAAGTCATACAAATGGGGTTATTTCGGTTATATTTAAAGACATTAAAACTTTAGTTGAGTTTGAAGGCTTAGTTTCTTCAATAATACTGGATTTTTTTATGAAGACAATTGGAGCTTCTAATCTAACTGACAACCGATTAACAGCTTTTCCTTTAGGCATTGAAGAAAAATACAAACCCCAACTTTTCAACCGCACCCTACAACTCAACTGTCTAAATAAATACTACTCCCCATTATGGGAAGAAAGTTGGCAGGATGATTTTGCAAACGACAAATGGAGCAAACCCGATGGCCGTTTAAAACCTTTCGATACGCTTACTCCTGAATGGCAATGGAGTACGCCTTTGCGCAACTGGTTCGAGCGGCGGCAGGCATTGGTAGAAATTGATGTAATCACCGCTATGGCATTGGGCTTAACATTGGAAGAGCTGATTTTGATTTACAATGTGCAATTTCCCGTGTTGCAGCAAAACGAAGACGATACCTGGTACGATACCCGTGGGAACATTGTATTTACCTGTAGCAAAGGGCTTACGGGTGTTGGTCTCGACCGCAAAGATTGGGAAGCAATCCGCACGATGAATGCAGGCCAAACCTACGAACACACTATCACCAAAAGCGAGCTTTATTACGGCAAAAAAATCACCTACCACGCACCTTTCGACAAATGCGACCGCGTAGAGGATTATAAAGTGGCGTGGAAGTGGTTTGAGGGGGTGTTCCACCAGGATTGTTATTGCGAATGAGCTTACTGATATTTAATGGTTTGCACCTACGAAATGCGAGTGTGGCAATCCCATGATTGAAGCACCATCCAGAACATTGTTTCTGGCACTGTACCTTTTAGTATGGGATTGCCACGGTGTGCATCTTATTTTGTTTATTAATAATGTTTTATTTGGCACACCTCGCAATGACAATTCATGAGGGTGAAAGTGCTGTAATGTTGTTTGCAGTATCTTAACTCTCTTCTGGAATTGTCATTGGTAATGAGCATACTGATATTCAATGGTTTGCAGAATGGAATTGCGAATGAAGCAATCCCATAATCTGAAGCACGGTCAAAACAAAGTTTCTGGCACTGTGCTTCTATGATGGGATTGCCACGGTGTGCATCTTATTTTGTTTATTAATAATGTTTTATTTG
>CAILKW010000573.1 GCA_903834845.1 uncultured Bacteroidia bacterium | reverse complement strand
TTCCAATTTCGATCTTGTTCATTACCAAAGAATTGGTTGATCTGGTCTCCAAAAGAGGTTCATTCGACCGCAATGAGGTTGTAGGTCTAATAATCTGGTTGCTGGTAGTTCAATTGGGAAGCTCTATTGTTGTTAATCTATCTTCTTACATTACAGGTATTCAGCAGCAGTTAGTCACCGACTATTTGTCAAAAGAAGTCATAAAAAAAGCGATCGAAGTTGAGTTGGAATATTACGAAAACCCCGAATATCACAATACATTGCATTTGGCTCAGCATCAGGCCCTTTACAAGGCGCCAATCGTTGTAAATACGATCAGTCAATTAATCGAGTCAACGATATCGATATTCCTGCTTTCCGCACTTTTCTTATCTTTGGATTGGGTCTATGCTGTTTCATTGATTGTAATTGCAATTCCCATTATAATCATTCGATGGTATAACGGGAAATCCACTTATCTGCTTGAGAAAAAGAGTACAGAACTCGAAAGAAAATCCGGGTATCTGAATATGGTTCTTACTACTGAATTGAGTGCCAAAGAAGTACGTGCTTTTGGCTTCGGTCCTTCATTTTTAAAACGGTTTACAAAAATCAGGGCACTTTTATTCAGGGAGAAAATGGAATTAAATAAAAAGCAGACAATCGCAGGTTTTGTGGCCCAGGTGATCGAAATCATCGTAATCTGCTTGATGTACTTTCGATTAGCTATTCAGGCAATAAGTGGGGCTATCACTATAGGCGGGTTTGTACTTTACTTCTCAGCCTTCCAACGTCTGCAAAGTGCCTTGAAAACCTGGCTGACTACGGTGGTTCAGCTTTACCAATCACAACTATTTTTAAGCGATATTTTTACTTTCCTTGATTTGCAGTCACCGGAAACAGATTTTGGCGTAAACAAGGAATTTAGAGATATACAATGGGATAAACTGAGCATATCCAATTTGAGTTTTACGTATCCAAATTCCCAAAAACCGGTTCTCCATGATATTAATTTCGCGTGCGAATCTGGCAACATAATTGCTTTTGTGGGTGAAAACGGCTCGGGAAAGTCAACGTTGGTAAAATTGCTTTGCAGGCTTTATTCAACAAGTAATGAAGAGATAACAATAGGAACTGCGAATATTAAAGCGATTCCGGAGGAAGAATTTCGCAAGAATATTTCTGTAGTTTTTCAGGATTTTGGGCAGTATTATACCAGCGTAAACGACAATATATGGCTTGGATTTGGGGACGAGCCTGATAAAGCAAGAATTATTCAAAGTGCAATCAGTGCAGGAGCCGACCAATTTATACAAGCTCTACCAACGGGCTACAACACAGTACTTGGCCGGTCGTTTATAAACAGCGAAGAGTTGAGCGGAGGGCAATGGCAGAAGCTGGCACTTGCACGGGCCTTTTATCGTTCACCACAATTATTGATACTTGATGAGCCCACCAGTCATATAGACCCGGTTGCAGAATATGAACTGTTTAAAGAGATTAGGGCGAGGTTCAAAGAAAAAATTGTAATCCTTATCACTCACAGGTTGCATAACCTTAAAATTGCAGATCATATTTATGTAATGCACGATGGCCGGATTGTGGAAAATGGGAACTTTACGGAATTGGTTAAAATGAACGGCATGTTTAAAGAAATGTATGATAAACAACAACTTTAGAATGAAAACCCTTTTATCGCCTGAACTCCTATATACAAGGCACCGACTAAGCTATCCTCAGATTGACAGTCTTTTGGGCACCAATCATAAAGAATTATATCAGAAAGACATTATCGAAAATTTCAAAATAATACGTGAGTTTATTGTTGTAACAGACGAATTCCGAAAGATGGGTATTCGGTTTATACCGTTAAAAGGCCCGCTACTTTCCCTGAGGATTTACGGAGATGCTACTTTCAGACGGTATCACGATTTAGATATACTGATTGATTCAAAGGATATTCCCAGGGCATACAAGTATTTAATTAGTTCAGGTTATTGTCCTGATGTCGAATTACCCGAAGATGAAATGGGAAGGCAAAATTTATTTAATTACACGAAACATATTTCCTTTATCCATCCAACAACCAGGGTGAATATTGAACTTCATTGGCAGATTTTAGATTTAAAGGATTTTCTTGGACCGGATTTCAACTTTATTTATCAGGATATTACAGTCAATCAGGTATTTATGTCAAGAGAATTTCGTGTGCTGAAAAATGAATATGATCTGTTTTATCTATTGTTTCATGGATCTACTCACAAATGGCAAAGACTAAAATGGTTGCTTGATATAAACGACTACATGAAGAATATCGGTTTTGATAGTTTAAAGATCAATAGTTTGGCTCAAAAATATAAAGTTTCAAAAATAATCCCATTGTACAATTCAGTGGCTGCAATCTACATTCCGAAATCTGCATTGTTTGACTCAAAACTAAAAATTCCAACTATACTGGTGCGAATTTGTATTAAGCATATCGCAGCCAAGGAGGTAGTATTTACCAAAATAGATATATCTTATTCATTGCAAGGATATGTTTTTGGCCTTTTGCTCTTTTCTGATTTAGGCAATAGAATTGCTTTCCTAAAAACCAGATTTATACTTTTTTCCGATTCAAAGGATATAAGAACCACAAATCCTTTATTACTTTTTCTTTATCGGCCATTCGGTTATCTTATCAGACACCTAAGGAGAGGATTAAAACCATCATAGCTTAGGAACTTATTGTGCCATGTAAAAATGCCAATACTGCAAAGGTTATATTTTACTTCCTTTGCAGTATTGGCATTATTTTTAAGAAAACCCGGGTTAAAGGAATAGATATTCCCTCAATTGTCTGACTATGGTCTCCTTCGTTCTGTTTCTGGCAAGGGTTTCATAAAAGGTTTTCCGGGTAATTTTACATTGCGCATAGCTGCATTGTAAACAAATGAAGCCGTAATTACAGCATTCTGTTTTAGATCTGCAATTGAAAGCCTTTCATAAGTATCCATTGTAGTATGATAACCACGCCCATATTCGATTTCATCCTGAATGAACTGAAATGCTGGTAATCCCTCTGAATTAAATGAAAGATGATCTGTGCCACCGGTATTTCTCATTGTAATTGTCGAAGCACCCATATCCACAAAAGGTTTTAACCACTCTTCAAAAATCGGCCTGTCCAATTCATTTTCCTGAAGATAAATACCTCGGTATTTGCCCGATCCGTTATCCATGTTGAAATATCCGGCAAACTTGTCAAAATCGGGTTTGTGTTCCTTTGTTTTCGGATCTACCAAATACTTTTCAACATAACCACGCGAACCATATAAACCTTGTTCTTCCCCACCCCAAAGGGCTATCCTGATCGTCCTTTTCGGGGCAACATCAAGGTTTTTAAGGATTCTAAGTGCTTCCAACATTACTACACATCCTGAAGCATCATCGGCAGCTCCTGTTCCTCCATGCCAAGAATCAATATGGGCACCGACCATAACAACCTCATTCTTCAGCAGTTTATCAGTTCCAGGGATTTCACCGATTACATTGTAAACGCTGGGGCTTTCAAAGAATTTATTCTTTATTTCAACTTCCATCTCAACAGGCACATTATGACGTATCAGCCTTTCCATTCTTCCATGGTCTTCGAAAGGAAGATTCAGTTCTGCAATTGGTTCCTTTTCCCCGGCGGTATAATTAGCACCAGTTGAGCGTGGAATATTGTATGTTCCAGAATTATTAAGTATTACAGATGCACCTTCACTGACAAGAAACTCTGAAATTTTGGTTCTCAACTCACGCTGAGCCCTCATTGTTGCAAAATCATAATTTCCCCTGCGGCCTCCCTGTGTTGAAGAGGATGCCATCGAAAGATCCTTTAGCTGAGCATCAGTCAAACGGCTTGCAAGGGGTTCAAAACTGATTTCATTGGGAGTTGTCGCCATAGTAGGCATCAGCACAATTTTGCCGGAAACTTTCCCTTTGTATTTTTCAAGATCTGCTTCCGTTTTTACGTCCATAAGCACAACCTCACCCTTGACCAAACCGTTTGTACTACCAGTCCAGGCAACAGGATTACAAGAAAAATTGGTATAATATGGCGAAGTAATTGCTGCATAAGTTTTCAGATTATCCCAGCCCCCACGTGTGAATTCACGGGCAATCTCAATTCTTACATTTTGGAAACCAAGCTCTTCCATCTTTTTCTTAGCCCATTCGTTTCCTCGGTTAATGCCAGTGGAGCCGGTCAGCCGTGGCCCTACAAAGTCGGTCAGCCAGAACGCCAAATCCTCAATACTCGAATTTCTTAACCCTTCCTGCTTGATTTTGTAAATCATACTGAGGTCAATATTCTCATTCTGCGACATTAACCATAAAGGCAGAATACCAAGGAGCAAAAAAACGACTGAGATTTTTTTTAGTTTCATATAATTGATTTTTAAAGATTTATCAGAGGTTTCAAAAATATACAAAAAATCAATACTTTTGTGTGATTTGTCACTTTCTTTATTTTTAAGGCAAATTGTAAATATATCAACTTTAATATTCTCATTGAATGGTTTACGATGTTATTATAGTCGGGGCAGGACCAGCTGGAATTTTTACAGCCTACGAATTAGTAAAAGAACGCAGCAATCTCAAAATACTTATTCTGGAAAAAGGAAGGGATATTCATCATCGCAAGTGTCCTAAACACACTAACGGAGGTACTTGTGTAAATTGCAAACCATGTTCCATAACAACAGGTTGGGCTGGTGCAGGTGCTTATTCCGATGGGAAATTATCTCTTTCGCACGAAGTTGGTGGCATGTTGACTGACTATATTGGTGTGGAACAAACTATGGAAATGATTGGCTATACTGATGATATTTATCTTAATTTTGGGGCGGATTCCAAAATTCACGGAGCAACAGAAACTCCTGCTATGCGTGAAATCAGGCGTAAATCTATCGAAGCAAACCTGAAATTAGTGCCGTGCCCAGTAAGACATCTTGGAACTGAAAAAACTCAGCAACTTTATCGCTCTATTTATGATCATCTTACAAGAAGTGGGGTAGAAGTGCGGTTTAATACAGCTGTCGAAGAATTTATTATTAACAATAATCAGATTAATGGTTTAAAATGTTCGAAAGAGTTCTTTTATGCCAAAAGAATTGTCGTTGCTGTTGGTCGCGAAGGTTCCAACTGGCTAATGCATCAGTGTGACATTCAAAATATTCCTACGGAAATCGGGATTGTTGATATAGGTGTTCGTCTGGAATGTCGGAACGAGATTATGCAGGAGATTAATGAGAATTTCTATGAAGCTAAACTAATTCATTATACACGGACTTTCGATGATAAAGTGCGGACGTTTTGCTCAAACCCGGGTGGTTTCGTCTCTTCAGAGTATTACGATGGAAACCTTGCGGTAGTCAATGGCCACAGCTACAAAGATCTGAAAAGCGACAATACCAATTTTGCACTGTTAGTTTCACAGAAATTTACCGAACCTTTTAATGCCCCTATCGAATATGGTCATCATATTGCACGGCTTGCTAACATGTTGACGCGTAATAAAATATTAGTTCAGCGATTTGGCGATTTGGTTCGGGGGCGGAGGACCACCCCGGAAAGGCTCTACCGTAATAATATTATTCCAACACTAAAGGATGCTGTTCCCGGCGATTTGAGTCTTGTACTTCCTCACCGTATTTTATTTGATATCATTGAGATGATCAGGTCATTGGACAAGGTAAGTCCGGGGCTTGCAAGTGATGAAACCTTACTTTATGGCGTAGAAGTCAAATTTTATTCCAACATAATCAAAGTTGACAAAACATTCCAAAGTCGGGCGGTCAAAAATCTATATTTTGGCGGCGATGGAGCCGGTCTTACCCGTGGATTAATGCAAGCCTCAGTAAATGGAATACTTATCGCAAGAGAGATATTGAAAAGTATTTATTTGTAATTATAGGAGACTACTAATGGCAAGGAAAAATTGGTTTGACTAATATAATTTCAATACCTTTGTAAAAAAAAGAGACAAATGCATACTTTAAAACTAAATGTGAATGATAAGGTTTACGACAAGGTGCTATGGCTTCTTGGTAAATTCAGTGAAGATGAGATTGAGATTATTAGCGAGAGTTTTGATTTTAAGAAGAATCAAAGATATCTCAATCAGGAATTTAATGAAATATTAAATGGAACAGCCAATTTTATTGAGTTAGATGAGGCTGAAGAGCGTCTTGAAAATTTACTTTTAGAACATAAAGGTTGTATTCAAATATGAACTACTTTTATATCAATGAAAACCAAAGGAGAATATATTAAGTTTTGGATAGAACAGTCAGAAGATGATTGGAAGGCAGTCTTTTCACTTTTAATTGGAAAGAATTACCTTCAATCACTTTTCTTTTCACATTTGGTGATTGAAAAGCTTTGCAAGTCTCTTTGGATTAAGTATAATGCAGAGAATGTTCCTCCACGTTCTCACAATTTAATTTATTTGTTAGCTGCTACTCCATTAAAATTGACAGATGACCAAAATGAATTTTTATTGAAATTAAATCGTTTTCAGTTGGAGGGGCGTTACCCAGAATACTTATCCTCAATGCATCGTATTTGTAATGAGCAATTTGCTAAATCAACAATTGAAACAACTAATGCTTTAAGATTATGGTTACTCGAGAATCTGCAATAAAAACGGCTCAATATTTTATAAAGGATTGTAATTCAATAGGTTTGACTTTTTTTAGGGTCTTCCTTTTCGGATCAATGGCTAAAGGAAATATTCACGAGTGGTCGGATATTGATTTACTGTTAATCTCCGATCAATTTAATGATAATGTATTTGATAATTTGAAGTTGTATTCAAAAATCAACATAAAATATCCTATTATAGAAACGCATCCATATCCTACTAATTACTTTTTAGATGGTGATAGTTTCATTAATGAAGTAATTAAAGAAAGTATTGAAATATCATAGTAAATTAAGCTAATATGAGGTTGAAGTCATAAGAGAGAGTTTTGATTTGAAAAAAATCCAAGATACATTAAATATCAAAAAGAACCAACGGACTGAAATACTCGTTTTTTAACTAAATTTGCACCAATAATTTTTATCATAAGCTTACCTGCAATTTCAGGTGGCAATTCTGAATATTGATAATTAATACTTTAATATGGTGTTTAAAAAAACCTACGAAGAGATCAACGAAAAAATAAGAAACGGTAAAGCAGTTGTTCTTACCGCCGAAGAAGTTTCTTCAATGGCACGCGAGCTTTCCCCTTCAGAAATTGTAAAGAAAGTTGATATTGTCACCACAGCTACCTTTGGCGCAATGTGTTCGTCGGGGGCAATTCTGAATTTTGGCCATACTACACCACCTATGCGTATGGAGCGGATAATGCTAAATGGAGTTCCGGCTCACGGTGGACTTGCTGCTGTGGACACATATATCGGAGCCACTTCCGAAAATCCCGAAAATATCAAATATGGAGGGGCACATGTAATTCAGGATTTATTAGAGGGAAAAAAAGTTGAATTGGAAGCCTGGGGTAAGGGAACCGATTGTTATCCAAGAAAATACATCAAAACAAAAATATCGCTCGAAACCATTAATGAGGCAACCCTGTTCAATCCGCGTAATGCTTACCAAAACTACAATGTTGCCACAAATACGACCTCAAAAATAAAATATACCTACATGGGAACTTTGCTTCCCGGAATGAAAAATGCTAACTATTCCACATCTGGTGAGTTAAGTCCTCTGCTTAATGATCCCGAAATGAGAACTATTGGCATTGGCACAAGGATATTTCTTGGCGGTGCAGTTGGTTACGTGGTCTGGCCTGGAACACAATTCAACACAAGCAAAGAGAAAAATCAACACGGTATTCCAATGAGTAATGCTGCAACTCTTGCAGTTATAGGAAACCTAAAAGAGATGAGCGCGGAATTTCTTAGAGCAGCGTATTACGAAAAATATGGCGTAAGCCTTTTTGTAGGTATCGGAGTTCCCATCCCTATTCTTGACGAAGATTTAGCGCACCGTGTATCAATAAGAAATGAGCAAATTGATACAACTATACTCGATTATGGAAAAGCAGGTACACCTGTTTTAGGCCGAACAAATTATGCCCAGCTGCAATCGGGAATAATTGATATTAATGGTAAAAAAGTTCGCACAGCACCTGTAGCAAGTCTTCAAAAAGCACGCGAAATTGCTGATATTCTTAAAAAAAGTATCCAAAACGGCAGATTTGAATTAACCGCTCCTGTTATTATGTTCCCAACTGGCACATCAGTAAAAAAACTTTTTGAAACGGAAGGAGGAGAACAATGAAAGAAATTACCCGCAGATATGTGATGAAATTTCCTCCTGATAGTGCTGATAAAGCTTTGACATATAAGCTAATAAAAGATTTCGATATTAAATTCAGTATTCTTAAAGCCGAAGTTAGGCCTGGAAGAACAGGTAGTTTGTTGCTTGAAATGGAGGCTCTTCCTGAGAATATGGAAGAAGGTATTGATTATCTCGAAGCTAACTCGGTTATATGTGAACCGCTTGGGAAAAAAATAAAGTTCGAATCAGGTAAATGTATCAATTGCGGTAATTGTACAGGAGTCTGTTTTACTGGAGCTTTGACTATGGATCGCGAAAAATGGAAATTAACATTCGAACCTGAGCTTTGTGTCGTTTGTGAACTCTGTGTCCCTGCCTGTCCAATGAACCTTTTCGATATCAATTTTCACGAGGAAGAACCTGAAAATATTCGGAATTGATTGAAGAAAGAACATACCGAAATACAATGGGAGAAGGGCGTTTTCGCTCTTTTACAACAGGATATAAAGAAACAGACTTGTGGGTTGGTATAGATCCGGATTCTTATCTTGAGGAAATGAAGGTATATTGCTTCGACAAAATCAAAGCTTACCGAAAGCAAATTGAGAACTATCTGTCCATTGATCCTGAATTTGGACTGACACTCAAGCCACATCAAACAAAAAAAAACGCACCGGATTTGGCATTGGAAATGGCTATTGCGGCGCGAAAGGCTAATGTCGGCCCAATGGCAGCAGTTGCTGGTGCATTTGCTCAGCAATTGGGTTACGACTTGATGAACAACTTTAAAATCACTGAAATTGCTATTGAAAATGGAGGCGATATTTTCCTTCATTTGATAAATCCATTAGTACTTTCGATATTTGCCGGAAATTCACCTCTTTCCGGAAAGATTGGGATTGAAATCCCTAAGGATACCGGATATATTGGGGTATGTACCTCATCGGGGACAGTCGGTCCTTCGTTGAGCTTTGGGAAAGCCGACGCGGTAATGGTGGCATGTAAAGATACTGCTCTTGCCGATGCCTGGGCAACTTCACTGGGAAACGTGGTTCAAACATCGGAAGATATTGATAGTGTATTAAAATTTACAGAAAATATCCAAGAGATACTTTCGCTTGTTATTATTTGCGATGGGAAAGTAGGAATTCGCGGAATATTTGATTTGAAGCTTACAAAATAGAAAAATGATTAAAGAAAGCAAAATACGACAGGATTTGAAACATCGGATTCTCGTCTTAGACGGAGCGATGGGAACAATGATTCAGAGAGTTAAACTGACGGAAGAAGATTTCCGCGGCGAACTATTTGCAAACTGGACTTCGCCGCTGAAAGGAGATAACGATCTTCTTTCAATTACTAAACCCTCAGTAATAGAGGCAATTCATGCGTCATTTCTTGAAGCTGGTGCCGATATTATTGCAACCAACACGTTTAATGCTACAAGAGTTTCGCAGGCAGATTATGGTTTAGAATCGTTCGTTTATGAAATAAATAAGGTTTCAGCTCAAATTGCTTGCGCAGTAGCTGCTCATTATGACAGTCCCGAAAAACCCCGCTATGTGGCAGGAGCAATAGGGCCGACTAATAAAACCTGTTCGATGTCACCTGATGTGAACGATGCCGGATTCAGGGCTATAACATTTTCTGATATGAAGGAGTCATATCATGAACAAGTTGAAGGATTGCTCGATGGTGGCGTTAATATACTACTTGTTGAAACAATTTTCGACACTTTAAATGCTAAAGCGGCAATGATGGCGATAGAAGAAGTCCTCGATAGCCGGAATATTAGAATTGAAGTGATGATTTCGGGTACTATTACCGACAAAAGCGGTCGAACTCTTTCAGGGCAAACTGTTGAAGCATTTCTTAACTCACTTTCGCACATTGATTTATTAAGTATTGGCCTCAACTGTTCTTTAGGAGCGAAGGAAATGCGCCCTTACCTGGAGGAGTTGAGCCGCAAAGCTCCTTTCTACATAAGTGCCCATCCTAATGCAGGATTGCCAAACCAATTTGGAGAATATGACGAAACACCTGAGGTAATGCGTTTTCAAATTCAGAGTTTCTTCGAAAACCGTTTGGTTAATATTATTGGCGGATGCTGCGGGACAACTCCTGATCACATCCGCGAACTGGTAAAAATGGCTGCAAAGTCAAGACCACATAAACGAAATCAACTCGAATTGGCAACCCGTTTAAGCGGGTTAGAACCATTGACCGTTACCAAATCATCAAACTTTATAAATATCGGAGAACGGTGTAATGTAGCCGGTTCAATAAAATTCGCAAGGTTGATCCGTGACGAAAAGTACGAGGAAGCCCTTGCAATTGCCCGAGAAATGGTTGAAGGTGGTGCGCAAGTGATTGATGTTAACATGGATGATGCGATGCTCGATGCTGAAAAAGAGATGGTTCGTTTCCTTCATTTGGTAATGTCGGAACCTGATATTGCACGTCTTCCTGTAATGGTTGACTCGTCGAAATGGTCAGTCATCGAAGCAGGGCTTCAATGTCTTCAGGGAAAAGCAATTGTCAATTCAATTAGTCTGAAAGAAGGGGAAGAGTTCTTTAAAAAATGTGCCTTTAAGATAAAAAAATACGGTGCTGCCGCTGTTGTTATGGCCTTCGATGAACAAGGTCAAGCCGCAACATTTGAACAACGAATAAAAATATGCGAACGTGCTTATCGTATTTTGGTTGATGAAGTCCATTTTCCACCTCAGGATATTATTTTCGATCCCAATGTTTTAACTGTCGGAACCGGGATAGAGGAACACAACAACTACGCTCTCGATTTTATAAACGCCACAAGATGGATCAAGGAAAACCTTCCATTTGCCAAGGTCAGCGGTGGTATTTCAAATGTTTCATTTTCATTTAGGGGAAATAATACATTGCGCGAAGCTTTTCATTCTGTTTTCCTTTACCATGCTGTTGCTGCCGGTCTTGATATGGGTATTGTCAATCCGGGTATGTTACAAATTTACGATGAGATTCCAAAAGATTTGCTGACTTATGTCGAAGATGTTATTCTGAACCGAAGACCGGATGCAACTGAGAGAATTCTTGCATTTTCGGAAAATATCAAAGAAAGCGATAAAAAAGAGAATAAAATTGTGGAGTGGCATTCATTTCCGGTTATTGAACGTATTCAACACGCTCTTGTAAAAGGCATTACTGATTTTATTGAGCAGGATATTGTAGAATTACTCCCATCATATAACAGTGCAATCAGGATAATTGAAGAACCGTTAATGGACGGGATGAATAAGGTAGGGGATTTATTTGGAAGCGGGAAAATGTTTCTTCCACAGGTAATTAAGTCGGCTCGCGTAATGAAAAAGGCGGTGGCATTTTTACAACCATATATTGAGCAGGATAAACTTGATTTGAAACAGGCCCCTACTCAAAAAAAGAAAATCCTACTTGCCACAGTAAAAGGCGATGTACATGATATTGGAAAGAACATTGTTGGTGTTGTTTTAGCCTGCAATAATTACGATGTAATTGATCTTGGCGTGATGATTCCGGCGGAAACTATTCTTAATAAGGCCATTGAAGAAAATGTGGATATTATCGGATTAAGTGGTTTAATAACACCCTCGCTCGAAGAGATGGTTCACGTGGCGCATGAGATGGAGCGAAGGGGGTTTAAAATTCCGCTTTTAATTGGTGGTGCAACAACCTCAAAAATTCATACTGCTGTAAAAATTGCACCTCAGTACAGTAGTCCGGTTGTCTATGTAAAAGATGCCTCACGTGCAGTTCAGGTTGTGGCAAACCTTTTGGCTAATGATCAGGAATATATTTCATTAATTAAAACAGAATACAAAGAGCTTCGCGCGACCCACAATGCCAAAAAGCCAAAAGAATATCTTACTCTTGCTGAGGCTCGGGCAAATGCCTTTAATCCGGGCTGGAAAAAATCAATGGTTTATACACCTGCTTTTATGGGAATACAAGTATTTGAAGATTATCCGATTGAGGAGTTGAGGCTCGATATTGATTGGACTTTTTTCTTTCTGGCCTGGGAATTTCGCGGAAAATTTCCCGCTATTCTCCAAGATGCAAAGCAGGGAATTGAGGTACGTAAGCTTTACGATGATGCAAATATTTTCCTTGATGAGATTATTGCAAAAAAAATGATTATCGCAAAAGGTATTTTCGGAATCTGGCCTGCAAACTCTAAAGGTGATGATATTGAATTATATACTGATGAAACTCGTGAGACAGTTTTAGGTAAGTTTTGTCATTTACGCCAACAACAGAAAAGAGGTTCAAACCTGCCAAATTATTGTCTTAGCGATTTTGTGGCTCCTAAAACTACTGGCATTGCCGATTATTGTGGTGGTTTTGCGGTGACAGCCGGAATTGGTGTAGCCGAATGGGTTGAAAAATTCAAGAAAGAAGGTAATGATTATCAGGCAATTCTTCTCGAATCATTGGCAGACAGACTTGCAGAGGCATTTGCCGAAAG
>CAILKW010000572.1 GCA_903834845.1 uncultured Bacteroidia bacterium | reverse complement strand
TGATTTCGAGTATTATATTACGGTTGCCGATGCTAAAGAGTACTTCTTTCCGGCTTCGGCGCCTCGGGTAAATTTTGCAGTAGTAAGATTATAAATGATTTAAATAATAGGAAAATGAAAAAGAATCAATTAGTTATTTTAGTGTTACTTCTTAGTATTTGTCTTGGTGGATTTTCAAAGTCAGTAACCCAGAAAAGCATTGGATGGAAACCTCTGTTTGGCAAAGATCTTGGTCAGGCCAAATTTGATAAGAAATGCTGGTCATTGGATAAGGGTGTTATCACTGCCTCCGAAGATAAAGTTATTTGGGCATTAGGTGATCACGAAAATTTTGTTTTGGACCTCGAATTCAAAACTGAAGACGGAACAAACAGCGGCGTAATTGTTTATTGCACCAATCAGGAAGATTGGATTCCAAATTCTGTTGAAATACAAATAGCCGATGACTACTGCGAAAAATGGGGTACAGCGCGAAAGGATTATCAATGTGGTGCTATTTTTGGACACTTACCCGCAAATCAACAAAAAGTAGTAAAAAAACCGGGAGAATGGAATCGTTTTAAGATTACTTGCAAAGGACAAATAATTGAGGTTGAATTGAATGGGAAAAAAGTCACCACAATGGATATGCGTCTATGGACCTCAGGTAAAACAAATCCAGATGGCAGCACAATTCCTGAATGGCTTCCAAAACCCTTTGCAGGGTTGCCAACAAAAGGGGCAATAGGATTGCAAGGTAAACACGCCGATGCCACAATATGGTTTCGAAATATCAGAATTAAATCATTGTAATATATCTATTTGTAAATATATTTTAATAATTAGTAAAAATGAAAAATCTAACAACTGTATTTCTTCTTTGTCCAATGATCATTGTACTGATTTCATGTACTATTTCTGAAAGTAGAGATCCTCTGACACTTTACGGTCAGATTGATCGTGCTTCTGCACCGAATACATTGTCTGCCTCAGAGAAGACCAAGGGGTGGAACTTACTTTTTGACGGTAAAACAACAAATGGCTGGCATGGTTACAATTTAAAGGGTTTCGCCGATTGCTGGATTATTGAGGATGGCGTTTTTACAACTACAACCAAAGGTGGAGCCGAAAGTCAGGATATTATTACTGACAAGAAATATCGCAATTTTGCCTTGAGTCTCGATTTTAAAATGATGAAAGGAACCAACAGTGGTATTATATTTCAGATTTGTGAAGATCCAAAATATAAATATCCTTATGAAACAGGCCCCGAATTTCAGATTATAGATCAGGCAAACTGGCCAGATCCGTTGAAGGATTGGCAAATTTGCGGAGCCAACTATGCTATGTATCCTCCAAAATCGCTTCCGTGCAAGCCTGTTGGTGAATGGAATCAACTTATGCTTGTTGTTGACGGTAACCAGGTAACACAAATCATTAATGGTGTAGTAGTTGTCGTTTATGAAAAGTATTCTGAAGATTGGAAAAAGTTACGCGACAGCGGCAAATGGTCAACCTTTCCAGATTATGGGAAATTTGATGAAGGATATATTTCTCTTCAAAACCATGGCACTCAGGTATGGTATAGCAACATCAAACTAAAAGAATTTAATTAATTATAAACAAAATATAGTATGGAAAATAACAATACTTCACGTAGGAATTTCTTAAAACATACTGCCGTTGCAACAGCAGGAATCTCAATTGTACCAAGCTTTTCTGTTAGCGGATTAGGGCATAAAGCTCCAAGTGACAAGATGAACATTGCTGGTGTAGGGATAGGCGGGAAAGGACATCCCAATCTGGTAGGAATGTCGAAAGAAAATATTGTCGGTTTGTGCGATGTGGATTGGAAATACTCCGAAACATGTTTCAAAGAGTTTCCGAATGCCAAACGTTATTGGGACTGGCGCAAGATGTTTGATGAGATGGGCAGTTCCATTGATGGTGTTATGGTTGCTACTGCCGACCATTCACATGCAATAGTTTCTGCAACTGCACTTTCGCTTGGAAAACATGTATATTGTCAAAAACCATTGACCCATTCGGTTTACGAATCCAGACTACTGACCAAGCTGGCAGCCAAACATAAAGTGGCAACTCAAATGGGAAATCAGGCCAACTCCGGTGACGGGGTTCGTCAACTTTGTGAATGGATTTGGAATGGTGAAATTGGTGAGATAAAAGAAGTACATGCCTGGACCGATCGTCCTATCTGGCCACAGGGTCTCCAACGTCCGACACAATTAATGAAAACTCCTAAAACTTTGGATTGGGATCTTTTTATTGGAACTGCTCCAATGCGTCCCTTCAACGACATTTACACACCTTGGAACTGGCGTGGCTGGTGGGATTTCGGAACGGGAGCCTTTGGTGACATGGCTTGTCATGTGTTGGATCCTGTATATCAGTCGCTTAAATTAGGGTATCCCGAAAAAGTACGTGGAAGCAGTACTGCGGTAAATACAGAGTCAGCACCCCAAGCCGAAACTGTTGAGTTTACATTCCCTGCTCGCGACAATATGCCAAAGCTGGCAATGCCACCTGTTAAAGTTTACTGGTACGATGGTGGTTTGTATCCCAATGTTTCAGAGATTCTTCCCGAAGGTGAGAATCTTATGGCAGATGGTCTGGGTGGTTGCATTTTTATTGGCTCTAAAGATACCCTTATTTGTGGCTGTGGTGGTTTTAAACCTCGTTTGGTTTCGGGGCGTGTGCCTTTGGTGGCACATTATCTGCGCCGTATTCCAGGTGCCGTCGGATATGTTGACGGTCCTCACGAGCAGGACTGGATTCGTGCTTGTAAGGAGTCGCCGGAAAACAGGGTGGAAGGAACTTCAAATTTTGCCTACTCCGGGCCATTTAACGAGATGGTACTATTGGGTGTCCTTGCTATAAGGCTTCAGAGCTTGAACAAATCGCTTAGATGGGATGCCGAAAAGATGCAGATCACCAATATTTCGGCAACGGATGAGCTGAAAATCATTACCTCTGATGAGTTTAAAGTGATTGACGGCCATCCTAATTTTAACACCCAATATGCTAAATTCAACGCTTTAGAACGTGCCAACGAATACATCAGGCATACCTACCGCGATGGATGGAAATTGCCGGACATGCCATAAAAAACACAGAACCTTTTTGTTAATACGAATATATAAATATCTGATTTACATTATAATGAGAGAAACTAAAAGATCAACTTACCTGTATTTTATTTGCTTTATAGCCACAATCGGCGGCTTGATGTTTGGCTTCGATATTGCCATAATTTCTGGAGCAGTTCCCTTTATTCAACCATATTTTGGCTGGGACGAACTGCAATTGGGCTGGGGAGTCAGTTCGCTTTTAGTAGGTGCTATCATTGGGGCGTTTGGCTCAGGAGTTCTTACCGACAAGTACGGAAGGAAAAAAATTCTCCTCATTGTTGCGCTTTTTTTCGCAGTTTCATGTGCTGCCACTGCCATTGCAACTTCTTCGGTTTTCTTTATTATGGCCCGTTTAACTGGGGGTTTAGCTGTTGGAGCGGCATCCGTTCTTTCGCCAATGTATGTTGCAGAGGTGGCTCCGGCAAAAAACCGTGGAACACTTGTGGCGATTTACCAGCTTACAATTGTGTTTGGGATACTTATCTCATACACTATTAATTATACTCTTCATGATCTTGTGAATAACTGGCGTTGGATGTTTGCATCAGGTGTTATTCCGTCTATCCTTTTCTTTATCGGCTTGTTTTTTATCCCTGAGAGTCCGCGCTGGCTTTACAAAGCAGGTCGAAAATCAGAGGCATTAACCGTTCTTACCGATATTGGAGGCATTGAAATGGCCAAATTTGAAATTATAGAAATTTCCGAATCGCTCAAAGCCAATACTTCATCTGCAACAATTGCCGAATTATTCAAACCCGCCTCTCGAAAAGTTGTTGCTTTTGGGTTCGTTCTGGCTGTCTTTGTTCAGATTAGTGGCATAAACACAATTGTTGATTATGCACCCAAAATTTTACTTGCAGCCGGAGTTGAAATAGAAAATGCTTTGCTGCAAACCTCATTAATAGGTTTAATCAATGGTCTTTTCACTTTTGTTGCTATTTTCTTAATTGATAAAGCCGGTCGTAGAATTCTCTATCTTGTTGGTTCATTGGGAATGACATTTACCCTTTTACTTTTGGCATTTTCTTTTTACCTTGAACTAAGCGGGATTTTTACATTGATTTGCATTTTAATGTTTATCGCTTTTTTCGCTTCCTGCATTGGGCCTGCTTTCTGGACATTGGTTTCGGAGATATTTCCCAACAGAATCAGGGGTAAAGCTGTTGCTTTTGCCTCGTTTACACAATGGTTTTTTAACTTCTTTGTAGTTCTTCTATTTCCCCATTTCCTGGCTTCTGCCGGAGGTGCAGCAACTTTCGTGTTTCTCGCTCTTATGTCTTTCCTTCAATGGCTTTTTACTTATTTATACCTGCCAGAAACAAAAGGAAAATCGTTGGAAGAGATTGAATTG
>CAILKW010000571.1 GCA_903834845.1 uncultured Bacteroidia bacterium | reverse complement strand
ATTAAAACGGATGGTTAGAAGAATCTATTTTGACTTACTTCCGATTTGGCGGTAATAGGTATTTATGTAATTTTAGCCCGTTAAACGTTCAAAGCAAATTTGACTATGAATTCCGGCAAGAACCATATTACACAGGAACTGTTGACCCGTTTGAAAAGTGATGACATGTTGGCTTTTGATAAGGTTTATGAACTGTACAGTCATAAATTGTTTTCGTTCGTTTTCAAAATTTTAAAGAATGAAGCTGACACTGACGACATTGTGCAGGAAGTCTTTGTCAGAATCTGGGAGTCGCGGGACAAGCTGGAAGACTACAAATTGTTGAATTCTTATATTTTTACCATCGCTTACAACAATTCGATAGACCTGATCCGAAAAAGAATCAATAACAATAAATACCTTGAACACCTGAAATATTCCGCTGTTATCAACGCCACACCCAACCTCATTAGTGAGATTGAATTTAACGAGCTAAACACTCAGGTTCAAAAACTGATTGCACAATTGCCGGAGAGGCAGAAACAGGTTTACCTTTTGCACAAAGAGGATGGTTTAACTTACCCTGAAATAGCTGAAAAATTGGGGATATCGAAAAATACAGTTGAAAACCATATTGCGAAAGCCTTAAAATATCTGCGCCAAAACATTGACAATACCTTGATGGTAAATATGTTGTTTGTGAGCCTCTTTCTTTAATACATCAATTTTACATTTTTTTTTAAATTCAGATAGTGGTATTTCAAAAGTTAAACGTATCACTGTTTGAAACTTTTTTATTATTGGATACAACAATCAGAATGACAAAAGATTTATTCATAAAATATTTACAAGGTAACTGTACCGAAACGGAGTTCGAACAGCTCCTTTCATGGATTAAGGAAGCCTCGCTGAAAACTTCGGATCGAGGAATGATTCAGGAAGTATGGAACGAGTTCGAACCTGAAGCCGGACCTGTTGAAAGGATGAAATACACCCGGATATTGGATAAAATCCATCACCAGATCAATATCAACCGAAATACAAACCAATTTGTGATTCAAAAAGCAGCAACCGGAAACCGGATATTGACAATAATAACACGAGCTGCTGCAATTCTGTTGTTACCGGTTTTAAGCTTGTTACTTTACACAAACCTTTCGTATAGAGATCGTTATGGTGACAATTTGAACGACCTCGAAGTGGAAGCTCCTGCCGGTTCAAAGATGAACATTCTATTGGGTGACGGCACAAAAGTGTGGTTAAATCATGGCAGTAAGTTGAAATACCCCTACCGTTTCGAAGGTGAAAACCGCAAAGTCTTTTTAACCGGAGAAGCTTATTTTGAAGTAGCCCATAATGCAGAGATACCGTTTATTGTCGGTACGAACCGTTTGGATGTTTGGGCTACAGGAACAGCATTTAATGTCAGTGCCTATCCCGAAGACGACAATATTGAGACTACACTTGTGGAAGGAAAGGTTATTTTATATGAAAGAGATAATAACAAGGAAATAAAAGCATTAGTGACAGGCCAATGTTTAAAGTTAATTTCTGAAAGAAATGCGTACACTCTTGACACAGTGAATACCGAAAAATACACCGCTTGGAAAGACGGACTTTTGGTGTTTAAAAACGAAGGAGTTGAAGGGGTTGCCAAAAAGCTGGCAAGGTGGTATAATGTTGAAGTTGAAATTGCCAATGTAAAAGTGAATGAGTTTACCTTTACAGCCACATTTATGGATGAAACATTGCCTCAGGTGCTTGAGCTTATGACTTTAGCCACTCCGGTAAGCTATAAGCTAACGAAAAGAGAAAAATTGTCGGATGGCAGTTTCTCAAAACAAAAAGTATTAATCGGATTGAAATGCATGACAAAGAATTGAACACTAATTATTTACAAACAAAAAAGAAATGCCTATGAGATAAAACAGTGACCAGAATGCAATAAAAAAGCAGGAAAATGTGCAACCATCCTCCTGCCGGAAATTCAAAAACCGTCAAAAAAAATATTTTGACAATTATTAAATCATTTTCAAAACAAAAGTATGATAAAAAAATTACGAAACGATGTTCTTGGGAAAACATTTCCAAGTGCAGTAGAAATCTTATTAAAAATGAAATTAACGCTGTGTATAATTCTGTTTTCGTTTTTGGGTTCCGTTGCCTCTGAGACTTACTCCCAGACGACCAGAATTTCATTAGACCTGAAAAATGCCAAGGTAAAAGATGTTTTGGGAACAATTGAAAACAAAAGTGAATTTTTCTTTTTGTACTCCGAAAAGCTTATTGATGTAAACAGAGAAGTTAATGTTGAGGCACAACCCAGTACGATTGAAAAAATATTGGACAAGATTTTCGAAGGTACTGATGTCACTTACACGGTGAAAAACAGGCAAATAGTATTGACAACACCTGAAGCAAATAATGCAGTTGGAACTTCTTCGGTCGTCCAGCAACAAGGCAAAAAGGTAACAGGGAAAGTAACCGACCAATCTGGAGCCTCAGTTCCCGGTGCTTCTATAGTTGTTAAAGGAACCACCATGGGTGTAGTTACAGATTTAGATGGGAGTTACACTTTAAGCAACATTCCCGAAAATGCCACTTTGCAGTTTTCATTTGTGGGGATGAAGATGCAGGAAGTTTCGGTTGGTGGCAAAACAACCATCAATGTTAAACTCGAAGAGGAAACAATTGGTATTGAAGAAGTTATAGCTGTTGGATATGGGACACAAAAGAAAGCAAACCTTACTGGATCAGTCGCTTCAATGCAGGGAAATGACCTGTTAAAAGTTGTTTCAACCAGTACTGCTCAGACCTTACAGGGTCGTATGGCCGGAGTCCAGATATCTCAAAACAGCGGATCCCCGGGTTCTGGATCTTCTATTGTAATCAGGGGACAGGGCTCCCTGAAATCCAATAATGCACCCCTGGTGGTTGTGGATGGTTTCATCGGAAGTCTGGATGACATTGCTGCAGGAGATATTGAATCCATTTCCGTACTGAAGGATGCCGCTTCATCTGCCATTTATGGGTCACGTGCTGCCAATGGGGTCGTTTTGGTGACAACCAAACGGGGGAAAGTCGGCAAGATGGTCATTGAGGTAAAGGCAGATTACGGCGTTCAAAGTCTGACCAAGAAACCGGAATTCCTGAATGCCTCTGAATATGCGCAAAAGCAGAATGAAGAAAGAATCTATGCCAAACAACTACCTTATTGGACGGGTGACCTGGCTCCTGATAAATTGGGACAAGGAACCGACTGGTATGGTTATATTTTCGACAACAAGACACCAATTCAAAACTATTATGTTGGATTAAGGGGTGGAACGGAAGCGACCAAATATTCTGTTTCATTGGGATATATTGACCAGCAAGGGATTATCCTTGGTTCAAATTACAACAGGACCAATCTCCGGACAAATTTTGACCACCAGTTTAGCAAAAAAATCCATCTGGGCATCAACTTGGATTTAAAGCGGGGCAATTCCTTTGACGAAACCGGAATGGGAATAAATAACGGTGTATTTGGATTAAATGCATCAGTTATGACTACCGGCCCTACAGTACCAATCACTTTTCCTGATGGCTCGCCGGGTATTTTCTTGCCAAGCCGCCCCGGTGAACGGTCAGTCAATGGAATGCTGACACCAAACATAATGCGCGGAAGCAATGCCAATACTGGTCAGAATTTTGATGCCCGTGCTTCTGTTTTTCTTGAGATCGAATTATTGAAGGGACTTTCTTTCAAATCAGTTTTCAACAAAGCGATTTCTTACTCCACCAATAAATACTGGGTACCAACCTATTCCTATTATTCGCCGGAAAATACAACCAGTCCAGCAATCAACAATCCCCTGGCATCGCTTGTAAACTCATGGGGTAGCGGAGATACCTGGGAGCTTCAGGAACTGCTAACCTATAAATACAGTTACAAAAACCACAATTTTGCCTTGTTGGCTGGTTTTTCTTCAGAAGAGGGACATTCAAATGGTATATATGGGAACAAAACCACATTTCCCAACAATGAACTTCAGGTTATGAATGCCGGAAGTATTACTACCAAATTGCAGGGTTGGACAGGTGAAACTGCGCTGACCTCGCTGTTTGGCCAGTTGAATTATGATTACAAAGGAAAATATCTTTTTCAGGCAGATGTTCGCAGGGATGGTTCATCGGTCTTTGCCCCCGGTCATCAATTCGGCGTTTTTCCATCCGCGTCGATTGCCTGGCGTGTCAGTGAAGAATCTTTTCTGAAAAGGATTAAACAAATCAGCAATTTAAAATTGCGGGGCGGTTATGGGACTTTAGGAAACGCAGGTATACCACAATACGCCTGGACAAGTACCTATCAATTAACGGATGCATATCCATTCGGATCGTATCCGCAAACCTTCAATCCGGCCTATTATGTGACCAATATGACAAATCCAAACATCACATGGGAAAGCACAACTTCATTGGATTTTGGACTTGACCTCGGTCTGTTTGCGAACCGGTTTAACCTTGTTGCGGATTATTACGATAAAAATACAAGTGACATGTTGCTTGATGCCACCATTCCCGCTTTGTCGGGTTATTCGGCAGGGCCGGTGGTCAATCTGGGCAAGGTCCAAAACAAAGGATGGGAAATATCAGCATCGTGGGACGATAAAGTTGGAGATTTTAGATATGGCGTTTCGTTCAACCTGTCGCACAATGATAATAAGGTTTTAGATATGGGGGGAATAGCTACTCTTATCAACGGTGGTAAAATTGTGAAAGAGGGTTTACCGCTTAATTCATTCTGGGGATATCAAACGGATGGTATTTTTAAAACCTGGGACGAAGTAAATACATATCCTCATTTTGCCGGTGATTTTCGTCCTGGAGAATACAAGATAGTCGATGTTAGCGGGCCGAATGGGGTACCTGACGGAATAATTACAACAGCGGACAAAGTCTTTCTCGGCGACAGAAATCCAAAGTATTATTACGGAGCAACATTAAACGCTGAGTGGAAGGGTGTTGACATCAGTTTGATCTTTAGCGGAGAAGCACAGAAAAAGGCGATTTATGAAAACGGATATGGGACAGGTCCTGGATTTGGTACAGATATAGGCCTTGGCCAAACAACAAAGTACTGGTACGATAATCGCGCGATTTTGGATGCCAGCGGAAATGTTGTCAGTGGCACGACTCCGGTGATGGGTACCCGCTTTAACGATGCTAATTATTATTCAACCGGTAACATTTATGATGTCTCCTTCTTCCGGATCAAGAATATCCAAATTGGTTATACACTTCCCAAAAGATGGATGGATCAATTAAAAATGGGATCCGCTAGGGTTTATTTTAATGCCGTCAATCCTATCTTGTTTACCAAATACATGGGGGCCGATCCGGAAACAACTTATGATGTAACCGATACAGGTCGTGCTTCTTCCGGTCGTGGGGCCTACCAATACTACCCTGTTACAAAAACATACAGTATCGGGATATCTCTTAAATTTTAAATAAAACTAAAAAAACAGATGAAGATGAAAAAATATATCACTCCATTTATGCTGTCGGTTTTTCTGGTAATGTTCAATTCGTGCGGAGAGAGTTTTCTGACGAAATACCCAAGTGACCAGATTACTTCAGGAACTTTTTACAAAACGGAACAAGATTTCCTAAGTGCGATCAACGGAGCCTATGATGGTTTAATTTATGTCAATAATTCTGAATTTTTCCCAATGATAGACATGGCTACCCCTTTTTCAAATGGCGGGGCCAATTTTTTCGGGATATACAAATTTGGTGTAATCGGCTTAAACGCCGGTTGGAGTGTTGCCGCGCAAAAATGGTCACTTCTTTATACCTGCATCATGAGGGCAAATACCGTTTTGGCAAATATCGACAACAAGGATGCGGTTATCTCCGATGCCATGCGGAACCGGATCAAAGGGGAAGCGCTGTTTTTGCGTGCGTATAATTATTTCCACCTCACCTATTTATTTGGGGATGTACCCCTCATTATTGGTCCTGTTACTTTCGAGGATTTAAAGCCGAAACGGACGCCAAAATTGGAGGTAATCAACCAGGTTATCGCGGATCTTAAATTGGCCGAGACACTTTTGCCATCGGTAAAAACCTACAGGGGAACCAAGAATCTTGGACGTGTATCTGTTGGGGCTGCCAAATCACTTTTAGGCAAAGTATATGTTTTTGAAAAACGGTGGCAGGAAGCAAAAGATAAATTGAATGAGGTGATTACTTCGGGCGACTATAGCCTGGTTCCAAATTTTTCAGATCAGTTCTGGCCAACCGGAGAAAACGGTTCGGAGTCGATTTTCGAACTGCAATATGAGAACAATGATCCAGGAGTTCCATACGATAATAGCTCGTATGTTCGATATATCGGTTTCTCCAATAAATCAAATTACTACTTTGGTGATGGTTACTATTTCATGAATCCAAACCAATCTTTTGCGGATTTGTACGAAACAACGAATGGATACAAGGTAACCAGTACCTATCAATCATTTTTGGCAACTTCGCCCTGGCGAACATGCGTTTACAGTTCTAGTAGTTCGGATCCATCATTTAACCCTGCGACTCCTTTCAACAACCGTGATCCACGATTGAAATGGACGATATGGTACGAAGATACCCCTTATGTAAATGAATTCATGACCAGGACCGGACAAACAGGCGTAAATTTCAAACAGGGTTATACAAAGGAATCGAATTATGCCTCGGTAAAATACAATGTTGGTAAACTTGGTGGTGTCTTGTCGCAAAGTCCAATGAATGTGATTGCTTTAAGATATGCGGATGTTTTGCTGCTGTACGCTGAGGCACAACTGGAATTGAATAATTTGCCGGAAGCCGTCAAATATCTGAACATGGTACGCCAGAGGCCGAGCGTGATGATGCCTACGGTAGAACAGTTGAGCCAGACACTTGGAGTGCCGATTGCCACAAATCAAACCGAATTGAGAAATTTCCTGCGCAAGGAAAGATACCGCGAACTGGCATTCGAATGGGCCCACATGTATTTTGACATGGTTCGTTGGGATGTCCTGGCAACTGAAACTGTAAACTATTGGACTGCAAACCGGGATGGATTTGGGAATCCTGCCCTGGCCACATTTAACAAGAGTTTCTATTTGTGGCCAATACCCCAAGGTGAAATCGACAAAGATCCGAATTTGGTACAAAATCCTGGTTATTAGGCATATAACTAAATTGTTTTGAGAGTGACCGGGGGGAGTTCTTCCCTCCGGTCATTTTTATTCCCTCGTTGTAATTACCTAATATTCAAATCTTTTCATGCTAAACCCCGCGGGTTTATATATTTATGGAATAATATTCAGCTCAGGAAACATTGGACTCCTGCCGAAGTCCGATCCAACATCCGCAAATCAGTATCTATAAACATACGACCTCTCTGATGTCAAAACCCATCCTTGGGAATCCTGTTTAATGTTTCAAAATTGAATTCAAATTTTAAAACTGAAAGAAATACAAAATAATGAGTATAAAAAAAAGTGTATTCATCCTTATTTTCATCGCATTATTTATTCGGACTTATGCTTATACCGAAAGGAACTTATTGACCAAAGCAACAGATATTTCAAGACTGAAAGAAATGTTGATCATGGATCAAAAATGGGTTACATATCCTGATTATAAAGACCGAGCAGGATGGGATAAATTGTTGGCAGAAAATAGTCAACAGATAATTGAAAGCGGTGAAAAATACCTTAACTATGAGTGGAAACTTGTAAAGGCTACCGATTACCTTGATTTCAAGCGAAGTGGAAACAGGGTAATTATGGAAAAACCCTATTTCGATAACCAGGCTGCCCTTGCCAATCTTTTGTTGGCCGAATTGGCGGAAGGTAAAGGTCGGTTTGTGGATCAAATCATTAATGGTGTCTATCTTGATTGTGAGATGACTTCGTGGGTACTTTCTGCCCACTTCTATCTTTCCGAAAAAATAGAGAAAAGTTCATTGCCTGACAATAAAGAAAACTTGATTGACTTGTTTGCAGGAGAAACCGGTGCGAGGCTTTCATGGATTTACTATTTTCTTCATACCGAATTCGATAAAGTTAATCCCTTAATCTCAGAAAGAGTACGATTCGAAATTCAGAAAAGAATATTGGACCCATACCTGAATGCAAATTTTTGGTGGACAGCCTTACCTCCTTTTATAGTTGGATACACATTTGTCAACAATTGGAATCCGTGGTGTAATTCAAGTGTTATTCAATGCTTTATGTTGATGGAAAACGACAAGGAAAAGCTTGCAAAAGCAGTTTATCGAACCATGTATTCGGTAGATCAGTACATCAATACCGACAAAGATGGGGCGTGCGACGAAGGACCCGGCTACTGGAACGTGGCCGGAGGAAAAATGTTTGACTATCTACAACTACTGAGTAACCTTACTGGCGGAAAGATTTCGATTTTTAATCAGCCTGAAATCAAGAATATAGGAGAATATATTTATCGTGCCAATGCTGGAAACGGTTGGGTAGTAAATTTTTCGGATGCCACGGCGAAGTCAGGTGGTAATGCGCATTTGATTTTTAACTTTGGGCGTGCTGTCGGAAGTTCGGATATGATGCACTTTGCGAAATATGTCGAAAAACTAAATCCCGGAAGTGGTATTGTAGAATCGAGTGATATTTTTCGCTGCCTGGTAAATGCATCAAACAATCTTGAATTTAAGAATACTACGCCCTTGTTTACATTGCCAACCTACAGTTGGTATCCAAAAACGGAATACTGTTTTATGGGTGACAATCAAGGCAATTTTGTTGCTGCCAAAGGCGGTAATAATGCCGAAAACCATAATCATAACGATGTAGGATCATTTATCTATTTCTCTAATTCTATTCCAGTCATTGTCGATGCCGGAGTCGGCACTTATACAGCAAAAACATTTAGTGCTGATCGTTATAGTATTTGGTCTATGCAAAGTAATTATCATAACTTGCCGATAATTAATGGTATAGCTCAACTTCCAGGGCCAGAATTTAAAGCCAAAAACTCGAAGTTTAATGAAGAAAAAATGCTCTTTTCCACCGATATTGCAAGTGCATATCCGAAAGACGCGGAGGTCAAATCGTGGGTAAGGAGTTACAATCTGATCGAAGGAATTTTGAAAATTGAGGACACTTTTTCACTCAATAAAACGCTAAATCCAAATCATCTGAACTTTATGGTTTGGGGTGAAGTCAGTATTACTACTCCTGGAGTGGTAGGCCTGAAAGTAGAACAAGAAAAGGTAGAATTGCTTTACGATAAAAATACCTTTACAGCGCAATTAGATACCATTCAACTTGACGATGAGAAATTTACAAAGATTTGGGGAAAGCAGATTTACAGACTTTCACTGATAGCCAAAGAACTGAAAATGTCAGGCAAATATCAATTTTGTGTTATTTCAATAAAGGGATGATCGGATTTGTACCAAAAATTACCCCAGAAAAATTCAAATCTGCTTTTACATCGGCTGAAGATTGGGGACTCTTTCCCAAACCAGAACTTTGAAAAGTCAGCCTTGTAAAATAGAAATGAAATATGGTAAATTAAGAATCAAGGTATTGCGGTTGGAACTTGCTGATAATGTAAATATAAATTCGGTGAAAGTCAGGATGGGATCGGGCGGGAAAGCCATTTCGCAAACCCATCGGACCGAAAATCACAAACTGAAAATCACAATTGATAGGCCCTCATTTGAAATAAGTGAGAGTCAAAACATGGAAGTTGATATTGAGTTTTATACAGATAATCCAATAGGAAATGCTTAATTTTAAACTATTTCTAAGACTATGAAAAATCTAATCTTTCTTCTACTTTTTAGTTCTCCATTTCTGGCAAAGTCCCAGTTTGAGAAGGATCAAAGTCTTGTCCAGTCGTTCGATCATCCTGATAAAAGAAAAACATTTTCAAATGTGACAGTTACAAACCGGATTCTCCACTGTTATCTTCAGGACTACTTGGTCCGGTGACAATACAGGTTGTTGAATAAGAAAGAAGAAAAAGAAATCATTTTGGAGCATCACAAAAGTTGTTCGATAAAAAGATAGTGGTTAGTGTTTGCAGAATTCAAGCGACAAATGAAATTTTATTAATGGCCAAATGTAACGATAAAAATTCTAATAGTGACAAATATCCCAATTTTTTTCTTGGTCGACTGTTAAGTGTATCTTGTACTTTTTGAACCTCCACATTTTTGATGATTTCATTCTATACAACTTGTATTTTCTTCATTTTTTTTGTCTTGGGTGGAGTTCTGAAATTATTCGGCTTCAATATCTTCCGTTTTCTCAAATACATTCGTGAAGAGATTCTTATTGCAATTGCTTTGATATTAGGAATCGACCGTTTCATGAGCGAAGCACGGGCGATCACAAATTTAATTGGCAATGCCGTTGCAACGGTTCTTGTAGCAAAATGGGAAAAGGAAATTGATATTGACCATGCACAAAAATTGATAGGATAATAGTTTGAACAATGGTTTTGATTAGTGAATATTTGCCTATAAAGTTTCGTATATCAAAACAAATACCTATTTTTGTGCCGTAATCCAAAATAAAATGAATATCGTATCACACAAACGTTTATTCGATTTTTACCAAAAACACAACGAGGCAGAAGTACCATTGGAAAATTGGTTCAGAATCACTAAAAACGCAAAATGGAAGGGCTTCGCCGATATAAAGAAGAATTTTAACAGTGTGGATAGTATTGGCAACCAAAGGTATATATTCAATATAAAGGGAAATGATTACAGATTGGTTGTGGTAATACAATTTGTCCATGGATATATCTACATCAGGTTTGTAGGAACTCACGCTGAGTATGATAAAATTGACAGTAAAACAATTTAAGATCCACTAAAATATGGAAAGAACAATAAACGAGGCTGTTTACAATACAGCACTTGAAAGAATAGAAGAGCTCTTGCATATAGTTACGGACGAAACGCCGGTTTACGACCGCAAGGCAATTGAACTGAAAATAATGTCAGACATTGTGATCGAATACGAGGCGAGCCATTTCCCTATTGGTAATCCATCGCTAGTAGAAGTGGTGAAAATGAGGTTGGATCAAGAGTCAATGTCTCAACGAACCTTTGCTGCAAAAATTGGTGTTTCACCCTCACGTGTTAGTGAGTATCTCACCGGTAAAAGTGAACCCACTTTAAAGATAGCACGGAATATCAGTAAGATACTCAATATTGATCCTTCCATCATTCTTGGAATATAATCGATTTTGTACTGATGTTCCCTGTGGCAGTGTTGCTTGGAACACACCAGCTTGAGTTAGCCAAACCGACAGGCATTGCCTTTTTTGATCTTTTCAAAGCCATTGAGGAGGTTTTTACCGGCAATCCGGTACGGGCGGATTCATGATTATGACCATTGGCGGATGCGTTCAACGCTACCAATGCTTTGGTATGAAGCCACTGCGATTCTTCCGCAAATATCCCTATCCCGGTGAAACTATCACTATCCCTATCGGGCAGATGTTGTTTATCACAACACCTTTGACCGAGGCAGCTCCGGGGTGTTGAATCCATTTTTGAAACAAATTTCAGCGGCAGAACATCCGTTCGGTTTCTTGACAACCCTGAATTGAATAACCATCTCCTCCTCCGGCAACAGCGGCAAGGTCTGCATCTGTCAGCTCCTCTGAACCGGCACTCGCGGACATTTGGGGAAGAATGAGGTACACAGAATGACTATCCTCCATTAATACATGTATTTTCAGGGATTCAGGCAGTTTCAAACCCAACTCAAGTTCAATGACTTCTTTGGGATTTTCCAACAATTGGTTACGGAATATTTCATCTTTCATCGCTTTTTCGATAATCCGTTTTTCAAATTGCTTTCTTTCAAAACTTTGTGTTTGCATACCAATGATTATTAATGATTAAAGTGTGTTTTTTTGTAAAATAATGACAATGCGTCAATTACGGTGGCTGTGGTGTAAAGCGACTTATGGTCTGGATAAAGCGGAATCCGATTCCTTGTTTCGTCATCCGTGAAGTCTCCGTTGTTACAGGTTTCGCGAACCATCGGGGCAGGCATCAGCATAGTGGCAGACGATTCCCAGGAACCATCTGCTTTCTGCTGTTCCAGAAGCCATTTAACGGCCTCCGTCATTTTACTTTGCTGGACAGGTCTGCTTCCTGCCAAAACTAATGCCCTAATTGCCAGTGCCGTTGCCCAGGGTGAACCATTAGGAAAGTGGTAATTCCGGAGAAACGGCTGGTCTGAAAATTTTCCCATGATCCAGTTCAACCCATTATCAACGGCTTTCTGATGTTCAGGGTAATTGCCGAATTTCAGTGCCTCGATGGCAAAAGAGGCGGTGAAAACGGTATCACTGGTCCAATAAGCACCCCATCCTCCGTTGGCCAACTGATGTTGGAGCAGGTAGGGGAGCAGTTCACGGTTGAAAGAGGGGATGACTGCGGCTGCCGCCGTGACACATGGATGGGCGTTGAGCCAGCCTGTCATGTCCTTATGTGGCTCTTTGTCCAACACAGCCCGAAAGGCAGTTTCAGCTGTGTAAGATGCGATTCCGCCGTCGTAGGTGATATGTCTGCGCAGGAACTTTTCAGCTATGGTGGTGCGTAATTTTTCCTTCAAACCGAGGTTGTAGGCAAACTTGATTCCCCATGCGGTGCTGTCTGCATCTTCCGGA
The DNA here is from genome assembly GCA_903834845.1 of uncultured Bacteroidia bacterium. Classification (GTDB taxonomy): domain Bacteria; phylum Bacteroidota; class Bacteroidia; order Bacteroidales; family Prolixibacteraceae; genus JAAFHB01. The sequence goes on along the minus strand of CAILKW010000571.1, from coordinate 2,566 downwards.
AGATTCCGGTTGTAGGCCCAACCTCCATACCGGGTGAAAATATTCCTGCTACCAAAAGGCTGCCATACCTCCCGGCTCAGAGCCATTGCCGATGCTCTTCCTGTTCCGGCCAACAGAGCTCCTACGTATGCTGTGACATATTCATCACTTCCGTACAGCAGTCGGAAATCGCTCCATAAGCCTTCTTGATTCCGAGACTTTGAGAGGAATCCGATAGCCCGTTCCACAGCATGGCCGGCAGCTTCGGTTTCTGCCCTGTTTTTCATCTGCTTGCTGATTGTTGGTGAATATTGATGATCTGTTGTTCAAGTTGTTTTCTCATGTCATCTTAATTTTAGCTACATATATCCACGTAAAAAAATCAATCTTACCAAGACCTTATGTAAGTTAAACCATTTCCTCCTCCACCCACTCCACAATATTTCTCACTTCGCGAGAAAAATTAATGCCGATAAGCGTAATAGGTTTGCCATCATTGAGGTAGGGTATTGCGTATCCTTTTACTTTTATCTGGGAAATTGCATCTTTGGCTGGCTGGTCCATCTTGAACTCAAAAATATAAATATGGTTGCGGTTCACAATTACAGTGTCTATGCGACCATTATTGATATGTACTTCGTTGTGGATTTCGGCACCGAGCAAGCGGAAAACAGAGTAGATAATGTTCTGGTAGTTTTCCTCCATGTTGCTACGGTTGGCGTAAGGGATGGCAGCAATGTGGCTTTTCAGAATACGTTCAATATCTTTTGTATTGTTTGTAACCAATGCTTTCTGCAATTGTTTGATTTCTGAAGTTACTACATCAAGATTCCGTTCGGCCATTGAACTTACCAAATGTTTCTCAAACGCCGTTTCAATTTCCATATTCGGAAACCGCAGATAATAAACAGGCTCGTTCATAAGCATTTCCACCCTGTCGATGGTAAGGTAGCCAGTTTGGAGCAAAAGAGGGGCTGCCTGCATATTGGCCACATCGAAAGAATCGAGTATTACGCTATCCACCGGACGGAATAAAGTATCAAAAAAGTCTATGTTCTGTTGTTTTAAAACCTTGAAAATAAAAGATGGACTGCCTGTCGAGAACCAAAAATTACTGAACCTGCCGCCTTCATTAATAAACATTCCCAATGACACAGGGTTATAAACTGTTAGCGAGTCTTCGTGGAAGCGGAACCCATTGTACCAATTTTGTATTCTTTCACGATATTCAGTCCTGTCAACTTTGTTTTTATCAGCCAACCAATCCATCCTGTCGCCAAAGTAGCGTTCCACTTCTACCTGAGTATATCCGTACATGGTGGCGAAAGCTTCGCTCATTGTTATGTCGCGCAAATTGTTCAATTTGGAGAAAACCGACACTTTTGAGAATTTGGTTACACCCGTCATAAAAACAAAACGCAGGTGCTCGTCCGAAGCTTTTATGTTGATATAGAAGTTTTCCAATACTTGCCTGACTTCTTCGATATGTGAGGCATATATATTTTCGACCAGGGGTTTGTCGTATTCGTCAATGAGGATGACTACTTTGCCAAAGTCTTTGGCTTTGTTTATTAGCTCCCCAAACAATAATCCCGAATGCGTTTCGTATGTTAGTTCAATACCTATTTCTTTTGCATTATTGCGAACCATCGCACATAGTCCTCTATTAAGTATCTCAGCCGACTCGCACGGTGACTGAGAAATATTCAGGTTAATAACAGGATATGGTTTCCAATCGTAGGGCATATCATATATTTTCAGCCCTTTGAACAGTTCTTTTTTGCCTTTGAAAATGTTTTTCAGGATAGATACAGAAAGCGATTTGCCAAACCTGCGGGGGCGCGAAAGGAAGAAGATGCCTTTATTTACGGATATTAGTTTGTGGAAAAAATCAGTTTTATCTACATATAAATCGCCTCCGATTATGACATCTTCGAAGGTGTAATTACTGGTTGTAATTGGTTGATACATACTAATCCGTTTTAGTTTCTAAAAATCAGCATACAAAGATAAGGATTTAGGCGGGAAATATCAAAAAATTTCTACTGTCAACTCTTCTTCACCTACGTTACACTATTTCGGTCTGTAAGCAAGAAGCAAATTCCTATAAATATAGGTCTATCATTGTTTACAATACAAAAATCCCGCATAGGCTAAGGCTACAGATTTAGTGCAAATCTTGAATATTGGTAAATTCTTAGTCTCAAAATTCAGGAAGTAAATCAAAATGATTAAATTTGAACCCACGATTAATGAAGTTACTAACTCCCTGTTTAGTTAATGGAATTGGTGAAAGAAGAAATATGATCATAGACCGAAGAGGTATGAAATTTTAATATATTAGCAAGCTAAATGATATATAATGAAGATCATTAAAAAGATTAACCTATTCAGAATTGTTGGTTTTATATTGACTGGCGTATTGACTTTAGGGTCTTATCATTCGATATTTGCACAGGATTCACGGGAGCGAAACTATCTCTATCCTGTTCTGAAACCTGTTCACGAGCAAAAACCGTTAGTAAAGGGCTGGGCTACTCTAAGGATGAATGAAAAACTAAACAGGGGCTTAACTGTCCAGCAAATT
>CAILKW010000570.1 GCA_903834845.1 uncultured Bacteroidia bacterium | reverse complement strand
ATGAAATTCAGGTCATAAAAAAAGGAGATCCCAAAGTTGTTAGAGCATGGGTTATGTACGACTGGGCAAACTCTGTTTACCAGTTAACTATTGCATCTGCCATTTTCCCGATATATTTCAATACAGTGACGCGACATGGAACCGATTTTATGGTCTCGTTTTTTGGTTTTAAGGTAGTAAATACTGCCTTGTATTCCTGGGCTATAGCGGCAGCCTATCTGATCGTGGCTATTGGCTCTCCACTTTTCTCATCTATTGCCGATTACACAGGTCGCCGCAAAGGGTTTATGCGTGCATTTACCATTGTTGGTGCGACAGGTTGCGGAATGTTGTTTTTCTTCGATGCCAATAATATCGAACTGGGTGTTATTGCTTTTACCCTTGGAACTTTTGGCTATGGCGGCAGTATCGTTTTTTACAACTCCTTTCTACCTGTAATTGCCGAACCCGAAGATCAGGATCGCATAAGTGCGAGAGGATATTCGATGGGATACTTGGGTGGCGTAATCCTTCTATTGTTTAACTTGTTGATGATCATGAAACCGGAGCTATTCGGGTTAGATAAGCAGTCGGATATGCCTGCCCGTATTTCGTTTTTAACTGTCTTTGTCTGGTGGATCGGTTTCTCATCCATTACCTTCAAATATTTGCCCAAATATGTTTTCAGTAAACGAACTGAAGGAAGTCGTATCCTTTCAAACGGATACAGAGAATTGAAAACAGTTTTTAATGAAATCAGAAAATCATTTCAGTTAAGTGTTTATCTGACAGCCTTTTTCTTTCTAATGATGGGTATGCTTACTACTATGTTTATGGCTGCAACTTATGGCGAGAAGGAATTAGGCTTGAATGAGTCGGTTCTGATTCCAACTATTTTGATAATTCAGTTGGTTGGGATGTTTGGTGCCTGGTTTTTTGCACGGCTTTCAGGGCGAATCGGAAATTTGAAATCATTGATCTTTTCCGTTATAGTCTGGATCATAATATGTGTTTATGCCTTCACAATTAAAGGTTCTGTAGGCTTTATCGTTGCCGCGGTTTTTATTGGTATTGTAATGGGCGGTTCACAGTCGCTTGCCCGCTCTACCTATTCTAAAATGCTTCCTGAAACAACCGACCATACTTCATTTTTTAGTTTTTACGATGTCATGGAAAAATTAGCTACCGTTGCAGGAACTTTCAGTTTCGGAATAATCGAAGTATTGACCGGAAGTATGCGCTATTCCGTTTTGGCAATCGCACTGTTCTTCATCATTGGTTTATTCTTTCTGTTGGTTTTATTGAGTAGAAAGTGGTCTGCTTCAGGATAGCGTTTCCTGACTAATCTTAAAAAACCAGTGTGAAAATTGTAGTTTTAATAAACATCAAATTTTTATTAAGTTTTTAAATGATTTTAATGATTGTCGTGGGAACTTTATAATTTTATCGAAAAGATTTCGAATGAAAAATTATTTGAATTTTACTTTAACAGGAAGTCGGTTGCTTCCTATTTGGATTGCCTTTTTGCTTTTTTTCCTGATTCCGTATTACTTTTTGCTTGAGGGTTTGTCTGAGTTGACAAGTGCCGAAGTCTCGGCCGAAGGTCCATCTAAGTTATTCTTTCTTTACCTCGCCATAGTGTTGGCAATGGCCTTCGCCTTTATTTTTTTCCTGACAAAATTAGTGTTTCAAAGTATTGAATACAAAGGTACAAAGATTACCTGCGATTATACCCCTCTGAGGTTTATCGGAATTATCATCTTCGGATTATTGTTTTCTGTTTTCACTTTAGGGATTTATACTCCATGGTTTATAAAAAATATACACCGGTTTTTTACCAACTTTGCCTCATATAATTCGAATAAATTCTCGTTTCAGGGAACCGGATTCAAACTGTTTCTTATAATGACACTTACCATCATTGTGCCTTTTATTGTTGTTGGTTTTGTAGTGTTTACAATTTTGAAATCAGATATTGAGATATGGATTTATCAGATTATTGTGATTTCAATATTTGTTTCATTTATCTATTTGATATTTAATTGGATGCTTGATTTTAAATATAAAAATTACCTTATCAGACTCGATACCGAGTTTTTTCGGGCCATCGGAAAAATTTCTATTGAACTATTACTGGCATTTATCCTGGTTTTTATATTTCGATTTCTTTCATCAATTCTTAGTGTGATATGGTGGGTGACAGAATTCTTCCCCGAAACCGGAAAAATTGCAATTAATATGGTTTTGGCGGTTCTAATTTTAGGATTTTACTTCCCAATGGCTTTTATCCGCTTATACCGGTATTTTGCGGAACATACCAAAAGCAATTTAGTTGAAGGCAAACAGATACTAATGGGATACGACGGCGATCAACTTTCTGCCTTCTTTTTTATTTGGGGACAGGTTCTTATCACTGTTATTACTTTGGGTTTATACTTCCCCTGGGCCTTTAGCCGAATTGTTCACCGCGTTCTGTCACAAACTTATGTCACAACAATCATTGGGGCAATCACTGATAACAAATAAATAATTTAAAATCAAACTTATATGAGGTTATTACTTGTTTCATTTTTTTCTATATTGATGATTACTAACTTTTTGACTAATACAACCCTTGCACAAGAATCCTCAATTTTTGTTAATTCACTTACTTCGCTTCAGGATGCAATAAACAATGCTACCCCCGGAGAAAAAATCATTCTGAAAGATGGAGTTTATACCACAGATAAAAAAATTCTGATAGACAAGATGGGGAGCATTTCAAAACCTATAGTTATTGCTGCCAAAACAATCGGTCGTGTCGAAATCAATGGTTTAGAGGGTTTTGAACTTGGAAATTCAGCTGCTTATGTAGTCGTTCAGGGTTTTAAATTCACACATCAATCCGGTAAAACAAAAATTTCTGTTGGTGCTAATCATTGTAGGATAACCCGTAATATTTTCGAATGTACAGGAAAAGGGGCGTATCTTACAGTAAATGGTGATGATAATCAAATAGACTATAATACTTTCCAAAACAAATTCACCGAAGGGCAGATGATTTCTGTACAAGGGCCCGGTGGAAGCGAAATGGCAAAAAGGACATGGATTCATCATAATTATTTTTACAAATTTACCCCAACTTCTAATAATTGCAGTTCAATTCAGGTAGGATTTAGCGGACGAAGTCTCTCCTCTGCCTTTACAATTGTGGAGCATAACCTGTTTAGTCATACACGAGGCGAAAATGAAAACATCTGTAATAAATCGTGCGATAATATTTACCGATTTAACACATTTGCAGAGGGTGTTAGCGAGTTGTCGTTGCGGCATGGAAACCGTTGCGAAGTTTACGCTAACTTCTTTGTAGGCTCCGAGGGAATCAGATTCTATGGCGATAACCATAATATTTATAACAACTATTTCGAAAAATGCTCGCCTGCGATCAGTATTGGAAATGGTGATGGAATTATTCCACCCGACAAATTAGTTATGCACGATCGTCCCGATTCAGTGCAGGTTAGCTTTAACACATTGATAAATAATAAAGTTAATGTAATTATGACAAACAGAAAAGAAGGATTAGGCGCAACGTTTATTATGTTTTCAAATAATGTCATTCAGGGAGGAGGCTCCGCAGTTAAAATAAGTGGCACAATCATTAGCCCAACATGGGAAGGTAATATTATTTGGACTACTGATGGTGTTGGCACGATTCCGCAAAGTGGCTATAAATCAATTGATCCCCTTCTTAAACAAGATAATAAAGGAGTCTATCATATTCAGGCCGGAAGTCCTGCAATTGGAAAATCTATCGGATACTTTCCATACCTCACCGTTGACTTTGAAGGACAACCACGTTCAGCAAGGCCCGACATCGGAGCCGACCAATTGTCATCAACAACGAAATCAAACCATATTTTAACAACCGAAGAGGTAGGCCCTAATGCAAGGTTCTAATAGGTCAAAATTCAATTAGTTTCTAAAAATCATATAGTTATCAAATATATCAGAAAGATGAAAATACAAAATATGTTATCTTCATGTTTAATGTTAATTGCCTGCCATGTTGGTTTTGCTCAATCAACATGGCAGTCGAAATTTGTGAAGGAATTAAACGGAAAGCTTACCTATTTTCCTGATGAAATGGGTAATACCATTCCTGATTTTAGTCGTGTAGGCTACCATCAATCCGAAATTGAATTCCCAGCCGTTCAGGTCGTAAAAACAATATATGCAGCCGCTGAAGGAGAAAGTCAAAGTGTTATCCAAAAGGCTATTGACGAGGTAGTAGCAATGCCGGTGAATGAACAGGGCTTTAGAGGTGCAATACTGCTGAAAAAAGGTGTTTACTATGTTCCGGGCTCTATTACTATTCCGGCAGGAGGCATTGTTATCAAAGGTGAGGGATCTGACGAAAACGGAACAGTAATAATTGCTTCAGGAAAAGGGCAGAGAACTCTTTTAAAGATTTTGGGAAGCAAATCTTCCAAAGAAATCAAAGGAACACGAGTGAGAATATCTGATACTTATATTCCTGTTGGCAGCTTTACTTTTCTAGTTGAGGAGGCTAAAAAATTTCAGAAAGGTGATTTGATAACCATTTTAAGACCGGGAACAAAAAAATGGATTCATGACCTAAAGATGGATCAGATTATTGAACGCGAAGGTACCAAACAATGGGAGGCAAAGGGTTATGATTTACGGTTTGAACGTGTGATTACCCGTATTGAAGAGAATAAAATTTGGATTAATCAGCCAGTTGTTATGGCAATGGAGGAGGATTATGGCGGTGGTTTTATTTATAAAAGTACAAATGAGAGAATTAGTGAAAATGGAGTCGAAAACATACTTTTTAAATCGGCATACACCTCCGAAACCGATGAAGACCATGCCTGGTATGCCATTGAATTTAAAAATTGTGAAAATGGTTGGGTTCGCAACGTTACTTCCAAATATTTTGGAAACGGGTGTGTATCAATGTCAGAAACAAGTAAATACATTACAGTATCCGATTCAAAGTGTTTGGAGGCGAAATCAATTATAACTGGAGGCAGACGTTATTCGTTTAATATTGGGGGGCAGATGTGCCTCGTCATGAATTGTGAAACGACAGATGGAAGGCATGATTTTGTGACAGGAGCTCGTGTTTGCGGGCCAAATGTTTTTTATAATTGCAAGGCTCGAAACACTCAGAATGACATTGGGCCACATCATCGCTGGGCTGTAGGAACTCTTTACGACAACATTACAACAGATGGAGTGATTAATGTACAAGATCGTGGAGATTACGGTACCGGTCACGGGTGGGCAGGTGCAAATCAGGTGCTCTGGAACTGCAAAGTCAAGAAAGCCTCAGTTCAAAGCCCGTGGGTTTCTGCAAAGAACTGGTGCATTGGTCTTACAGGTGAAAAATATCCGGGCAGATTTAACGACAGACCCGACGGAGAATGGGAAGGATTAAACCAACCAGGTCTGCAACCATCATCATTATACCAGGCTCAGTTAAATAGCAGAAAGGGAAATTTTGATATCAGGGAAGAAACTGTTAAAGTTTTGCGTGACGAAATCCTTGTCAAAGCAGATAAGGCATTAAAGCAGGAGCCACAAACTATTACCACGTTTGTTTGTTCCAGAAGTGCAGGAGGCAAACATGATTTCTATTCAGAAGGCGATTATTGGTGGCCAGATCCCAAAAATCCTGAAGGACCATTCATTCAGCGTGATGGGTTGACAAATCCTGAGAATTTTGTGGCGCACCGCTTAACAATGATTCGTCTTAGCCAGATTATCGGCTCATTAGCTTCAGCCTATAAAATTACAGGAGATGAAAAATATGTGAAATCGGCACTTATCCATTTAAACGCTTGGTTCGTTGATACTACTACCCGAATGAACCCTTCTTTGTTATATGCTCAAGCCATTAAAGGACGGTTTACCGGTCGTGGTATTGGGATTATTGATGGTATTCAATTGATGGAAGTAGCTCAGGGAATTATTGTTATGCAAAAAGCTGCCTGTTTCGGACAAAAACAGCATGATGCTATAAAACTATGGTTTGCAGATTTCCTGAAATGGTTAACAACCCATACTTATGGGAAAGACGAAATGAATGCCCAAAATAACCATGGCACTTGTTGGGCAATGCAGGTCGCCTCATTTGCAAGACTTACCGAAAATAATGAATTACTTGAGTTTTGCCGCTCACGCTATAAAGAGGTTTTCCTGCCAAAACAAATGGCCGAAAATGGGAGCTTTCCGTTGGAACTAAAACGTACAAAACCTTATGGTTATTCCATTTTTAATCTTGATGCTATGACCATGCTTTGTCAGATTCTTTCAGATAATAAGAATGATTTATGGAACTACAAAACCTCAGATGGAAAGTGTATCCGAAATGGAATAGAATACCTGTTTCCATATATATCAGATAAAAGCTTATGGCCATTTCCAAAAGATGTAATGTACTGGGAAAATTGGCCGGTTGCGCAACCTGCACTAATCTTCGGAGCAAGAGCTTTTAGTAATACTAAATGGTTCGAAACCTGGAAATCATTAAATCATTTCCCCGAAGTTGAAGAGGTTATTCGAAACCTTCCTGTACGCAATCCTGTTATTTGGTTGGATTAATCTTTAAACAAATATTTTAAACACTTACTAAAATGAAAAAGGCCGGCAAAATTATTATCCGCATTATTATTCCGACTATTATTGCATTGATTATTATTGCTTTATTGGCTTTGCCATATATTGCAAAATATTACGTCAATAAACATGGGAAAGAGTACTCGGGTCGGAAAATGTCTGTAAATCAGATTAAAATTAACTATTTTACTACAACTTTCAGCGTCATAGATTTTAAGATGTTTGAAGCTGATGAGCGTGAAACCTTCGTTTCTTTCGATACATTAAAGATAAATCTCAATCCGATTCATCTTTTTGCTTCTGAATTGTACATTGAGCAAATCCGTCTGGTAAAACCGGAGGTAACTATTATGCGAAACGATACCATCTATAATTTTGATGATATTATTGCTTTCTTTAATTCAAAACCACAGGAGGACACGGTTAGTAAACCTTCAGATCCTTTCAAATATGTTCTTAAAAATATATCTCTTGAAAAAGGGAAGCTGAACTTTACGGATAAGACAACAAATTATACAGGAATAATGAAGGATATGGGCTTTACAATTCCTTACGTAAGTTACAATCAGGAAGATATCAGCGAGGCAGGACTGAAATTCACTTTTGAAAACGGAGGTTTTTTTCAGGCAAAAGCAGGTTACAACCCAAAGAAGGGAGCATATATTGCTGATTTTGCTGTAAGTCAATTAGATATTTCTCCCTTTTTACCCTATACAAAAGATTACATAAAGTTCAAAAGTATTGATGGTATGTTGGATGGAAACTTTCATTTGTCCGGTAATATCAATAATATTGATTCTCTGACAATACGAGGTGATGGAAATGTTGCTGATTTTGTTGCTAAAGATGACTCTGATACAAAGGTTTTGGGAGCACGTAGGGCAAACGTAACAATGGATGATTCGTATCCTATGAAATTTGTCTTTAACTTCAATACAATAGCCTTAACTGAGCCTTATATTTTCTTTGAAATGAAAGATTCAACCAATAATTTTCTAAAGATGATGGTTACTGATACTGTTCCGAGTAATGAGCCATTTAATTATTATTATCAGATAAGTCATTGCAAAATAGATAGTGGATTGGTACTTTTTCGTGATTATTCCTGTGGCGAAGCTTTTAATTATAACTTTGATGAGATTAATTTTAAAGTTGATTCAATTTCTTCGGTTGAGGATTGGGTTAAAGCCTATTCAACAATGCGGCTTAATAAAAGAGGTAAACTGAAGGCCGAGCTTGGTATCAATCCTTCCGATCCTTTTGAGCTGAAAGTAAATTATGTGGTAACAAATTTTCAGCTTAGCGATTTCGATTTATATTCAAAATACTATGTTGGTTTTCCCATTTTGCTTGGGAATTTGTATTGGCAGGGAAAAACCAATATAACTGCAAGGCAGCTCACAGGCGAAAATAAGCTAATTATTCGGAATGCTAAATTGGGGAAAAAGAGCGGCGGATTAATGAATGTACCTTTAAAATTAGCACTTTATATTCTAAAAGATGTTAACGGAGATATCATTCTAAACATTCCTCTCGCAGGTGATATGAACAATCCCAAAACTAAAATCGGAAAACTTGTATGGCAAACTGTGAAAAACCTTATAGTGAAAGTTGCAGCTTCCCCTTTCAAAGCCTTATCGGGATTGCTGGGTGTTGATCCAGATGATCTTAAGGGAATTCAGTTTAATTATACCGACACTACCATTACCGACACTCATCTAAGACGGATTAAGCAATTTATAGTTGTCGAAAAGAAAAAACCGGATATGAAAATAGAGCTTTTTTATTACAACGATGTTGACCTTGAAAAGCGTGAAATTGCTGTTGCTGAAGCAGGAAAGCTTTTTAATATTGCTACCGGAGGCGATTACATAAAGGATAAAGCTCAGTTTACATCATTCATTGCCAAAAAACTTCAGTCCGATACTGTAAATATGATTGCGGGAAGTGTTCGGTTAATTGGAAATCAAAAACTTGATTCGATACAAGGCAGCTATTCCAAAAAGCGTATCAGTGAGATTGAAGCTGCTTTATATAATGCCGAAAACGCCACAAAAATCAAGATATTTATTCCCGACAAAGATATGCCTGAGAATGTAGGAAGCAGACCTGTTTTTGAATTGAAATACTCGACAGATTGAT
>CAILKW010000569.1 GCA_903834845.1 uncultured Bacteroidia bacterium | reverse complement strand
GTCGTAGGCTAACTTTAAACCTGAATCATATTCACCTGATACTATTGTCTGTCCAAATGAAATATTTGATAGCCACAAAAGTGTTATTGTCGTTAATATAATTTTCATTTCGCGTTGTCCTTTAAAATAGCCTATAACGGTCGAGGCTATATGCAGTAAGGGATTGCGGGCTACTTTCCTGTCCACCTACACCGAAGTTTGAGCGGAGCAGAATGTTTGAATTACCACTGAAACCCTTATTGCATATAGCCTTTGTTAGCGTTTCGTTGTTTATTTTTCCCGTCCGGTTATCTTTCATTTTTGCTGCATTGTATTTCTGTCCGTGCGTTGGCAAGACATACTCTTTTGCAATTTTTGGTCAAGCGTTGGCTCGTGTGAATTGCAAATGTGTATGGCTTTAGGGTAGGACTGAATATATTTTTAAGTCTTTCCATTCTGAAATTTTATCTATGTCGCTGGTCTCAAATTTACTATTAATGGCAACAAATCTAAACTTTTTACCTTTTTCTTCTTCTACTTCTATTACTTCAAATTTGTCTATTCCTGCTGCTTTGTATTTCGTTGGTAAATATTCAATTTCTGCTGTAAGTTTTACTTTCAAAGTTTTTATTGAACTGTCCTTGATGTCAAACTTTTGATTGAAAAAGGAAAACAAGTCTGCAACTTTTACAATTTTTCGGTTTTCATTTTTAGTATCGTTAGGTAATAGTTTTGTTGTTAGTTTTCTGTCTTTGAATACTTGAATCTCTTTCAAATCCTTCACATTAGCAAACTTAATTGCTTTTACTGGAAAGTTGTCTTGCAAACTTTGATGAATTATTGAAAGGTCTTTTGTCTGCTCATCACTTAGTTTTATTCCAACTTCTAACCCATTTTCAAGTCCGTTTGCAATAAGATTTGCTGTGAAAATAAAACCATCTTTGTTGTCAATGAGCAAAGATTTAGAATGTGTTAGAGGATGAAAATAAATTTGAACTCCTGAATCCAAAAGTTCTTTTAATTGCTCGTTAAACTGCTTTTCAATTGGTCTGCAAAAAAGAATAACTGAAACGTTTTGTTTTGCTTTGTCCGTAATTGCTTTTACCAATTCAATGTTTTTGTCAAGTTGGAAAGTTGATAATGAGATTGAACTTTTCGCCTTGTTGATTGCTTCCAACAAAGTTTTATTAAGTGAATTGCTTTTACTGTTTGGTGAAGTCAATAAGATATTTTCGAGTTTAGGTAAAGTAAATTTGTTTGCTGGTTTCACTTTAGCAAATTCATTACTTGCTGTCTGTTCGTCAGTTGAATGTTCCCAAAAATGATAAACAAAAATCTTGAAAAGTTCTTCGCATTGTTCATTATTCAATTCAACTGCTAACTCTGGATTTTTTGTAAAACCATTTTCAGTAAAGTTGTTTGTGCAAATAAAACCTTTTGGTTTTGTTTTTGGGTCAATGAGAATATATTTGCCATGAAAATTTTCTGCTGTCCTATGAATAAAATGATTTCTGAATTTGTTATCTAGCAATGCAATGTAGTTTGCTTTTATAAAGTCCTCTTCTTCTTCAATGGTTTCTTTTAGTCTTGCTTCTGCTGAACTTATTACAAAAACTTTTACTTCCCTTTCTTCAACTGCTTTTATTAATGCATCAATTATTTCAGTGTCTTGGATTAAGAATGACTGCAAGCATACCATTTGCTTTGCACTGTCGACAGCCTTAATGATTTTTGACAACAAAACTTTTCCTTCTCCAGATTCAATCACCGATAGTTTTTCTTTTTCGGTAGATTTCCATCCCAAACCATTAGGTAATATTGGAAACTGAATTGTTCCTTCGTTGATAATATTTTTCTCTTTAATTAAAGTTTTCATTTCTAATAATTGAGATAGTCAATAGTTTCAAGTTTGGCAATTTGGTAAAAAGCATCTTCTCTTTCATAAAATATTTCCGAAAGTTCTTTTCTTTTTGGAACTTTCACTTTAAAATGTAACAGAATTGGCTTTACCAATTCGTTAGCATAATCTTTAAAAGAATTTTCGTCAAGAAAATAGTCATTCATATTCTTATAAAGCAATTCCCAATACCATAAATCAGCGTTTTCTTGGTTGCTTGGAATATGAGTAATACTTTCAATCTCAACTTGGTTAAATTGATTCCTCTGAAAAATCGGTTTTAAGATTTTTACTTTTCTATTGAATGAAAGATTGTCTTTGTTAAATTCTGAAAGAATTGCTTTTTTGTCTTGGTCGTATTCAAACTCTGAACAAGCCGCAAGTAATTCTTCTTGCAAATATTTCTCTTCAATATCAAAGTCAGTTTGAAAAAGGGATTGATTGTCTTTGTCAATTTTTAAAATTGTTTCATTCCCTTTTGCATGAATTTCTATAACACAAATTAAAGGTCGCAACTGAAAACATCTTTCTTCAATATCCTCAAACAAAACTTCTGTTTTGTTAATTGTTAAAACTTGATTTTCATATTGTCTAATTTCTCTTGGAAGTATAGTAGTCCTGCTGTCTTTATCGTTTTCTGCTCTATCAACTTTTTCCGTCATGATTATTCGATGTTGAATGAGTGTTGATTTTGAAACATACACATTGTAAACTCCTTTCTCACCAATCCAAAAAGATTTATCAATTGCAGATTGTTCGCCTAATTTTGTCAATGAATAATTTGCAAAAGCAACTTGATGTGTTTGGCGGTAGCTCAACATGTTTTTTTGCACATGTTGCAAATATCCCTGTTGTTCTAATCGCTTCAATAAATTATCACATGCTCTTACTGGTAGTGCAGTCAAAAGATTTTCCTGTAAAATTTCAGCAGAAATTTCTTCTTGCTCTTGAGCAAGAATTAAAATTGGGATGAAAGGACTTTGCTTCGTCTTTACTTTCAAAGCAAGTTCAACTTGATAAATTTCTACTTCTGTATTTTGTTTTAGCTTTATCATTTTTCGTAACGAATAGTGGATTGAAAATTTGTTGCTAAATCTCTTAAAGCGTTAAGTTTTGATTTCTTCAAATACGGTTTATTGCCAAACAAATAAAGTTTATGCCTTGCTCTTGTCAAGGCAACATTTAATCTGTTCGGGCTGCTGTAAAAAGCATTTGGTGAGCATTTGGTAAAGCCCAACAAAACTAAATCTGCTTCTTGCCCTTGAAATTTGTCAACGGTGTAGAGAAAGATATCTGTATTGTCTTTTTGAAATTTTGAGTAAGAACCTTGCTTGGTTATTCTTCTAATTCGTCTTCTCAATTCTGTTTCTTGATTTAAGTAGAAAGTCAAAACAGCAACTTCATATTTTTCTCCGTTTGGTTTTGGGTGATCTTTAGCCCAAGCCAAAAACTTTGCAAGTTCCTTTTCAATGTTGATTGCTTCTGTCGGATTTATTATTCGTTCTCCTTTTCTGTTGCCTGTTCCGTCATTGTCGTGAATCCATTTAACTGCTGGCTCATTCAAAGCGTATTTCCAACCTCTCTCTTCCAAAACTGTGTTTGCAGGTTCTAAATTGTTTTTGTAAAAGTTTTCTCTTGAAGTTTTTGCAATGTCGGGGTGCATCCTGTGTTGGTAGGTAAGAGAAGTAAAACGACTTTCTTTATGCCAATCTGAAAATCCCGTTGTCATTACTGTTGGTCGGTCATATTCTTTTCTCTTGCCAATTCCATTTTGCAGCAGTTCTAGAATAGAAGGGAAAACAAGTCGCTTGATTTGATTTATACCTTCCTCAATTTCATTTGGAATTAAGTAAGTCAATTCCTTATCAATGTTTTCAAAACCTTCTGCATTTCTAAAACTGAAACTTTGATTTAGTCGGCTTGAAACCATTTCACTCCAATCTTCATCCTTGCTTGTAAACTCTGGCAATTCTTTATTGTGCAAATAGTTTTGTCGGTGGTTGAAGTCAAGTTCTCTTTTGAAACTCCCGTTAATCGCAATTGATTTTGCAATAACATTTTTTGAAAGAAACTCTTTTACTTTTCCTGAATTCATACAAACCAAAACATCTGCTCCGTTAACTTCAAGTGCCTCTTTGTCGCTTACTGAATTTGTAACTTTCTTAAAAAATAAATTATCGAAGTCGTTGCTCAAATTATCAAATTCATTTTCAATGTTTGATTCGGTAAAATAAATTTTCAGCAAATCATCATACCTCTTATCATCAAGTTTTAGTTTCAGTTCAAATTGTTTTACAATTGCTTCTTGCTCTGAAGCTACCAACATTGTTCCGATGTTTTCAGAAACATAATCGTTCTCAACATAAGGCGAAAGTTGTTTTACATCGCCTACCAAAATCCATTTCTTTGCATGAAGTGCTGGCACAATAAAGTCAGAGAAAGTTACCTTTGAAGCTTCATCAACTAT
The DNA here is from genome assembly GCA_903834845.1 of uncultured Bacteroidia bacterium. Lineage (GTDB taxonomy): Bacteria > Bacteroidota > Bacteroidia > Bacteroidales > Prolixibacteraceae > JAAFHB01. The sequence continues at coordinate 1,449 of CAILKW010000569.1, read as the reverse complement.
CAGCACATCAAAACTTGCTCCTTGCTTGTTGGCTCTGATGTCGGGGTGTTGCAAAATTCCAATCATTGTTCCTGCAACAAGGTTTGCAGAATCAAGAATGAGTTGGTCTATGCTGTCGGGTTCATACTTTGTCCCTTTTTGAATATTAATATTTTCAACTCGGATGCTGTCTTTAAAAAGTTTTTGTGATGGAGTCGGGGTTTTCGACTTGCTAAGTTTTTTGTAAATATCTTCTCTGTATTTGTTGCAAATATTTTTTAGCAAATACGGTCTTACATTTTCCTTAACTGGTTTTTCAAAGCGGCTTATTCTTACTGGAACAATTTCTTTATCGCAAATATCTTTGTATCTGCCTTTTATTCTTTCAATCACATTGTCAATTGCTGCATGAGTTGCTGAACAAAGCAAAACTCTTTTACCTTCTGCTGTAAACTGCATTATCAGTTCAATGATTGTTGTTGTCTTACCTGAACCTGGCGGTCCTTCCATGAGTGCAAAATCTTTTGTCTGCATTGCTTTGGAGACAAATTCTCTTTGTTCCTCAACTCCGTCTTTGTCCTCTTCAGTAAGGATTTTCCAATCATATTCTTTGGGAAAGTACCGTTGATTCCAAAAAGTGCTGTCGGGGTTTCCGAACAGTTCTAAAAGCGGAATGTGTTCGCTTAGTGGTTTCTCTCTAAGATTTCTTAATGCGTAAAATTGCTGTTGAAGTTGGTTAAGGTCAGGTTTTAAATAAATGAGTTCACTTTCAATTTCTCTTGTGAGGGTAAAATAATTTTCATCTTCGTTTTGCTCCAATAATCTTATGCCGTCTTCGCGGTTAAAGCTTTTCTTTGCATAAATCTCTTTCGTATTTTCGTTAAATAAGATGTCAATTGCTTTTTCTGACTTCTTGTTAGTTGGTATTTGTGGTATATATCTTGTTTCCTTTATTCTTTGTCTATTACCCTCTTTTATTATTTCTACTTCTACAATTTGCTTTGTAATGTTAATAGGTAGTTGCTCCTCTTTTAGAAAATCAATTGCTTTATTAATAAAATCAATGTATCGTCTTATGTCATACTCTGCACTTTGTAAAACACGATAATCTATGCTTGTATTAAGTTGGAATAAATTCATCTATATCATATCATTATTGAGGGTCGGCAAAATGAAGGCTCTTTTGGCTTTGCGAAGCGTTGGCTCTTGAGTCGGGCAAAGACAAATGTGCCTGAATGTGCGGTGGGTTAACGTTTTCATTCTTATCTTTATGCAGCAAAAATTCCTTTGTCATTCTGTCGTCTGTTTTATCTTTTTTACAATGAACGCTAACGTCTGCGTGTATGAGCCGTTGCGTTGCCAAAGCGCTTTGTGGTCTAGGTAGCACAAGGTGACCAAAAGAACTGACCTACGCAAACCCTCACCCAGCAATGGCTTATACACGCTGTTAGCGGTTCGGTGTTTATTCAT
>CAILKW010000568.1 GCA_903834845.1 uncultured Bacteroidia bacterium | reverse complement strand
ACACGAATGGATGGGGATAAAAAAGCAGATTACAATGGTGGAAATGTAGGTGATAATTGCGGATAAAAAAATTGCGAATAACGAATTGTGGAGTGCGGAATCCCCCAATCCGAAATTCTACCCCGGATTGAGAAGGAGAATGGTCATGTAAATTTGTTCAAATATAGGATTGCTTTCCAAATAAATGATAGAATGAATTACAAATATAAATAAAGTTAATGTTGACTGTCATTGTTAAAACGATAAATCATGATTTCACTTACTCACTCTTTCCCAAAAGGGTGGAAATATTGGTAATTAGCTGTTTATTAATTTATAACAAGAATATTTTTTCAGAACAAACCCAAAATAACCCTGAAATTTAAGGGTACCCGAACCCTTAAATTTCAGGGTGCTAAGTTTGTGATTTATGCTGTAATTTTGTCTTGTACAGATTAAACAATATTATACTTCGCAATCATGAAAAGACAAAACTTTGTTTTTTTGCAGGATTTTGCATTGTTACTTTCAGCCTTTATCCTGTTTTGCGCATTGCAACACCTTAATAGAACTTGTTGAGAATTGAATAAAGCAAAAGCAATTGTTGTTCATCATCCATTCTCAATATTAGATTCTGGGGCATTTTGGTTTCTGGCAAGTCAAAAGACAGCTGTTAGATGTTTTTTGTCAGTTCAATTGCCCTTCTTGCGGAAAATTTACAATTTCCCATTTTCAATATGCGCTCCAATTCTTTATAGATCGTGTATGCTACAAATGAGATACATATATGTGCTTCAATTCTGTGCCTTAACCGATGAAAAATCGGCCTGATCAGAAGATCTGACTTCGAAATTCTAAAAGCTCTCTCGATTTGCCACAAACATGAGTAGTTTTCAATAACTTTCTGAGGTTGCAATGTAGTATTTGTTAGATATCCTTTCAATCCGTCCCATTGTGCATCCAGATTGAATTTTTCATAATCAATTTCAATCCTTGCATCGCCTTCAATGCGCAGGTATTTGTTATATCCCCGCTTGTTGATGTTTTCTTTGGTCAGTTTGCCTGATTTTATGTTCTTCTCCAGTCGTTTTAACCCCCGCTTCCGGTTATACTCATCTTTTTTTGCCCTTTTTGCGGAGCAGGAAACGATCAGCTTTCTTGTCTGTCTTTGGTCAATAACCGAATTCTGTCCATCTTTGAGGTCCAGCGAAAGGATTTGCTGCTTAATTGAACGTTTTTCGTTCTTTATCCTGGCCCCCAAAATGTACGTATAACCCTCCGATTCCAGAAAATCAATGTTCTCCAAGTTTAGCAACCCCGAATCGGCAACAACAACAGGTTTGGAAAGGCTAAATTTTTTCTCGAATTTTTTAATGAATGGGATCAGTGTGTGCCCCTCATAAATACCACCCTCATAAATATCATAGCCTATGGGAAACCCTGTTGCGCTAATGAGTAATCCAAGATAGATCTGTGGGCCTTGGTGCCTCCCTACTTTTGAAAAACCAGTTTCCCGGAGATCTTCACCATCAGCTGCCTCAAAATGCAGGGTTGTCATATCGTAAAACACGATCCCGATATGGCCACCTTGGACTTTAAGCGTATGGGCAAAGGCAAGACGTTCCACCTCTTCTTTGTATTTGCGGTGCAGCTTGTCCAGAAATCGGTAAATGGCATCTTTCCCAATTTTTATGCCCTGATAGCGTACTAGGTAATCAATGGTCTTGAGTTTGCTGCCCGGATTGACAAGACGGGTCAACACCAAATGACGGAACAATTTCTCCGGAATATCCGAGAATCCTACCCGTCATATATTTTACCAAGAATTAGCTCGGGTCCTATAATGCGGACCTGATCGTTTGATATGGTGGATACAAAGGACCCAATAAAGCAGTCATCCTTTGACACAAACAGGCTCTGTTGTTTCTCAAGCCTGGAAAGAACCAAGCGTGCGTGTTCCTTTAATAGGGTAATCTCCTCAGAAGTGCGGCCACTACCGATACTCTTGACAACCTTGTATTTACCCCTACTTTTTGATATTATCTGAATGCTGACAGTCCCCGATCTATTGTTGACTTCACGGATATACATAACATAAAAATTGCAACACCCAAAATTAAAAATCTAAAATTGATTATCAAATACTTACATTCATTTTTTTGGGTGTTGCGAAAGACAGGAAAAAGGAATATTCAGGAAAAACACCGTTCCGGTGAACCATTTTCAGCCCAATGATTTGGGGTTGTACAATATGCACGGTAATGTTTTGGAGTGGTGTAATGACTGGTATGATGGAAAGTACCATGATGACTGTAAGTCGAAAGGTTTAGTTGAAAATCCCACAGTATCATTTTCCGGCTTGCGCCGCGTTTTGCGTGGTGGCAGTTGGAACGACAGCACGCTTCGCTGGCGAGTATCTTTTCGCTGCCTCGACTTGCCAGACAGCTGTGGCAACGACTTTGGTTTTCGGCTGGTTGGGGTCCTTTAGTTTATAGTGGAGATTTACCTGTTTTGACCTGTAATCAGGAAAAAAAGAAATGGAAATTTTACTTTTTTGGGGGTTTTCAAATTATAGGACTCGCTGGCGGTCAAATTTTTTCGGAAAATGTTAAGATTAAACCAACAAAAGTCAACTTATTATATTTCTAAAACCGTTTTACGATGCCAACAGAATCCGTTTCAAAGTGTCCTGCATTGATGATTTAAAAGCATCATCTTTGGCAATCAGCCTGTAAAGATCAAGCTCATTTTTGCGCTGTTTCGACATCACCTCATCAAATATCTTACTAAATGCAATTTCACGGTTGTGTGTATCAGCATTTTCGGAATATTTTTCCTTGAAATCGGGGTGCGACCGCATGCTTTGAGCCAAATAAACCAACTTAACTCTTAGTTCTTCAGGTGTTACATCCCATCCCTGAAACCATCGTTCGTTAAAAGCTTTAATTATCAAATCTAATGGACCTTCTTATATTTCCGAGCTATGTGCGCCTCGTGGATTTGGGTTTTGCGGTTCCAACTCTGTTTCCTCGGCATCCAAACCTATTGATGTATTCAGTTTAACTCTTTCTAAACCATAAGTTGAAAGATCAACCGAATTCAATAATTCATCCAAGGCATCCTGATCTTTATCAACGATAATAAGTTTAGGAATCAGGAATTTCAGAAACCAAAAAAGCTTTTCCCATTTTACCACCTCGAAAGGGAGAATGGCAGCCATTTGTCCGTATATTTTTACAAATTGCTTGGCTTTAATTTTGAAGTCGGCTTTTTGATTGTGATCTAATTCCAGACCGGAATTAAACCTGTCGGCAGCCAAATCTATGATCGGACTTAATTCCTGCGCATTGGCATTGTTGAAATACTTCGCCACAAAATCCTCAACTTCAGACCATTCGTAAACACCGACATCATCGAGATTAGATTTTAGTTCGTGCAGCACATTTACATCGGTTGCTTTGCTTAATGTTGTTGAGGTATAAAATGGATCAAACGATTCCTTGATGTCGTCTGTTGAGTTAAAGAAATCGAGCACAAACAAATCTTCCGTACTCTTTCCAAGTTTGTCAGCCGAACGGTTCAATCTCGACAAGGCTTGTACCGCCATTACTCCTTGTAATTTTTTGTCAACGTACATGGCAGTCAGTTTAGGCTGATCGAAACCGGTGAGATATTTATTGGCAACTACCAAAATCCGGTATTGTTCCATATCAAAATACCTGGCAATCTTGTCGCTGATATAACCAGGATCCGAAGATTTTGTGGTTTCCATGTTATTGGGAAACTCATTGATAGTTTCTTCAGAGTATTCAATTCCATCTAACATATACTTGCCCGAAAAAGCAACTGCTATTCTGAAAGGGTTTCCTTTTTGTTCTATTAACCGAATAAGTGCGAAGTAATACCGCAAAGCTGACTCAATATTTTGCGTTACCACCAGAGCTTTTGCTTTCCCTTTCAACTTTTTGGAATTTACTATTTTAGTGATGAAATGGTCAAGCATAATCTCGGCTTTTGTACCTATAGTTTGCTTATGACGCTCTACAAAGGCTCTTAGTTTCTTTTGAGCTTTTAGCGTGTCGAACAATGGGTTTTCTTCTATTGATTTTTCGATTTCGTAATAACTTCGATAAGTAGTGTAATTTGCCAGCACATCAAGTATAAAACGCTCTTCGATAGCTTGTTTCATTGAATAAAGATGAAAAGGTTTGAATTTTCCATCTTCCTGCTTTATCCCGAATTTTTCGAGAGTGTTCGATTTTGGTGTGGCTGTAAAAGCAAAGTAAGAAGCATTGCCCCGCATTTTACGTGAACGCATCGCCTCCAAAATTTTGTCCTGTGGATCAGGGTCTTCTTCATTGTTTTCGTTGTTTCCCATCACACGGTTCAGATTATCTGCTGCCGATCCGCTTTGACTGCTATGAGCTTCATCAATGATAACGGCGAACCTTTTGTCGCTCAAATCGGCAATACCGTCAACGATAAACGGGAATTTTTGAATTGTTGTAATAATAATTCGTTTACCGCTTTCCAGATTTTGTTTTAAATCCCGCGATGAATAGGCAGGAGCAACAATATTCTTTACTTCCGAGAAATCTTTTATGTTATCGCGTAACTGTTTGTCCAACAATTTTCTATCCGTCACCACAATCACCGAATCGAACAATGGATTCGAAATACCCTTACTTCCCGGAACAGTATCACTTTCGGGATAGGTTTCAATCAATTGATAAGCTGCCCAAGTAATTGAATTCGATTTGCAGGATCCGGCAGAATGTTGAATTAGATAGGTTTGTCCGACACCTTTTTTACTGGCATCAGCCACTAATTTACGAACAACATCCATTTGATGGTAGCGTGGAAAGTACAGATTTTTTTTGCCGAGCGGATCATTCTCTTTGCCATCGAACCGCACAAAGTGCTGTATGATATTTGCCATGCTTTGACGTGAAAGAACTTCATCCCATAAATATGATGTTTTGTGGCCGAATGGATTGGGTGGATTTCCTTTGCCGCAGTTGTGCCCTAAATTGAAAGGTAAAAAAATTGTTTCATTGCCATTTAGTTTTGTAGTCATATAAACTTCATCGGTATCAACGGCAAAATGTACGAGGCAGCGACCAAAATTTAATAGAGGCTGAGAGGTATCTCTTTTTAATTTGGATTGATTTTGACCATGGACTTTAGCATTTTGTCCGGTCCACTGATTTTTCAGTTCCAGTGTCGAGATAGGCAACCCATTCACAAAAAGCACCATATCAATTTCTTCGCGCTGATTAGTGACTGAATAACGTACTTGGCGTGTCACACTAAACTGATTGCTTTCGAAGTTCTTTTTAACAGTTTGGCTGCTGCTCGACAAAGGCAACACATACAGCAAAGTAAAATTTGCATCATCAACTTCCAATCCTTTTCGCAGCAAACGAAGGATACCGTATTTTTTAATCATCCTGTCGAGACGCTCCAATATTTTGAGTTTCCAATCTCTTTGTTTTTGAAGTTTGGCCAACTCTTCTTTCTGGGTTGCTTCCAGAAAGCACCAAAAGTGATGTTGGTCAATAGCAAATTTCGCGTTGAAATTATCGGGTGAGCCAATGAAATAACCATGCCCACTTCTGTACAATCCGATACGGTCGGTAATGGAATCCATAGTTATCCCCTTTTCTTTTAATTCTTCAAGGCATGAGCCGGTTAGCCTTTTTTCGATGGCTGATTCGAGGGCTTGTTCATTAGTTTGGCTGGTCATTTTATTTTTTATTTTTAAGATGATTTTTTAAGGCTATTCCTTTAGCAGTCAGGCGATATTTCTGATTTGGATGATTGGGACTTCCGGGGAATAATCTGTCAATATACCCAAGGTTTTGCGCAGGAGCAATATAATGCGTCCTAAAAAAGTCGTCATGTTTCAAATCGAGTTTTTCCTGTATCTCTGATCTTTTCATTTCCCCATCCAAAGCAACGACAACTCTCCGAATTTCTTCTTCAACAAATTCAGTAACTTCCCCGGTAGCTTCTCCGGTAGCTTCCCCTGTAACTTCCCCAGTAGCTTCCCCAGTAGCTTCCACAGTTGAATTCGTGGAGCCATAAATGGCAACTGCTTCGCTTACTTGATTTTTAGTCCCTTGAAATAATAGGCTATCTTTTACCGTTATCCCTTTTGGCGTTAAACGGTATTTTTGATGAGAACTATTTGGTTTATCAGGGATTGTCATTTCTATAAAACCCTGTTCCAATGAAGGATTAAGGTAATTATCCCTAAAATACTCGCGGTGCTTAAGCTGTAAAGTAGTTTGGATATCTACACTTTTCATATTTTCATGAAAAACAAGCAAGACTCTTCTAATTCCTTCATCAAGTTGTCCAGTGACTTGTCCAGTGACTTGTCCAGTAACTTGTCCAGTGACTTGTCCAGTATCTACCTCAGTCATCGTTTGGGTGATTTCTTCATTTACTGTTTTTAGGTTCGACTGATGGATCAATAAACTATCCTTTAGTGCAATTCCCTTTTGTGTTAAACGGTATTTTTGATGCTGACTTTTCGATTTATCTGACAGTGTCATTTCGATATATCCTTCTGATATTGAGGGGTCTAAGTATTTTTTTGCAAAGTGAGACCTGTTCTTTAGTTCAAGAATTTCCATGAGCTGAACCCTGCTCATTTCATCCCTGATAACCATCACTAACCTATGTTCGAGTTCTGCAATTTCTGTATAGTTGTCGGTTGTATCATGTATGGTATCATGTATGGTATCATGTATGGTATCATGTATGGTCGTATCATACAAAGACTCTGCAGATGGTCGCTGGATGGTTAATTTAAATCCTTCATCAAGAGAAATCACCGGAGGTTTCAGACCTCTATCTTTCATTAGTTTGTACATTTCTATAAAACCAGTTCCATATCTTTCAATGTCACCGGTTAAAAACATACAACCGGCAAGCAACGGATTGTGCGGATAGGAGCTATGTGGTTCTTTTAAATCGCTGATATCCAATTCAGGAGGTAAACTACCCGGATTACTTATTTCAATACGGTTTTTAAAAACAGAAACCTGAATACTCCCTTTACTGGTATAATCGCGATGTGCAACGGCATTGATAATACCCTCGGCTATTACAGCTCTGGGAATTTCATAAATTGTTTCAACCTGATTGCTGAATTCTCTCGTGCCCGTTGACAAGCTTAATTTTGACAATACAAAATCTACTGCTTCATCTGCCACTTCGAAAACAGTACCTCCATATTCTTTATAATAGGGAATGGGCTTTTGAACCTGAAAACCATGAAAATGAGCGCATTTTATTGTTGATGAAGGAAAGTATAACTGTGGATCGGGTGCAAAAACAAGCAAAGCACTATTAACCAATTTTCCTTCCCTCGTCATTCTCAAATGTTTTAACACCTGTTCAATTGATGCGGTTTCCTTAAGGGGAAAGTTACGTTTTTTCCGGGCTATGGTAACAAATTCTTTAATCTTGCCCTCATCGAGTGCATCAATTCCTGCTGTGGGATGAAAACTCTCGTCAAAATCGTGACTTTCGATTTTACCAATCTGCTTTAAAAATAATACACACGAACGGTAAACTTCCTGTTTAAGTGTAACAATTTCCGAAAATTTCTTTCGTGATACATCCTGTTCTATTTTCTGAATTAAGGCTATTTCTTTTGGATGACGAACAGTTTCTTTTACCACTTTAATAAAAATCCGCGGGGCAGATTCTCTTTTTTTGCGTGATCGTACTCTCGCTCAGTTGGCGAGATGCCCTCATCATCTTCATAACCATACGATTTCCCAAATAAACCAATATAGACTTCCGAACTTTCAACCTCGCTGATGTAAACTTTGCCGGGCGAATCGGTGGTTGCAGGAACCTGTTCAAATATGAATGGTTCAAAGAAAGTACCCAATAACGGATCGTTTCGGAGATAACGGGAAAGTTCTTTCCGCTCTTCGGCAAATTCGTTTTGCACACTCGATATAAAGATTTTGAACTTCTTCACAACGCCAAGTATTTATGATTTCAAAGATAATAAATCTTCTTTATTGAAAAATTTATCTGTTGGCCAATTTGAAACATTCGCTTCAATATATTCAGCAATTCGTGAATACTCTGCATCATCACGTATAATGTGTTCATAGAATCTTGATAGCCAATCTATTAATAAACCCATTCGGTTTGCATGTTTGGAGATTGCCGATTTGTAGGAACCAATAATTGACGAGACGGTATTTTTTTCCTGATTTTGAAACCGGGTTTGGCCGATTGTTTCATTGGTTGGTTGCGGTGATTGTTGTTGTAGAGACAGCGCATGCGTTGTCTCTGCGCGCATCCGATAAATATCCACCATTTTTTCTATTACATCCGTCATTATTGTTTATGTATTGGTTCACCATTCTTTACTCTACTTTTATTTTCCCCGTCACCGCCCCATTGATCAAAAGCGCCTTGTACTCCTTCAACTTCTCAATTTCCTGCTGTTTTAGGGAAAGGGCGGTAAGAAACTTTGAAGTAATAGTTTCTATGTATTTTGATATTTCACTTTGTTCTGATTTTGGTGGTAATGGAATTAAAAAGTTCTTTATGGCCTGAAAATTCAAACCTTCTCTTCCACCTCCTTGTTGAAAAAACCAAATCTGACCTTGTCCAACTTCGGAAGCTAGAAGACTATTTAGAAAAATGGAAGCAATTGAGGTTGATGGTCTAACGATACAAACATGCTGATTCACATTGAGGGGAATATCAAAATCAACAAAATGGCATCGTCCGATTGAACCACCTGTAATATTTAGAAGTACATCACCTTTCCTTACTTGACTATTACTCATTGAAGAATGAGTTTTCTCAGAAATATATGCAACTCCTTCTAATTCAATTTTGCCAAATAGAATATTTTGACTTCTCAATAATGGGATGCCGCTATATAAATATGTTGTTCCTCCACCAGAGGGGGTCACTCCACTTCCGATTTTTGTAGTAATATGCTTGATTTTCTTCACCTCCCAATGTTCAGGTATTTCCCCAATCCATTCCACACCGCTGTCTTTCATCTTCACGTTTGGGTTTAGCCCTTGGTTAACAGCCTTGTGAATCAGTATCTGCCTCCGTTCTTTAAGCAGTTCGATCTGTTTTTCTTTGATGACAATGGCCTTGTCTATCAGAGCAGTCTTGTGATCGAGGAAGGCGGCGATGGCGGTTTGCTCGGAAAGAGGAGGAACAAATGTTTTAAATGAAAAGAAGTTGTCTTTTGAGATTGTATTTCTCAAACCTGTATAAAGGGGTTTCATTCTTTTGTCCGTATCCAAGTTCAAATAGAAATAGTACAGAAATCCTCTGTCAAAATTTTCATTTGGTTGCATTACAGTATAAGCACCAGTAATCATTCCATCAAATTTGGAAAGACCAACGGTTCTTGGAGTTTCTTCAACATCAAACAAGCAAAAAATGAAATCACCCTTTTTTACTTCCTGATAAGTGTCAAATTCTGCCGGAAATTTTCCCTGCGGATTTTCCATGTCACGCTTGATAACTCCATTCAGCGTTAAAGACAATAACACATATTCACTTGATCTTCTGCCAACCAAGTTTTTCTTCAAGTTAAAAACGAACTTATTGGACAAAGTTACCCAATGTTCCGGAATTTCCCCGAGCCATTGCACACCGGAATCTTTGTATGCGGGGTATTTTGGTAGTTTATTGTTCATCGTTTTGGTTTTCAATGCGATATTTTGATGCAAGCATAAACTGCCTCAGTTTCTGTTTCAGCAATTTATTAGGTAAATATTCTGTAATGTATTGAGCCACCTTGATATTGGCTTTGTCGAGTTGCAAAAGTTCGACCAGTTGGTTATTCCCTTCGGCACAAAGGATAAGGCCAATCGGTCTTTCTTCCCCTTCTTCGGTTTCATACTTTTCGAGCCATCGAAGGTACAGTTCCATCTGCCCCTTATACCAAGCTTCAAACTTCCCTATTTTAAAATCTATGGCAACCAAACGCTTTAATTTGCGATGATAAAATAACAAATCGAGATGATAATCTTCACCGTCAATGATCATCCGTTTTTGCCGTGAAACAAAGGTAAAACCGATGCCAAGCTCCAGTATAAACTTTTCCAAATCAAAAAGAATGGCTTTCTCCAGATCCTTTTCGCTATAGGTATCCTTCAACCCAAGGAAATCGAGGATATAGGGATCACGAAAAACGAGATCGGGACTTAGTTTGTTCTCTTTTCGTAGTAACTCTAATTCTTTCTTTATAAACTCTTTTGGTTTTAGAGATAGAGAGGTGCGTTCAAATAGCATCGAATTAATTTTACTCCGAAGTGTTTCTAAGTTCCAACTTTCAATACTGCACATTTGAGCATAGAAATCGCGTTGCAATTCGTCTTTGATAGGAAGAAGCAACTTAAAATGAGACCAACTCAATTGTCGCCACAACGTAGCGACATTTTCGGAATCTGGAAAGAGTTGGGCAAACTGAATGATTCGGCGTAGATTTTTTTCTTCAAAATTTGTCCCATATTCCTGAACCAATTGTCGCGACAGTGTAGCGACAATTTGTTTACCATATTCGGCCCGCTGATCGTTAAGTATCTCCTTATTGATCCTTGT
>CAILKW010000567.1 GCA_903834845.1 uncultured Bacteroidia bacterium | reverse complement strand
ACAAAAAAGGGTAGAAAACCCGAAGTTGTCCACCCTTTAATTATATAATCAAACCTAATCAGTAATTTGCCGGATTTTCGTCCTGCCATTCGTTTATACCATCACGAATACGATTACGGAAGGTGAGTGTATCAGTACAATGGTATGTGAAATTGGAGACAGGATCGGTGTATTTGTACTTCAGAAAAATTTTCCTGTTCTGCAGAAGCTTAGGCCTGTTGAATACGCTTGCTCCATCGGGTGTAATGACGAAAGTTGAACCTGGAGCACTACTGATACCGATATCGTTCGCGTTTAAGGTAAGCAACATTTCAGTTTTCCCTGTTACCTGATCCAGAAATCCGGGAGCATATAAAGAATTCGGAGAATTGGTCGTTAATGTCCAGATTTTAGCCTCAGGCATCGGAACAGCGGTATAATACTTGAAAGTAGTATCGCTCTTGGCAGGTCTGTTGACAACGGCAGAACCGCCATGAAAGTATTTGCCAAAAAGCATATTGTCATACCTTAATCCGATTACAGCATAACGTTTCGGTTCAAGAATTGTGTCAGCATCAGCTTTAGTAATATTGAAAGGCAATACATAGGTTGCCACTTTGGTTGCAGGATCACCAAGAAAAGCCGCCGAGTCAGGTTTGATCAAAACCGATCCCATGTGCTGCCCCGCCTTGATTACCATTGTGTTGGTGCTGCTAATCGTGTAATAATTGGATGGCAGTTGAAGAAACGAAGTAACAGTAGAGACAGGATCCTTAATATAGGCATTAGCTGCACTCTTAAAGATGGCAAGCCTTGCAGGCGTAATAAGGGTTCCATCAAGCGTAAAACTTACATTTCTATCCTTGGTATTTTCGGTTACTCCGCCAAGAGTGACACCTACCAGGATTTTCATGCCTTCGCCTACGACAAAGGTTCTGACATCAGTCTGGTACGGGAAGTAGATTCCTGAATAATCGTAATCCTCAATATAATCTTTATAGCAGGCAGCCATCGCTATTGAGATAACCATAAAAGCTAAGAACTTCTTCATAATTGTTTCATTTAAAATTTTAATTCCATGATTGCCATCCTTCATTCTGTACCAGATTACTCATCCTCATGATTTCATTGAAAGGAATGGGATTGTATGGAGACTGGAATTCACGTTTCTCAACCTCAAGGTTAAGATCATAATTGAACGTTGGGGTTGCTGAGTTCTTTGTGATATTGGCACCGTGAACGGGTAAGTTAATCACCGTTTTCCAGTTGGCATCTGTGGTCCATCGGCGAAGATCGTAAAATCTTGTCCCTTCGAAACATGTTTCAATTCTTCGTTCATTTTTGACCAGAGCGTCAAATGCAACCTCGGTTGACTGTGCATCAAGATAAGGATCGGTGGCAGACAAACCGTTGGTGTTATCATAGGTTTTCCTGACGCGCAACATCTTAAGTGCAGCCTTGGGAGTCATTCCGTAAAGGGCTGTGTTGGGATTCTGGGTAACATGGTTTGCAGCTTCGGCAAAAGCCAAAATCATTTGGGACCACCTGATAAGAAATTTGGAGTGAGTAGTAGTAGCCGGACTCGATGCAGTTGGATTCCATCCCATGAAAACATATTTTTTAATGTGGTAGTTTGTACGACTGTTGGTTGTCTTGGTCCCCGCCGCATCGGCACCAATATCAGTCGCATTTAACCCAGTATTCCAGTTTCCGAAAGTATATATAACCGCACCAGTATTGTTCAGTTTGGCTTGTGCCTGGTTATGGAAAATGATGGAATAGAACCTTGGATCCCTTCCTGCATAAGGATTAGCCGGATTGTAAAGACTTAAAGGATCAGTGATAGGATAACCGTTGGCCATCGGAAACGAATTAACAAGTTCCTGTGTCGCACCGAGTTCACCATTTGAACTTCCACCAAAGCCGCCAGGGTAGAACATTCTTTCCATACTAGTGTTTCCGGTGTTGTAGCGGGTCGTCATTACTATTTCAGCCGAATTTGGATTTGTCCAGACCACCCCGGCAGTCGGGCTGAAGCTGGAAGTATTACCTGGAACGACATCGGTTATCATCTTGAAATTGATGACTTTCATGGCATTGGATGCGGCACTGTCCCATCGGGCTGCAATATTGGTGGGATTAAATCTCGGGCTTGCCCATGTGAGGTAAACCATCGCTTTCATGGCTTTGGCAGAAATTCCATCAAAACGACCCCAGTATTTTCCTCCCGCATAAACTCGGTCAGCAGCAATCGGAACAAGATAATCCCTGTGTGCGATTGGTAGGTATTTATAGGCTGAATCACAATCGGCGAGGATCTGTGCGACACATTCATCATAAGTATTCCTGGCCAGATTAACAACATCATCTGTGCCATATACCTCCTTTACGATTGGGAATCCCAACATTTGTCCATTTGTTCCTTTTCCTCCGAACTTTTGGAGAAGGTCTAACTCGAACCAGGCGCGAAGTGCAAATGCTTCACCTTGCAATCTGTTTCTAACCATATCGTTCCATTTGGCGTTGAACACAAACTTCGTATTATAGCCTCGCCTGTCTTTAAGGAACAGGTTACAATTTCTGATGGCCTTGTAATTGCGATCCCAGTAAGTCTGGAATGGATCAAGACTGGTAGGCATGGCATTTAGTGCATACCGTCTGAGAACATGCGTCGAGTTGGTAAGTACAGCATCATCGGTTGCTCCGTCAAGATAAGCACCTTCATTGTCATTGTAGTTTCTGTTGTTGGAATTTACCTGGTCATAACACCAACCGACAAGTCCCTGAACCAAAAGTTGGTTTTCCCAGAGCAGTTGGTCATCATAGTTTCCATTGGGATAGGGAGTAAGGTAATTCTGACATGAAGCCAGTAATACCATAAATAGACTAAATCTTATTATTTTCTTCATAATTTTCATAAATTAGAAATTGAATTTTACTCCTGCTGTAAAGGTTCTGAATAACGGGTAAATTGTTACTCCGGAATTGATAGATTCAGGATCAACATCTTTAACTTTGGAGAAAGTTAAAAGGTTAGCCCCCCTGACATATATTTTTATCCCATTGCTACCTATGAACTGAAGCATTTTTGCCGGTATTGTGTAGGACAACTCCACATTCTGAATCTTGAAATAATCTCCTTTTTCCAACCAGAAATTAGATGAGACGAAGTTGTTGTTAACCTTGTAGTAAGTAAGCCTCGGATAAGCCCCGCCTGCGTTGTTAAGCACAAAGTTCGAATAGTTGTAGTCACCCCAGCCGTTCCAGAAATAAGGATTGGTAAGTGGAATATCATAAAACGCCCTGCCATTTCCAAGAATAAACAGTTCAATGCCTTTATACTTTAAGGTGGCATTGATACCATAATATAACCGCGGTGAGGAATGACCGATCATACTCTGGTCATTATCATCAACTACACCATCCGCGTTTTTGTCAGCATACTTGAGGTCGCCTACGCTCAGAACATTATCATAGATCTGAGGCACCACGAGCGTTTCTGCAATTGTCTGGAACTTTCCGATGTAAGACTGCCCGAATATAGCATCAGTTGGTTTACCTGTTCGATTCTGATAGTCTGCCCTATAATTAGGTTGATCATACACATCCCTGATTCCTTTAGTCGCCGTCACATTTGCTCCCACAATAAACTGTAAGCCAGCAATCTTCTCAGAATACTGAAGATCAGCGGTAAATGAATTGTAGGTGCTTTTGGCATAGTTTTGGTATGGTCTTCCGCCCGACAGACCTGCAGTATATGGAATCACATTGCTAAGCTGTGCAATAACGCCATCATTTGTCCAGCGCCAGTAAGTAACATCCAAAGATAGTTTATGGTTAAACAACAGAGCATCAAAACCAACATTAAATTCTCTTCTCCTTTCCCAAGTCAGGTCCAGATTTCCTACTCTTTGAAGAGAAGTTCTCCGCACTCCCGTCTCCTGAGTACTTCCAAACCATTGGCTGGACGAATAGGGACCGAAAGCACTGCCACTACCATCCTGAGCAAACCGTGTCTCATCATAATGGGGGAAGAGGAATGTTTCGTTGCCGATAACTCCATATTGTGCACGGATTTTAAGGAAATTAATAAAGTGCAAATTGGACAAGAATTCCTCATCGGATAATATCCAGTTTGCACCAAATGATGGAAATAAATTGAATCTTTTAGCTGCGGCAAAGCTGGAAGATCCGGAATAATTCAGTACCGCCTGTAAAGAATATTTATCCTTGTATGAATAAGACGAAGAAGAGACGTAGGTTAACTGCCTGAATGGCTCTTCAACACCATTTATAAAAGTTTTGCAGAGATATCCCGTAAGCACAGACTGGATATCATGTACCCCGAAAGTTCTGTCATAGCTTAGTGCCTCATAGACTGAGTAACGCTGGAAGTAATAATCCATGAGTTTGTTATTGTTGGACATCTGAGACAAAGTATGCGATGAAGACCTTATAATCGTATCTTTCGCAGTCTTAGCGGAGATGGAGGGTACATAGGCAATGTAATCGTTATTTTTGCCAATCCTGACCATATTATGTACATTAATTCCAAGGTAGGTACTTGATTTCAGTCCCTTGATGATATTGCCCATATCATAGTTAAGTGCAGCATTGATTATTCCTGTACGACCCCTGTCACTGTAGTATCCCTGACCGGTAAGATTTCCAATAGGATTGCCCAAGGGGTAACCGCTTGAAATGCCATAAGGGTTGCCACTGGCATAAGAAACAAAAGAGTTATTAATACCATAATAGGGGACTTTTTCAACTGTCTGGGTAGCTGCATATACCGGATTTGCAACTGGTGGCAGGAGATTAATGTCGCTCAGAACCGATGGCAATTCAGTTAAACTTAGGGTGTTATTTCCTGTTCCCTCATCAGTATAAGTTGCATAATAGCCGTAATTCGGCGAACGTCTGAAGGTTTGGTTGCCGTAGAAGCTAAATTTCACGTTAATCTGGTCGTTGATTTTAACGGTTGCGTTTTGTCGTGCAGTAATGTTTGTATAATCAGCCTGAGAGCCCATATTATAAATATCGCCTTCCATTCCAACCCCAAGATAAGAGAAATATTGTACGATATCGTTACCACCTGATGCAGAAAGATTCACCTTTGACATTGGTTTAATATTTTTAAGCATCATATCCCTGTAGTTGACATTAGGATAACGAAGGCTGTTAGCATCATTTTTTGCATACTCATCCATTGCAGCCTGGGGGTATAAAGTATTGACGCTGCTATTGGTTCTTGCCTGGTTATTCAGATTGGCATAATCAACGCCAGAAGTCCATCCGGGCATTCTGTCGATTTTGCTAATGCCGCTCTCAACATCAACTGCAAGCATTTTTTCGTTTTTCATACCATGTTTGGTAGTTATCACGAGAGCACCGCCGTTGGCTTGTGGACCGAACATAGCCGTTGACACTATTCCTTTCACCCATGTTGCTGATTCAATTTCAGCAGCATTAATAGGTGCCTCCTGAATATCAACTGGCATTCCGTCCACAAGGATCATCGGCATGTTACTGAATTTATCGGTAGATCCATAGCTGTTACTCAAACCGGAAAAGTTTTGAAGTCCCTCCAACGGACTTAAACCCGGTGAACCATCCTGTTCACGTATATCAAATCCGGAAGTCATTCCTGTGAAAGTGTTACGGATGTCGATCGTTGGATATCTTTCAAATCTGGATCCCATGACTACTGATTCGGGGCCGGTAACTCTCCGTTTCTTGAGTGTAGTAAATGGCAACTGAACTACATCACCCGAAGTCATTTGATATTTAGATTTTGAAAGTTGTACTGTATTGTTGCTAACAAGATTTCGTGCTATACTTACGGATGGTTCATAAGGAGGTAGGCTCACAGTAACTACATCTTCAGGATAAGCTTTAAATTTAACTGAACCAGTGGCATTTGTTTCAGTATGAATAATCCCTTCTCCAACAACAACACTTGCATTTGGAACGGGTGCATTTGCTTCATCGACAACATTGATTGAAATGTCGATCAATTGCTTGATTTTCTTTGCTTTCTGAGGCACCTGAGATTGTACCGTAATGGCAAACATCAAACAGAAAAGCAGTAATCCGGCGGTTATTATTTTCTGGTAAAATATATTAAGTAATCTCATAAACTTTGTTTTTTAAGTTTCAGTTTACCAAACAGGGTTGGGAACAAAATTTTTCATCTTCAAGGCATCCGAGTTGTTGAATGGAAGATAGTACATCTGTGGTTTCCAGACAGGTTGCCTATCAGCCGACAAGGGTGAACGAACATATTTAAAACCTGTTGGGTAAGCAGGACTGACAGTTACCTTTTCAGCGATCATTCCATAAAGGGTACTTGACATGGCAGCGGGTAAATCCATCCAGCGGATGATGTCATTGTAATAGTGTCCCTCGAAAGAGAGTTCAATATTGCGCTCATTTTTAATCCTTGGCCTAAACAAATCGGTTGAACCAGTAAAGGTATTGGACACATTGGGCATTCCCGCCCTTGTTCTGACTGCATTGATTGCATCAACTGCAGTTAGGGTTGCAAGCGGTGCTTTGCCATTGGGTCCATAAGCCTCATTGGCACATTCGGCATAATTCAGGTAACACTCTGCCAGTCTGCAAAGCGGATCAGCAAAAATGGAAGAGACCTGGTTCTTTGTGCTGTTGTTCCACCACACCTTCCTCAGATAATAACCTGTGCGGGTTATTCCCAGGTAGGTCTGGTTAAGCAACTCTCCGTAAGTGGTTCCTTGGAACCAGATCTGAGCCTTACCACTTGTCCAGCCAATTGCCGATGACTGATTTGTGATAATGTCCATATCCAACCTGGGATCCCTGTT
>CAILKW010000566.1 GCA_903834845.1 uncultured Bacteroidia bacterium | reverse complement strand
GTTAATTTCAGCTTTAAAAAATGCTGAACGCGATTTTGGGGAAGTAGAATGTATTCACGGACATTTTATGCCTGCAAAGTATTTACTTTTAAACACCATTAAACCTCAGATATTTGTAACCTGGATGCGTCATCCTGTTGAACGGGTTATTTCGCATTATTATTTTTGGCAAAGGTTTTATTTGCCTGAGGCACCTCCACTTCACAAGCGTATTGTGGAAGAAAAATGGTCATTGGAAAAGTTTTGCCTAAGTGATGAGTTGCGAGACTTTTACCATCAATTCCTATGGGGTTTTCCTCTTCAATATTTTAATTTTATAGGTATTACAGAACATTTTGAAGAAGACTTTAAGTATTTCACTCAAAAATTTCTTCAAAATAATCTGGCTTCTTATAAGGTGAATATCAACGAAAACAAGAAAGGTAATTATCCTATAAGCAAAACATTCAGGAGGAAAGTTGAATCATTTCACCAAGTGGATATGGAGTTATACCACACCGCATTGAAATTCAGATTTCAAAGAGATCAGTCTATTGGAACCAAGTTATTTCGCTATTTCACGAAATAAGGCAAATTTTATTAATCAAAACCTGATTTTGTAAACATTGTGAATGTTTTATTATTACCCTACACTACATAAATTTTCAAAATGAACAATTCAAAAATTGGAATCTTAGGAGCAGGAATAATGGGCTGTTGTCTTGCTCTGGAATTAGCCCAACGTGGACATTGTGTTGATCTGTATGAGCTTGCTTCAACACCAATGACTGGAGCAAGTCTAAACAATGAAGGAAAACTTCATTTGGGATATGTTTATGCAAAAGACCCTATAAAAGATACACACAAACTGATGATTCGAGGTTCACTGGCCTTTACACGAATCATTAAAAAACTTACAGGGCAATCTGTTGAGGCCTTGCATCCATCTGAGCCATTTCAATACTTCATACCAAACGATAGTCAATTAACGATGAAGGAAATATTTAATCATTTTAATGAGGTTCAGTTAACTATTGATCAAACAATTAATGCTACAAAAGACCAGTACTTAAACGTATCAGCTGATACGCATTTTACCCGAAATTCTTTAAATATTCACGAAAATTATTTCTCTTCAAAATACACACTTGGGTCATTTAGCACTGAGGAACGTTCTGTATCAACATCGGCAGTTGCCAATATTTTAACTGAAGCGATTAAGAATCAAAAAAATATAAACTTTATTGGAAATACACGGGTGATTTCTGCATCAAGACTGACAACCGAAGAGGTTGAAATCACAGTAAAGAATAAAGGGAGAACAGTTGTAAAAAGATATCAATGTGTTGCGAATTGTTTGTGGAACGATAAACTGCGAGTTGATAAAACTGCAGGAATCATTAATACGGGCCCTTGGATATTACGTTATAAAGCTATGATAAGCATTTCTGCTCCTTCCATTGATCTTAGATTAATTCCCTCAGCAACGGGTATTTTAGGTTCATTCGGAGATATTGTAAATCATAAAAACGGCACCTATTATCTTTCCTGGTATCCTTTATGTAAATTGGCTGATACATTAGATGGGGATGGACAAAAACTACACTCTCGGATTCACAGCCTACCTGCCAGAAGTGTGAAGAGATTATTATCAGGTTTACCCATTCTTTCAGAAATTGTATCCTCAATTACTCATAGGAAATTTATAGAGAATAATATTCTTGCGATGGCAAAATATATTCCCTCGGTTGAAGAGCTTCTAAAATATGGCACATACTATAAACTAAGTGGTGGTGTAATATTAGCTAAAGGGGCAACTGATATTGATGACCCCAATAGCTATTTGCATCAACGTTCCATTATTGGACCAAGGGCTTATGGACGTTATGTAACAATTGACACCGGAAAATACTGTACCGCTCCTTTATTCGCATTAGAAGCAGCTGATATTATTACTGAAATTATTTTGTAATAGATTGAACTTTATTTGCGAAAATCAAAATGAGTACAGTAACTGTTTGTATTCCGGCATATAAATCAGGAATTCTGCTTGCCAGAACTCTTCAATCTATTATGCGGCAGACTTATAGTGACTTAATTGTCCATATTGCCATAGACCCTCCGGCTGATCAAACGCTTTCTTTTGTTGTTCCTTTCCTAAAAGACAAACGTTTTAGGGTATCAATTAATCCCACACGACTTGGCTGGGATGCCAATATTCGGAGCTTACTTTCGAAAGTTCAAACACCATTTTATTTCATTTTACCACACGATGATTTAGTTCATCCACGATATATTGAATTGTTACTTGCCGAACTTGAAAATGAAAAGGATGCTGTTGTTGCATATTCAGATATGCATGTTTTTGGGCCAGGCTTTTCCTTTCAAAAGAAAGTTGATTTGCCTCGTTACGGCACTCGGGAGGCGAAGATTCTTGCTTTTTTTCAGGCCAAAGCAGAGGCTGTTCCGTGGCGCGGAGTAACACGCTCCGGAGTAATCTCGCAAATTGGGGGATTCCCCACAGATGGATTCAAGGGCTTTGCAGTTGAGTGTGAATGGGCTCTTGAGCTTGTTGCGCATGGTAGGGCAATTCGTGTGCCCCGTAAGATGTATTACAAACAAATACATAGTGCCGAGGTGAATTCTGCTTCTCGAGACCGCATCGCGAACCAATCACCCGAAATGCTGATATCAGCGTGGGAGAGGCATCGAAGTGTTATGTTAGAAATAATGAATCGAGTGATACCTTTAGATTCTTCTTTACGAAAAACAATTGAACTATCTGCAGAAGCAGCCATGTTGTTGCGGTATCGCACCATGATGCGTATTACATTAACAGATCAGCTACGCAGCCACGCGTTAGAGCTACTTGAACAAACCCGTTTATTGAGTAAGGATCATTTTGTTGAAGCTGGATTTATTGAGCTAATGCTTTTAAAATCCTTAAAATCTGATTATACTAAAATCTCTATTTTTAAAGACCGAAATTCAAGTAATTAATGCATTTTTATGAAGGGTTAAAAACAACTAATGTTAAAGCAAATTTCTAAACCAAAAATAATTCTTGTGCTGGGCATGCACCGTTCAGGCACTTCGATGGTGACACAATTGATTGCAAAATGGGGTGCTTATATGGGTAATAATTTAATGTCTGCTAATATGTTTAACCATAATGGCTACTGGGAACATATTCCGTTGGTTATTTTTCATGAAAAGCTCCTTAAGAAATCTAACAACACATGGTTTGCCCCATCAGAAGAAATAAAAACAGAAGAATTGCTGATAGAATTTGGCGACGAGGCTAAGCAATTGGTTGACCAAATGGATCAAGGAGGTCAAATTTGGTGCTGGAAAGATCCGCGTATGACATTGTTTCTCGATTTTTGGAAAGAAGTTTTAGTAGGAAGGGATATTGTTTATATTCTTACCAACAGGCATCCTACGGATATTGCCTCCTCTTTATTTAACAGAGACAAACTACCAACTTCAATTGCAGTTTCCCTTTGGGAGTTTACAACAATAAAAATTATTCAGTCGCTATCTTATGATAAGAGGTGTTTTTTCATTGATTTTAATCAAATCATTTCGGAACCTGAAATAATTTGCAACGACCTTTTCAGTTTTCTTAATGCATCATTTCAATTACCAGAAGAACGTGAGGTTTATAAAGCAATGGTTCGATTAGTTAATAAAACCATGAATCACTCGAACCCAAGAGTATTGTTGAACTACAACCCGATTCAGAAAAACCTTCAAAGAATAATTAGTCAAGGTCTAACTCCTCCCGATTTCGAGTTACCTGAAAATCATATATGGTTTTTGAAAGAAATATTTTCTCTTTACAGGAAACTAATACCATCCAGTTCTATCAATCATTTTGCTCAGGTATTTTTCAAAAATGATTTACCGGATTATGACGAATACCATTCACTGATCAGAGAAATCACAGGCCTCCCAGAGCGTTTGACGTTTAGATTTGACACTGCTATTGAAGTTAAATATTTGCGACTCGACCCACTAAATGACTACACGCAGGTTTGTCTTCATTCGATACAATTATTAAATCAGGGTAAATTACTCGATATTAAATTGACATTAACATCGAATGCCCTTTCCATTGACAATCAGGTTTTTATATTTGATACAACTGATCCACAGTTTTATATTGGTTTAACTGATGACATTACAGTTCAAGTTGACGAGGTGATTGTTAAAATTGACTACCTTTTAACAGGCTTTTCTGTCCTCCCTCTAATCCTGGCTATAAAGAATAACATTATTGAAAATAAACAGGAACATATAAGTCGCCTATCTGAATCCCTGAAAAACTTAGAATCTCTAAAAGATACATTAATAAATGAATTATCGCTAAAAAATGAATTATTGCTAAAAAATGAATTATTGCTAAAAAATGAATTATCGCTAAAAAATGAATTATCGCTAAAAAATGAATTATTACAAAATGAAATATCAGAAAAAAATGAATTAAAACAAAAGTTAGAACATCAACATCAACTTATAGAACATAAAGATAAATTAATCGGAGAGCAGAGAGAAATGCTTTTCTCGTTGCAAAGCACAAACCTAGAGAAATCCAACCAAATAATTGAACTTAAAACTCAAATTAGCCAATATCAAATGGAACTGTTAAAAATTAAAAGAAGTTTTGTATATAAAGTTTTAAAAATACTTTTAATTACAATGATGGTATTTCGGCCGGTTCGATTCTTTCGCTTGTTCAGGGAAAATCTGAATATTTTCAGGAGTATCCGTCTCATCAGGCAAAGCGGACTATTCAACGAACAATACTATCTTCAAAATAACCCGGATGTGGCAAAATCAGGAATGAATCCCGCCAGACATTACCTCCTTTACGGCGGCTTTGAGGGAAGAAACCCATCCGAAAAGTTCGATTCATCATATTATCTAGAACAAAATCCTGATGAGGCTAAAAGCGGCATGAACCCGCTGGTTCATTTCATGAAATATGGGAAATCTGAGGAAAGGGCAGTTTAATAAAAAATGAAGGGTGATTTTGATGTGCTGAACATCTAATATTTTCTACCGAAAGTTAAACATTACAAAATCATGAAAATTTGCCGGTTTCAACAAAATTTAACCCAATTGCAGTATCAAAACAAATTAAACCAATACCTTGAATACTCATGAAATTTTTCGGTTATAAAAAGAATCTTTTTAAAAATGGTATATCTTTTAAGAAGCCTGATAAATCATTTGAAATTAGTGATAATTTTGATACATCAGACCTTATAAACCAACAGAAAGAAAATATTCAACCCAATGAATCACCTGATAGAGCCGCTTTGTACAATAAAATAATTGATTACTATTCAAATAATCCTTCAGATGATTATAAAAAGGAACTCACCTTTTTTAAAAACAATGGCCAGATTCAGGTTTTTCCTTATGCAAAAGTTAAAAGTATGCCACCTGTGAAGGCTGAATATGATTTTGAGAAACGAATGCCATATATCTTGCACAAAGAACATAAAAAACTATATTTCCCAAAAAGCTGGGGCGTTGAACAGGCAGTAGCCCGATACTCAAAATACATCGAAAGTGAAAATCTTTTAGGAGGGGATTATTCTGAAAAGTCACCCCACCAATATCTTTCTGATAAAATTTTTGTAAAAAAGAATGATATTGTCTTTGATGTGGGTTCTGCTGAGGCTTTGTTTGCTTTGGAGGTGATTGACCTTGCAAAAAAGATGATTATTATCGAAGAAGATGAAATGTGGGTTGAGCCACTTAAAGCGACTTTTGAGCCTTATCGGGAAAAAGTTACGATTATAAACAAACGATTATCAAACGTGGATACTCACGATCAGGTGACACTTGAATCAACCCTCGAAAATGAAGAACTTGGCGGGCTGTTTATTAAAATGGATATTGAAGGATATGAAGTAAATGCAATCAGGGAAAATGAAATACTTTTGAAAAAGAATATTGATTTAAGAGCTGTCTGCTGCACCTATCACGGCCAGAATGATGCAGAAGCATTAAGATTACTCTTCACTGATTTCGGTTATGAAACAGAATTTTCTAATGGTTATATGCTTTTTGTTTATGATTCGCAAATACAGCCGCCATTTTTTAGAAAAGGTGTGATTAGAGCTAAAAAGGTAAATGGATAATTAATTCCGGGCTATTCATAACATGGAATAAAATATGAACCAACTTCAACTTTTAAAAGCATTTGTAAAAAACAATCTGAGAGGCGGACCTCTATCAGTTGGCTGGATTTTGTGTGGTGACGAAACAATTGGTAGCAGCCGCATACAAGGTATCAATCTGCACAAAGGGCTTATTGATTCCGGCATTAACTCATTTTTACTAAGTACACCCAATAGTTTTGTCGAACGATTGGAAATGAACCGGATAGAAAAAACACTTTTGGTAAATGGCAACTTTGACATCGTTATTTTTCAAAGGGTTTATGGAAAAAATGCTGTTAATCTTTGTAGCAAATTACGAAGAAAAAGAACGTTATGTGGATTTTATATGGCAGATATCTATGCAAATGACATGCTTTACGAAGTTGATTTTATTATTGTATCCTCAGAGTATCTGCGCCAACACATTATTTCTGCAGGGATTAACCCAGAGAAAGTTTTTTTTCTTCCTGATGCAGTTGAAACCGAACCATTTTTTAAAAAGGATTATTCAGGAATAGAGCAAATCAAGAACTCAAAAATCAAGGTCGTTTTGGTTGGAAACGCAGGCCATTGGCCAGCAATGGATCACATGAAAGAACTTTTTAACAATAATCCTGACTTAGAAAACATGGAACTGATTGTCATTTCAAATCATCCCGAGGCTGATATTCAATGGCAATTAAACCGAGTTTGGAACGATATTATTTCATGTGATATTGGCCTAGTTCCAGTTGATTTTAACAATCCAAGATCGCTAGCAAAATCAAACAACAGGGTTACAATGTTTATGGGAATGGCAATGCCAGTAATCTGTAGTCCAATCCATTCATACGTCAACCTGATAAAACATGGCAAAAACGGTTTTCTGGCTACCATGGATAGCCAATGGGTGAACCACTTACACGAATTAAAAGAACCAAGCCTGAGAAAAAGTATTGGCGAAACTTCCTATCATTACGCACATTCTGAATTCAGCCGTAAAAATATCACCTCCCAATTAATTGCAATTTTTGAAAAAATGCGGGATGTTAAAAGCTATTCAAACTAAAAATCAACAATTTGCTTTGTTGACAGAATTAAAATCAATAAAATGGAAAGTAACCTTGACCTTTTTTATGATGTAATGTTGAAAGAAAATATTCATTACAATAAAGACATCCTCATGTTTGTATTGGATAATTTATTTCAAGAATTTGATTTTAAGGATAAAAATGTATTAGACATTGGAGGGGGAAGTGGATTGTATAGTTTGTATGCAGCTTTCAAAGGAGCCAAAAAGGTAGTATGTATCGAACCCGAATCTGAGGGAAGCAGATCTGGTGTTCAGGAAAAATTTTCTAAATTGCAAAACATTCTCGGATTATCGAATGTTACTTTAATACCGATTACCTTTCAGTTATATGAATCTGAAAATGAGTCATTTGATCTTATACTGCTTCACAATTCAATAAATCATTTAAATGAAACAGCCTGCATAAACCTATTGATTAATGCTGAATCCAAAGTTATTTACCAATCCATTTTATCGAAACTTTTTAGGCTATCCCGTAAAAATGCTAAACTTATCATTTGCGATTGTTCCAGATATAACTACTATCATTGGCTAAATATCCGTAACCCTTATGCGGAAACCATTGAATGGCACAAGCATCAAAAACCGGAAGTCTGGGTTATAATGCTTCGTTTGGCAGGTTTTACAAATCCCAAAATTAGGTGGAAATCACTTGATAAATGGAAAAATATCGGCAAATTTTTGACAGGAAATAAATGGATGTCTTATTTCATACACAGCCATTTTTGTATTTCAATGGTTAAGCCTGGCATGGTGGTGAAACAAAAACCGCAGCAAGAACCTGATTAACATTAAAATTTCAAGATTTAGGTCGGTGAAAAATAATCCAGTTCAATGATTTACTATAGGTTAACATGAAAGTAATACTGTGCATTTATGAATTGCTAAATGGGGTTGGTGGGGCTGAAAGGTCTTTGATCGATCTGGCTAATGAATTATCGAGCCGGGGGCATGAAATCCTCATTTTAAACAATCAATTTGTTGATAACGGGAATCAAAAACATTTTTATCCTATCCGAAAAGATGTTAAAATCATATCTTTTCACCAAAAGAGCCAAACAAAAGTTATTGAAAATAAGACTATTAAAAAAACTTACCCTAATTCATTATCAATAGATCATTTACACGGCAGGTTATCAAACTGGATTGGCAAAAAAGCAATCAATCATTTTTTAAATAAAGCATTTAACTACTTGTTTTACTGTGCAAAAATTGAAAAAGAAATACTTGAGGAACAAAATTTAAACCCAAATAATCAGATTACTGAATGGTTGAACAGAAACGAACAAGAAATTTCTTTGTGGCGTGAGCAATTTAGCAGTAACAAAGCTCAGGTTGTTATTTCTTTTATGGTGAGAACATATACTTATGTTTCTCAGGCAATGGTTGGATTGAACATTCCCCATATTATTGTTAACAGGACTGACCCAAGCAAAAGCCCACATTATTATAATGAAGAAATATTCAAAAAATTAATTTATTATGCAGTCGAAAAGTCGTTCTGCAATGTTGTTCTTCATGAATCATACATTGGTTATTTTGACCAAAAACATCAAACAAAAACACGTGTAATTCCTAATCCAATTGCTAAACCAAATAAATTTGAACAAGCATATTTTGATAAAACAGAGAAGGTGATCCTTAATGTTGGTAGGCTGATTCAGAGCAAAAATCACGAGCTTCTTATACGTGCATTTCACCTGATACATCACAAATATCCAAATTGGAGAGTGAAAATTTACGGGATAGATGTTTCCTACAAAGAGCATCTTATTCATTTGGTAGAAACGCTAGGTTTAGTCAACAAGGTTGAGTTTTTTGAGCCCGTAATGAATATCGAAAAAGTTTATCAAACATCAGATATTTTTGCTTTTCCTTCGCTTTATGAAGGTTTTCCAAGAGCATTAGGTGAAGCAATTTCTCATTGCTTGCCATGTTTGGTTATTGAAGATTGTACCGTGAACAAAGAGTTGGTTAAAAATGGAAATTTCGGATTAGTGGCTAAAAATACTGCCGAGGATTATGCAGAAAAACTTGAGAATTTAATGAGCAATGAAAATTTGAGGGAACAGTTAGGCTTTAATTGTATTGATTTTGCAAAATTGTATTCTCCAGTTAAAGTGTATGATAAGTGGGAAGATTTACTAAAAATGACAACAACATCTAAAAATCATTTCTTCACTCAGCATTCAAAATGACAACAAAGAGAATCCTGATTTTTATTCCATGCCTAACAAATGGAGGTGCTGAAAAACAGGGCATAATACTGGCAAAAGCTTTAAAAGAGCATGGGCATCTTGTTACTGTATGGGCATTCCCTCCAATTAACAATATTGCGCAAAATCTATTAGAAAGTCTTAAGCATAAAAAAATCGAATATTTCCAATTACCTTCCTGGCCAGCCTTAAATTGGGGATTTGCGGAAAAGCCTTTTTCTTTAAACAAAGTAAGTGCTTTTATGAAGGAATGGCTGCTTCCATTATATAAATTTAAAAAGACAATTCCTTCCGGTAATTTTGATATTGTGATCCCATTTACCTTCTATCCATGCTTAATAACATCTCTTTTTTACAAACAATTTCAGGCTGATATCATTTTTTGGAACCATCGTGGTGGATTTGACAACGCCGGGATAAGCTATTCATCATTTCTTATTCATAAAATCATGAAAGCTAAACCGGTTTTTATTGCCAACTCCAAAGATGGGGCAAGATTTCTTAATACAACTTTTCGATTAACTGCTACAAAAGCACATGTAGTAAAAAATGCATTTGTTCCAGATAGTAAGGAAGAATTGTTGATTCCTCCTAAAAGGGTTATAAACGGGCAAGCAGAACTATTGCAGCTTGCAAATTTTTTTGGCGAGAAAGATATAAATACCTTGATTGATGGGATGGACTTGCTTAAACAAGGTGGGGTCAACTGCCTTTTACATTTGGCAGGATTCTTTCCGAATCCTGCAACTGAAATCGAATTTCGTAATAAGATAGCCGAAACCAAAACCGATGATCTGATTATTTATCATGGAGCATTAAACAAAGAGAGCACCTTTCGACTATTAGCAAAAGTACATATTGGTATCCTCTCATCAAAAAGTGAAGGCATGCCCAATGCTGTGATGGAGTATATGTTTTGGAAATTACCTGTTGTTGCAACCAATATATCCGGCATACGCGATTTGCTGGGTGAGCATCAGCAGGATTGTTTATTCGAAGTGGGCAGTGACCGGGGCTTCGCCGAAAAGGTGCAATGGCTAATTTCTGATAAAACAAGACTTGAAAAATTGGGGAATGAAAATTATGAAAGGATAATGGATAAATATTCTATTGAAAAAATCATTACGCAATGGCTTAATCTTATTGAATTAAATTGTTCAATAAGATAAGTATGGATAGCAGACCTCAACGAATTGGATTGGCTTCGTACTTGCGTTCGCATAATCATCCCGGAGGAATTATTGTTTGTGAACGGTCAAAGTATATTTACATGAAAGCTGCAAAAACAGCCGGAACGAGTATTCTTCGTGGAACTTTAGAACAAAATTATTCAGATATTTTTCACTTTAAAGATCAGCCAAACGAGTTTCAGGAATGGCTGGACCGCATCACAGATGAAGAATTAAAGAATTATTTTATTTTCTCAGTGGTCAGAAATCCATGGGATCGATTGGTTTCTGTAGCTACCTACTTTAAGATTCCGTTTAAGGAGTTCATTCGAAATATTGATTTTTACAATAATGAATTAAACATAAAGGTTCATGCACTGCCTTTAATCCAATACACACATATCGGCGATTCACAATTTGTAGATTTTATATGCCGGTTTGAGAATCTCCAGCACGACATCAATTTAGTATTTGAACGTATTGGTATTAATAAACAGCATTTGCCATATCTCAACAAATCAGAACATTTACACTATTCACATTATTACACCCAAAATGAAATTGAAAAAGTAAGACAGATTTACAAAAATGACATAAAGCATTTCGGATATTCTTTTTCGTCTATTTCATAAGTTAAATCAAAATATGAATACTTTAAAAATAGACTCTAAATTATATATCGGGCAAAGCAAGTGGTTTGGTAGCCAGGCTTGAATACCCCGCCAAGATAAATCCAACCAATTCAAGCGTTTAATTTGGAGCAATGAAATATTACACAATCCTGTCGGTTTAAGAAAAATTTCAAAGCACAACATTTAGCAAACAAAATATCATTCCTCCAGATATTTGTAGGCCATTGATTTATAATTACAATATGAAAGAACCACCATTAGTATCAATAATCGTCCCTTGTTACAGCCAAGCAATTTTTCTTGACGAGGCACTCGATAGTGTTTTAAAACAAACCTATTCAAATTGGGAGTGCATTATAGTAAACGACGGCAGTTTGGATAACACAAAACAAGTTGCAAAAAAATGGTTAAAAAAAGACAAAAGGTTTAAGTACTACCGAAAAAGGAACTCCGGATTGTCTGCAACGCGTAATCATGGAATTAAAAAATCGAAAGGTTCTTACATTCTTCCTTTGGATGCTGATGACAAGATAAGCGAATACTATTTACAAGAGGCAGTTGAACTATTAAACAACACAAATATTGGAGTAGTTTATTGCCGGGCAGATTACTTTGGGGAGATGATTGGAGAATGGGGATTACCGGAATTTTCGGAAAAAGAACTCTTGCTCAACAATATTGTATTTTGTTCAGCATTTTTCCGTAGAAAGGATTTTAACAAGACCCTCGGATATAACTCTGGTATGATATATGGACTAGAAGACTGGGATTTCTGGTTATCACTCCTTGAAGTTGGATGTTCGTTTTATAGAATCCCGAAAATCCATTTCCATTATAGGGTTAAAGAACATTCAATGATAAAAAGCATTTCAGCCGAAAACTACAGGTATCTTTTTAAACTTGTTTTTATTAATCATTTTGACCTATATGTTAAATATTTTGGTTTGCCCCAGGTTGCTTTCAGAAGTATAATAAATGAATATAGTCCGTCATTACAAGCTGAAAACCCTGCAAAAATAACACTCAACAGTGCGCCAGAAATTAAATTTAGACAAGACATTTCCATGTTTTTCATGATGAAATCGTTTTTTTTATCAATGATTTCAAAATTCCATTTAATTTCATTCTTGAACTTTCCGTCATTAAATCTATCGCAAAAATTAAAAGAAAAAAAAGATCTTTTGGGTGGTTTGGGTATCATTAAACAAAGTGGGCTTTTTGATGAAATGTATTACCTTGATTGTAATCCTGATGTTCGCAAATCAGGCATGTCTGCCATCAAACACTATCTTTTATTTGGTGGGTTCGAGGGACGGAAGCCATCTGAACAATTCGACAGTGAATTTTATCTCGAACAATATCCGGATGTTAAAGAAAATGGGATGAATCCCTTAGTACATTACCTAAAATACGGTTGTCAAGAAGGAAGACTTATCAAACGTGAACAATGATTATTTGCATTTAAAGAATATACTTCCCCAATACAGGAAAAATTGATTTAAATTTAGGTATTTAGATTTTCTTTCCTTTTTGGTTCAAGTGCTGTTATATTTGTCCGAAGAAGGTAGCCTGTGCCATAAGAATACTTTATTTATTGAGATTATTAACCACTTTCGGAATGACAAAACATTTATTAGCCATAAAGCACTTAAAATATCACTTACAATTATTTTTGTGCAGATACTAATTAACCCCCTGAATAGCTAAAATATAATTATTTATTCATAATTTTACGTCCAATGGATACAACATTGTATATACATATCGGAACACCAAAAACCGGAACTACAGCTATTCAGAGTTTTATTCATATTAATAGGGATAAATTAAAAGAAAATGGTTTGCTATATCC
>CAILKW010000565.1 GCA_903834845.1 uncultured Bacteroidia bacterium | reverse complement strand
TGAAGAAACATTTTGATGTAGAAGAACTGGCAGATTTTTATCGGCTGCAAATTCATATACAGGCCATAATGCTCTATGATTGGCTCGCGGAGATTCACCGTAGGTAAAGGCAGTGAGATCATCGTGCCTCAACAATAATTCGCCTATACCGTGCCAAAACCCCGGATATCTGTTATATAGCCATTCGACATGTTTAATGGCGTTTTTATCCGTCGGATTAAAACCACACATCAAAGGATAAAACCTTTTTTGATCTTCAAAAGGTAAGGCATTAACAAAATCATATACTAAAATATCTGTTAAGCCGTAATAGTAGCAGTGCGAGTCGTTTGCAAGGTAATAATCAGGTGGTTCCCGATCAATACATTCCCAGATTTTTACAACCGGTAAGCCAAAAATTACTGCTTTTTCAACATTCGATTTATTCATTGCCCTAAGAAGTGCTTCAGAACCGGGTGATTCCTGAATGAAATTTACTACATGCAGATGGGCATCAATCATTTTATATGCCGATCCTTTCAATGGTGCGAGAGTTCCTCTCAGTTCACCATTTCTTTGCCAGGCTTCAATGTTTTCATAAGGCATAGTTCAATCCCTCCAATTTTTGTTTTAAATATTCATGTTCTTTTTTGTCCAGGTATTTATTGATGTAATCTAAATCACTTTCAGTGCGAATAATATCCTTAATTTTGTCAATGCTCATATTATCAATTAGTTTCTTGCTTGTTTCAAACGGCAAAACTCTCAAAAGATAAGCAAAATCATGGGTTTCGTGAATAATCACGTCCATATAAACCAGTCCTAATTCATCTAATAAAAACTCTTGCAATTCATTATTAAGGGCATGCAAAATAAGACTTAGTTCCCTGCCACTTTTGACAATTTTTTTGATATTGTTGATACCAAGGTATTGGATTATTGTTTTGTCTAAACTGCCATAAACCCACTCAAGAACCTCAGCCAACTCAACTGCACTTTTGATAAGTTTTTGAACACCATGTGGTTTTAATGATTCAATTAAGGAAAATTCAACTGCCTCTTCCGAAATAAAAGCTAATAAATCTCTCAGGCTTGAACCCTTCCCGATTATGTCAATAAGATGATTGCTCAATAATTTAAACAAAAAAATCTGATCATCTGCTTGTATAACAGAGACGATTTTGTAAAGCGATTTTGAATTTGTTATAATTCGATGCAAATCAGGTGCAAGCTGTTGAAGTACTTCCCTGTCATGCTGACCTTGTAAAACATCAAGAATTGCTACCAATTCATCCGTGGTTTCAATCGTGGCGGATTCATTGTCGATATGAATTTCGAAAGTGTTTTTCATTGTCTTTAGTTTTTATAGGGTAAACTTAGTGTTTTTTTTCTCATTTTTGTTGGTCTTTGATCATTTTTTTTAACTTCGCAAATGTAATTACGAAACTTCACTTTAATGTTCTACTTATTAGATAGTTTAACAAAAATGATCATAAGAATTTGACTATGCGGATAAACGATAATACATTCTACAAGCTCCGAAAATTTATTGCCATTGAATTCTGGAAAAATGTGTCAGAAGAGCAATGGAATGATGTGCATTGGCGAAATAACAAACACAATTCGTAGTGTTGAGAATTTGAAAAAAGTAATTGCGTTAACCAAATATCAGGAAAAAGAAATTGAAAGAACTTTGGAAACTCTTAAAAGCCACGGTAAGGAATCTTTGCGGATAACCCCTTATTATGCTACACTTATGCATTCTGATCAGTTTCACGCCAAAATGTGGCCTGGTGAAAAATCAAAAAACGCTTAGATCCGATTTTTTGGCAAAGTGTGCCTAATCCGGCATATACCCTTTTTCCTAATTCAGGAACTGAAGGTGCAATGAGTGAAGGCTCAAGAAGTTTTGGTGCTGCTTACCAACGTTATCCTAACAGAGTTGTATTCCTTGTAGCAGAATCTTCAAGGTGTGCGTCTTATTGTGTTCACTGACAAAGATCAAAATCCTTCGATGGATCAACAAATATTATTGAAATTGAATTGCAAAGGGGACT
>CAILKW010000564.1 GCA_903834845.1 uncultured Bacteroidia bacterium | reverse complement strand
GAAAATTTGCTAATTGATATTTCATCTTTCAAACCTACTGGATTAACAGCGCTTGAAAGCATAATCAACATGCTGCCAAAAGATAATAAACTCTTACTTATTCATAATATCCTTACCAGACAGAAAGATATAGACCTGATCGCCAAAACAAGATCACTAAATAAAACTTGGTTTGTACTTTGTCCAAATTCAAACATTTTTATCGAAGATCGCCTTCCTGACATTGAGCTATTTCGCAAAAACGAGCTAAAGATTTGTCTTGGTACTGATAGTCTTTCATCAAACCGAAAACTTTCAATTCTTGACGAAATGAAAACAATTCAAAACTTTTTTCCTTTAATACCTTTGGGGGAAATCGTTTCATGGGCAACACGTAATGGGGCAGAAGCTTTGGAAATGGATGACTGGGCTGGAACTATTGAGCCAGGAAAAAGGCCGGGTATAAACTTGATAACGGGTATTGACCTAAAGCAGTTGCAATTACTTCCAAATTCAAAAGTAAAAAAGTTGCTTTGATAGGATATGAATCATTAAACAATTTTAAATGTTAACTTTTCTTTTTGATCAAACCATATTTGGACCTGTCGTTAGTCGAAGGTTAGGCGTTTCACTCGGAGTAAATTTGTTACCTAATGACTCAAAATTATGCTCATTCGACTGCATATATTGTGAATGTGGCTGGAATCCCCAAAGAGGACCACGAAAGCTTCCAACCCGAATTGAAGTAAAGAATCAGCTAATTGAAAAATTGGAAAATATGAAAAGCAAAGGAAAATTACCCGATGTGATTACTTTTGCAGGAAATGGAGAGCCTACTATGCATCCGGAATTTAATTTGATAATAGATGATACATTGTTAATTAGAAACGAGATATGTCCTGATTCAAGAATAGCTGTCCTCTCCAATTCAACAATGCTGCATAAGCAAAGTGTGGTTAATGCACTCAAAAAAGTTGATGATAACATTCTGAAACTGGACTCAGGGATTTCGTCAACTGTTATGAAGTTGGATCAACCAGTAGGCAGATTTGATTTACAAGTTCTTATAAATAATATAAAACAGTTTAAAGGTCAATGTATTATTCAAACTATGTTTACCAAAGGCCATTTCAATGGAAACTATATTGACAATTCAACCGAGGAGGAAGTGACTGCCTGGATTGCAATTCTTAAACAGATTAGCCCCAAACTTGTGATGATGTACACTATTGCCCGCAACACAGCCGCAAACGGTCTTGAAAAAGTTTCGATTAACGAACTTGAAATAATAGCAGATCAAGTAAAAGGTGAAACTGGTCTTGAGGTTCAAATAAGCGGATAGGAGAAATAATTAAGAAAGAATAATATAGTTCATTTGGAGATAAAGATTAAGAGATATACAGTATTTTAAACCATTTAATAATTGCAACAAATATCTATGAAAATGAAATTAACAATTTGGGTTTTGACGCTTATGTTGTCAACGTATGTGGTTAACGGGCAAACAACTAACAACATTTCTGGTTCTCTTGTGGAGTACGTCAATCCATTGGTAGGGACAGATTCTGATTTTGCTTTATCCAACGGTAATACCTATCCGGCAATTGCTTTGCCCTGGGGAATGAATTTCTGGACACCGCAGACAAACAAAATGGGTAATGGATGGGCTTACATGTATGATGATACAAAAATTAGAGGATTCAAACAAACACACCAGCCAAGTCCGTGGATTGGTGATTATGCTGCTTTTTCGCTGTTTCCGGAGACGGGAAAACTGATCGTTGAAGAAAATAAACGAGGGTCTTGGTACTCGCATAAAGTCGAAATTGCCAAGCCTCATTATTATAGTGCTTACCTCTCAAATTATGATGTAATTACTGAGATAACACCCACCGAACGAGCTGCTCAGTTCCGGTTTACATTCCCCGAATCAGATGCTTCTCATATTCTTATTGATGCCTTCAATAAAGGGTCGATGGTGAAAATATCATCAAAAGAAAGAAAAATCACAGGTTATTGCAGAAATAACAGCGGAGGAGTTCCGGAAAACTTTCATAACTATTTTGTAATCACATTTGATAAGGATTTTTCAGAAGTTGCAACCTGGAAAGACAGCATTTTATCAAATGGAAGTAGTATCGCTGAAGGAAAACATGTTATGGCTGCAATATCTTTCATAACAAAAAAAGGGGAAATTATAGTTGCAAATGTAGCCTCTTCCTTTATCAGCTTGGAACAAGCTGAACTTAACTTGCAAAGGGAGATTGGATTAAATACATTTGAGCAGACAAAAAGTAAAGCAGAGTTGGCATGGAATAAAGAGTTTTCAAGGGTAAAAGTCGAAGGAGGAACATTAGAGCAAACCCGTACTTTTTATACAGCTCTCTACCGCACTATGCTATTCCCAAGAAAATTTTACGAAATTGATGCCAATAATAAGGTGGTGCACTACAGTCCATACAATGGGAAAGTTCTATCTGGATATATGTTCACTGATAATGGTTTTTGGGATACGTTTCGTGCTGTTTTTCCATTCTTTACTCTAATGCATCCAACGCTTACTTCTCAAATAATGGAAGGGCTGGCTAATACTTACAGTGAGAGTGGCTGGCTTCCGGAATGGGCAAGTCCCGGCCATCGCGATTGCATGATTGGGTCTAATTCTGCCGTAAATATTGCCGATGCCTATTTGAAAGGAATCCGTGGATTCGATATCACAAAACTTTATGAAGCTATTCTTAAAAATACAGAAAACGAAGGACCACTTCATTCTGTAGGTCGTTTAGGCGTTAAATACTACAACAAATTGGGATATATTCCTTATAATGTTGGAGTTAATGAAAATGCGGCAAGAACTCTCGAATATTCCTTTGCGGATTGGTGTATCTGGAAATTAGCCAAAGATTTAGGTCGTCCACAAGAAGAGATTGACCGTTTTGCCAAAAAAGCTATGAATTACCAAAACGTCTTCGACAAATCTGTAAATTTTATGCGTGGCAGAAATGAAGATGGAACATTTCAAATTCCTTTCAGACCCGATAAATGGGGTGATGCTTTTACAGAAGGTTCGAGCTGGCATTATACATGGTGCGTATTTCACGACCCACAAGGTTTGGCAAATCTAATGGGCAGTCGTGAAAAAATGGCTCAGCGTTTAGATGAAGTTTTTAGCTCTGCTCCAACCTTTGATTTTTCTTATTACAGAATACAGATTCACGAGATCACTGAAATGCTTATCGCAAACATGGGTCAATATGCTCATGGTAATCAACCCATTCAACATGCTATTTATCTATACAATTATCTCGGCCAGCCATGGAAAGGGCAATTCTGGGTCAGGCACGTAATGGACAAACTTTATAACCCATACCCCGATGGACTTTGCGGAGACGAAGACAATGGACAAACATCGGCGTGGTATGTCTTTTCTGCAGTGGGTTTCTATCCGGTTGCTCCAGGTACGGGCGAGTATGTTTTCGGTTCTCCTCTGTTTAAAAAAATCTCCCTTACTTTTGAGAATGGTAAGATATTTGAAATGACAGCACCACAAAATAATAGTGATAATGTATATATTAACAAAATTTCTTTTAATGGGAAAGTTTACAACAAGAACTACATAACACATAATGAAGTAATTAATGGTGGCAAGTTGGAATTTGATATGGGCAAAACTCCAAATAAATCACTTGGCACATCACCTGAAAGTTTCCCATATTCCTTTTCGAATAGGAAGAATTAGTACTATAGTTAAGATTCCTGGCTTTGTAAAGTTTGTCTATACGAATCTTTGATTTATTAAGAGATTAGGTGGGGTGTGTGCAAAAAATCTAAGATTTTCAAGATAGTATTAGGATTTAATACATTTCATGGGATTGAAATTCAATTAAATACAGTCTCTTTAAAAAGCTCAACTTTGAACGATTAAGTGAACAAAATGAAAATTGAAATTCTTCAGCTTGCCGAGGGTGCAACAAATGCAAAAGGATTAACGGTAATAATAGATGTGTTCCGCGCTTTTTCAACCGCATGTTATGTTTATAATGCCGGAGCCGAAAGAATAATACCTGTTGAGCATGTTGAGGAGGCTTTTAACCTTAAACTAATTCTTGACGATGTTGTGATGTTGGGGGAAAGGAGTGAACGAAAAGTTCCTGGTTTCGATTTTGGAAATTCCCCAACACATATTATGAATCAAGATTTTAAAGGTAAGACTATTATAATGACCACAAGCTCTGGAACGCGCGGAATTGCCAATGCAATCCTTGCGGATGAAATTATTACCGGAAGTTTTGTAAATGTTGAAGCAATAATAAACTATATATGGACCAAAGAACCTGCTCAGGTAAGTCTGGTTTGCATGGGTTATGAGTGTCGTTACCCTACTCAGGAAGATACCTTTTTTGCCGAATATGTGAGAGCCAGATTACTGAACAAAATGACGAACTTCAACGAAATAAAGCAAATACTCCGAATCGGTGATGGTGCTCGCCTGCTTGATCCTGCTAATCATGAATGGTCGCCTTCTACCGATTTTGAGCTTTGTCTTGATCTGAATCGTTTTGATTTTGTACTGAAAATTGAGAAGGGAGAGTATTTCAATTGGCTTAAAAAAATCGAAGTTAGGTAACTATTTTTGACTTTTGTGTGTTCTTTTCAAATTGTTCGAAATAGTTTGAATAATCGGGATTCTCGAAAGTGATGTTTTAATATTTATAAAGTTATAATGAAGAAATATGATTTTGATGAAATAATCGAAAGACGTGGTACTGATTGTGTTAAATACGATTTGCTTGAATCCTATTTTGGGAATAGTGAATCATTACCGCTTTGGGTGGCCGATACCGATTTTCGCGTGCCGGATTTCATCATAGATGCGTTGCAGGAACGTATGAACCACGAAATTCTTGCTTACTCATTTCGTCCTGATAGTTATTATGATGCCATAATTAATTGGATGGAACTGAAACATGCCTGGAAAATTGAAAAAGAGATGATTACCTCCAGTCCAGGAGTAGTTTCTGCTGTGACGATGCTAATTATGGCATTGTCAGATCCTGGTGATCAGGTGATTGTACAGCCACCGGTTTACTTTCCTTTTTTTTCCTGTATAAAAGGTTCAGGACGAAAAATGGTTGAAAATCAACTGATAATTAAAGATGGTAGATACACTTTTAATTTTGAGAATCTTCAACAAATCATAACACCTCTTACAAAACTCTTAATCTTGTGCAGTCCACATAATCCTGGTGGAATGGTTTGGAAAGTCGAAGAACTTGAGGAGTTGAGCCGAATATGTACCGAACATGGCATAGTTATTATTTCTGACGAGATACATGCCGACCTCGTTTTTGCAGGAAACAAACATATACCTATTCCAATGATATCACAGAATAGTGCAATGAATAGTGCGGTATTAATGGCTCCCAGTAAAACCTTTAATGTAGCCGGACTTTCAACAGCATTTGTAATCATTCCCAATAAAAAACTCAGGGTAAAATTTGAAAGGGTTTTGCAAACAATCCACATTGATAGCGGGAATATTTTTGGAAACATAGCTTTAGAGGCTGCCTTCCGGAATGGATACAACTGGCTTACACAGTTATTGTGTTATTTAGAAAACAATTACAAATTTCTGGAAGATTTTATTAGTGCAAAATTGCCTCAAATTAAAATTATGAAACCTGAAGCAACCTTTTTGGTTTGGCTTAATTTGGAGGCTTATGAGCTTAGTGAAAAAGAATTAGCTAAAAGATTGATAGATGGAGGCGTGGCTTTAAATAACGGAAGTAAGTTCGGGACAGGTGGCGATGGTTACTTCAGATTAAATTTTGGGTGTCCAAGATCTGTTCTTGAAGAGGGACTCTTAAAAATTGAGAGGGTTTTAAAAAAATGAACTAATCCACACAAAAATATAACATCTGAACCCTATATTAAAACGAATAAAAAACCTCTGGATTTTCAAAATCCAGAGGTTTTTGTACTAAACTTGTTATGCTCTCTATTTACCTCAAGAGCTGAAAATTAATTGTATGCAAAGACAACAGTGTATGAACCCTGATAAAGCCCTGAAGCCTGACTGCCACCTAAATTAGCTTTCCCATCAAGTTGAATAGTCTGAGAACCATTCGATTGTGCAACTGAAGCAAAGGTATTATTTTTAATTGATGTTTCTAATGTAAAACCATTACCTACTGAATCCGAAAGAGATGCCGACTTAACAACTACATTGCAGGTAACGTCTTTTCCTGAAAATAAGGTAATAGCACCAAGATTGATATTTTCAGAATTCTGGTAAGATTGTTCGTTTGCTTTACGTTCGGTAATTGCTGCAAGTTCAAAGCTTGTAATTGCATTTGACGCTGCACTAACTGACTCAATAACTTCAGCAGACACATGACCGATTGCTACAATCTGACCGCTGCATACCCTTGACACTCCCAGTGTGAGTGTAAGTATTGCTGCAAAAATCAGTGTAAAATTCGTTTTCATGGTATTCTGTTTTAATATTTTTTAAGCCAATAAATAATTAATCCTTTCGTGCTACAAATATAGGTAAGAATATTTACAATTGTACCAAAAGGTAAAGAAATATTTTACAGCAGTGTATAAATTTTTAAAATTAAGGTTAATTGAAACTATTAATGGGAGGTTGATTTTTTATAGTGTTGATAATTAAATAAATACAAAACTGTTCATATTTGTAAAATAATTTTACAAATACGGAGTGTAAAAGATTTTTTTGAAAATAATTAAATACGAAGGTCGGAAAATTGGTAGAATAATCCTTTTGCCCGTGAGGAGCAAATTGTTTTTCATTTGAAAGAAGTGGATATTTACCACCAAATCAAAAATCGTATGTCACAAATGAGGTCACCTAAGATTAGGATTTCATTGTTACACGATAAGCTGGTTCTGTATTTTTCGGTTTCACTCGTTGATTCAGATAGGTTATTTATGCCTTAAAACTGCGATAATTTTGGAATTTTATTATTGGGAAAGACAGAATTTATTTAGTACTCACCATTTGTAGGTCTGTAAAAGAAGGAAAATATGGGTAGAATGAGGACTATTTTTCATAGTCCTCATTGCAATTGTAATTCACTTATCTTTAATTGACATTTACTCCCCGGCATCTTGCCTCCTAAAAAGATATAGCATAACGAATTAGGATCGTTTGATTGTAATAAGGATTCCAGAAGTTTATGGCAAAACTGCTTTTAAGAGTAGCCTGATGGCTAAGGTAGATATCCTTGAATAGTTTTATGTTAGTGATAAAAAAGCCATCCATTGTTCCGTTTTTGCCAATATTCCCAAAGTAATCAGACGAAAAACTAAGCCTGTACTGTATATCTAACCACTGTTTAACTTTTTTATCAAACCAGAAATTTGCCTCTGCGCCTAAACGTTTGAACAAAAAACGTTTGTATTTTCCGCTTGCATTCTGTTCGGTGATATGCAGCCCTTTATCTGCAATCTCGATATTTCGGATACCATAGAGTTGAAAGGAGTATGGTGAGATCGATAGCCTGAGGGATTGGTTTGCTTGATATTTTAAGCCCGGTGAAACTGTTATATCATAAGGACTTGCAAAAGCCTTGGTTCGGCCCACATTGTTGTAGTCGCGAAGGTAATTGTCATAGACAGTAAATATCGAAGTAGTTGTTTTTAAAATTAAATTGATTCCCATTTTTTTTCCAGCCCCAAATCTGTTTGAGATGTCGTGAAGGGTAATTAAATTATCCTGATAGTTTTGAATATGGTCATTTTTTGTCAAACCTTCTTTTTGGAATCCCAAAAGGTAATGCAGTTCATTTGTCATTGCAAATTTACTTCCCTCTTTAATATAGTTAAGACCGAGATCAAATGAGGTATTGAGCGAAAAGTTCTTCCGGTCTGTACCTGCAGGATTGTTAAATTCCAAAACATTACCTAAGTTAATACCTACGGAAACTGTATGTTGCCAGTTTTTTTCCAAAGGGGTATTATTAATTACTTGTGCCTCCTGTTGAATTGACTTAACCTTCTTTTTATTGATTTTGGTTACAGGTTTAACATATTTTACAGAATCTACCAGCCACTTAAAAATGCTCCCTTTTGAAACTTGGTTGTCGGTAGTCAAATAGTTGAAGTTGTATAGATCACCCTTTTCTTTGAGGTGGTTACAAATTATTTGTTGATTGGCTTTGATAAAAATAGTGTCATTCTGGGCGAAGGCATGGGAAACAACAATTGGCACCAATAAAATAAACGGTAAAACAGTCATCCTGAAGTTCATTTGTCGTATTGTTTTTATAGTCCATTGTTTAATGATTTTAAAAAAGATAAGGGAGGTTTAATATCAAGCCCCCCTTTTCCATCCTTTTCTTAAAGTTATACGTAGTTTATTATTTAATCTGTTGGATTTCCTGTGACATTTCAGGTGTACAAACTTTTGCATCATTTCTGTCATTGGCATTTCCCGGTATTTGCAGGCTTTTTGTATCAAGTTTAAAGCATGTGGCACCGTAAACCGTGCAAGGACCAGCAATCCATATTGGACTGCATACGTTGACATAGTGTGTTAGTACATAGCATTTTCCCTGTAACAGTATTCCATTAGGTACATTTATCGTAACCCCGGTAGTTTGCCACTTGATTGGGCCAGATACCCAATTGCATGGAATAGGGCCAGGACAATTTACTTCTTTAAGTGTCCATCCGTTTCCAAAGGATGAGCCACATAATGCAGTTGCAGTTGCAGTGTAACTTCCACTACCGTTATCGGTTAAGGAAAAACTGATATTCGTTTTGGGTATAGGTTTTAATTTCACTACGATTGTATTAGTTACACAACGATTGCCACAGCATACCTTCAATGTTACAGTTAAGTATGTTGCAGGGTTTGCAGGTGGAGTACCCATTTGCTGCGCTAAAGAATAATTTAGTGTAATCAAGTTGGTATTACCACCTGTAAAAGTTACCACTGTTCCATTATCGGCAACAACAGTCCATGCAAATGTTGCACCCGGACATGGTGGTGTTGTAAATTTTATCGGATCGCAAGCGCATAATGGAGGTGTGGCACCCACGATAGTAATTTGCGGTGGGCTGGGTAGATTGTAGGCAATCGGGTCACAACAAAAGCACGGTGGGATATTTGCGACCGGATTACCCATTACCGCAGTTTGAGGTTGCGCGCTAATTCTTTCCTGTGAATTAGCAAAAATTGTCAGAAAAAGACTGACAATCAGAAACAAAAGAATCTTTTTCATATTATATAAGTATTAATTTGCCTACTCTATTCAGTTTTCGGCATCCCTGTGTTTCCTATTCTTATTTCACATTTTTTGACATTGTATGAAGTTTTGCTATTAAACTGTATTGATAATGATTTAGGTTTTTCGATTTTTATGCAAGGACATTAGTATTGGTTTCCATTTTGGCAATGGAATCTTTAATGGTTTTAAATTACTTGTGGTCACCTTTGCCATCCTCTATTGGATTGGGTATCAATAAAACTATTTCTAAATATAGGTTATTAAATGTAAAAATGCAACTAATTTGTGAAATATATTTTTGAAACGCTGAGGGAACACATGGAGTTCAGTTTAACTCATTCGTAAAAGCCTGGAATATCTATTTAAAGCCTTAAATATCAGCTTTTATGTGGAATATTAATCCTACTCCTGGTAAACAAATTTAGTTCCAATTGACTTTTCTTAACCCAAGTTGCATTTTCAGTTTTTTAATATATTAATATACAGGACATAGCTAGGGTACTGTTCGTTGGCGGGACTACAAATAAATGCTCCTGCTACCCGACCTTGAGTACAGTTGTTTTTCGATAAAAAGGCATTT
>CAILKW010000563.1 GCA_903834845.1 uncultured Bacteroidia bacterium | reverse complement strand
TACCGGAAGTTCTGTTGAAATCGTGCAGGCAATGATGAAAGTCATGGGAAAAGAGGAATTGATTACATTGACCAATTGGTCTGATGCTTATGATCAGGTTTTGCTTAATCCCAACTCTATGGCATTCAGTACTGCCCGTTCCAATCAGAGAGAACCCTTTTTTCAATGGGTAGGTCCGGTATGTAAAAAGAATGCTTGTTTTTTTGTTAAAGCTAACAGTCCCGTTAAACTCAGTAAAATTATTGATGCCAAAACCCTAGCAATTATTGGTGTTCCGGAGGGTTGGGCAACTAAAGATGAACTTATAGGACTTGGATTTACCAATATTAAGACTTGGCCAACACCAAAGGAGGTTTTTGAGAAATTGTTGGAAGGTGTTGCTGATGCTGTTGTACTCAATGATATTGCTATCAGTTATCTTGCCAATCAAACGGGGCATAACCCTAATGAAGTAAGAAATGAACTTTTGTTTTCTCCGGGCGAAACTTACCTCGCTTTCTGTAATGATACAAAATCATCATATATACAGCAATGGCAACAGGCATATTCAACAATAATGAGTAATGGAACTTTTACCGGAATCCGGAACAAATGGTATCCGGGCATGAACTGGTAATAAAAGCCGCTTCAGAGGTTGGGAATTGAGCATCATTTATTTGTTACATAGGATTTGAACAATCTAAAACAACTTCCCAATCTCTTTTTTCAGATCATTCATAGCAATTACTATCATCTGATTGTCGTCATCAATGTAATTTTCAA
This sequence comes from uncultured Bacteroidia bacterium, assembly GCA_903834845.1. GTDB lineage: Bacteria > Bacteroidota > Bacteroidia > Bacteroidales > Prolixibacteraceae > JAAFHB01. The sequence continues at coordinate 7,632 of CAILKW010000563.1, read as the reverse complement.
TAATTCTTTTGCTTAGCGAAATAGCAGGTGCTTCATTTCCAATTTCTTCTGCTGATCTGTTTATTATGCCTGTCAGATTTTCCCTCGCTCGGCGGATAGTTTCCCAAAGGATTGGTGAAACATATATTTGTTGTGATAAATTATGCTCAAATTCCTGACGAATGTGAGCAAGCAATTGCTGATGATAATCAGAAGCAGATATTTCGTGTGGTAAAATCCTCATCAACAGCGATTGAGGTGAAATGCGTTCGAGTAACATGGCGAGTCTTTCATAAGCTTGTAGTCGGACAGGTGTAATTTTCTTACTGCTTTTTATTCTGAACTCAAACTCTCGTTGCTTTTGCGCGTTTTCTATCATATCTCGGAAGATAAGATAGGCAGTGAGAAAAACAATGATTGCGGGCAGGCTTATTTTTAATACCTCCCAAAAGGTGTTTGAATCATTTCCCATAACGATGATTTGTAACTAAGTGATTAAAGTAATTGTTTTTGTTCTGTTTGTGGCTCAACTTTAATATCTTTCCCTGAAATTACAGATACCTGATAGTAAAGGAAGAAGATCAAAATAAAATAGATAAGCGTAAGAATTGCAAGAATAGGATATCTCTTTTTTTTGAGTTGGAACATTAGCAGCGAAACAATTGCAAGAACTCCGCCTGCAACAGCCTGCCATCCGGTTGAAACAAGAAGAGCTACGTTTGAATTGGGCACATTCTTTTCGTCCAGAGTGTTTAATTCACCTGTAAGATTAAAAAATAAAGCTATTAAACCAGTGACAATCAGAATAATCCATCCGAGATGAGTCCAAAAGTTTTTTTTATCAATATATCCTATGGTGATTGAAACAACACCTGCAAAAATTCCCCATTGAGGGAGAACTGTGGGTAAATATAACTGAATACTTGTCATTTTTTTGCGATTGATAAACTGCTGCAAATATATCCTTATTTTTGGCGACAAAATATTACACTATTAATGAAAAACGAAATAACAATAAATCCCTTAGCAAAAGGGTTGATTTTCGATATTGACGGCACGATTTGCGATACAATGCCGGTTCATTTCATCGCCTGGAGGCAAACAGCCGCTGAACATGGCATAGAGTTTACTCCCGAAAATTTTGTCGAAGTCATAGGCGTACCTGCATTCCAAACCAGTCAGTTTATAAAAGCCAAATTCAAGGCAGATTTCGACGAAATGGAGTTTACCCTTATGAAAGAGGAGCGTTACGAACAAAACATGCACAAGGCAAAACCTATAGAGCCTGTTGTTAAAATTATCAGAGAAAACAAAGGTAAACTTCCAATGGCTTGCGGCACAGGTGGTTCTCAATATCTTGCATGGAAAACTCTTGAGATTGCAGGGGTGAAGGATTGTTTTGAACATGTGGTTGCCGCTGAAGATGTGATAAATCATAAACCTTTTCCTGATACTTTTTTAAAAGCAGCAGAGCTTATTGGTGTACTACCATCTGACTGTGAAGTTTTCGAAGACGGTCAGCTTGGCCTTCAGGCTGCAGAGCGTGCCGGAATGATGTCTGTTGATGTTACCAATTATTACGAAATTACTATAGGACAGGAGGTATAAAGAAAACTAAGGAACGGTGGGAAAACAAGCAGGTGAGAAAATAATATGGAATTTAAAATAGTATCAGATTATCAGCCAACAGGTGACCAGCCGGAAGCAATAGAACAGCTTGTTAACGGTCTTGTTTCCGCTGTACCCTATCAGACATTACTTGGTGTCACAGGTTCAGGGAAGACCTTTACAATGGCAAATGTTATCGAACGGGTACAGAGGCCAACATTGATTTTAAGTCATAACAAGACATTGGCTGCCCAGCTTTACGGCGAAATGAAACAATTTTTTCCAAAAAATGCCGTACAGTACTTTGTTTCATATTACGATTATTATCAACCCGAAGCTTATCTTCCAGTGACAGATACTTTTATAGAGAAAGATTTATCTATCAACAAGGAGATTGAAAAGCTCAGATTGAGTACTACTTCTGCCTTGCTTTCAGGTAGGAGAGACGTTATTGTAGTATCATCAGTTTCATGTTTATACGGTATTGGAAATCCTATTGATTTTCATGCAAATGTGATTTCTTTAAAAGTTGGCGAAATTATAAGCCGGAATGTATTTCTTCGGAAATTGGTTGATGCAATGTATTCCCGAAACGAAGTTCTTTTTCAGCGTGGAAATTTCAGGGTTAAGGGCGACACTGTTGATATTTTTCCTGCTTATGCTGATGAAGCATTGCGTGTAGTATTTTTCGGGGACGAGGTTGAAGAACTTGCTATTTTTAATCCCGAAAACGGGTACGCAATTGAATCTCAGGATAACTGTGTAATATATCCTGCTACTATTTTCGTTACTACAAAGGATAGTATTCAATTAGCAATTCGGAAAATACAAAATGATCTTGTTGAACACATTGATTTTTTTAAACGTTCCGGGAAAATTGCTGAAGCAAAACGTATTGAAGACCGCGTAACTTATGATCTTGAGATGATTCGCGAGTTGGGTTATTGTCCGGGTATTGAAAACTACTCAAGGTATTTCGACAGAAGGGAGCCTGGATCGCGCCCGTTCTGTTTGCTCGACTATTTCCCCGAAGATTACCTGATGGTTGTTGACGAAAGCCATGTTACTATGCCTCAGATTCATGCCATGTATGGTGGTGACAGATCACGAAAGGTAACTTTAGTTGATTATGGTTTCAGACTTCCGGCTGCCATTGATAATCGTCCTTTGAAATTTGAGGAATTTGAAGATATTGCCCGACAAATTGTTTTTGTTAGTGCAACCCCTGCTGACTATGAATTAAAAAAGAGTGAAGGTATTGTAGTAGAACAGATTATAAGACCAACTGGTTTGTTGGATCCTCAGATTGAAGTTAGATCACGGATCAATCAGATTGATGATTTGATGGAAGAGATTCATTTAAGAACCGAAAAAAATGAACGAGTTCTGGTGACAACACTGACCAAACGAATGGCTGAAGAGTTGTCAAAATATCTTGACCGGATGAATATCCGTTGTCGGTATATTCACTCTGATGTTGATACAATGGAGCGTGTTGAGATTATGGAAGATTTACGAAAAGGGGTTTTTGATGTACTGGTTGGCATTAATCTGTTACGTGAGGGGCTTGATTTGCCGGAGGTATCGCTGGTTGCAATTCTTGATGCCGATAAAGAGGGATTCCTTCGATCGGAGCGGTCGTTAACACAAACTGCAGGTCGTGCTGCCCGAAATTTAAACGGACTTGTAATTATGTATGCCGATAAAATAACCGATTCGATGCAGCGAACAATTGATTCGGCCAATTACAGACGAATAAAGCAAAATGATTATAATCTGGCCAATTCTATTACTCCGACACAAATAATAAAACCAACACGCGAAATTATCGGTTTGGAATATCGTCAGGATAAATCAGCAATGGGTCGGGCATACGTTCCACCTGAACGTACCGATGTAGCTGCCGATCCTGTAGTAATGTATATGAATACCGATGCCTTGGAAAAGACCATACAGAAAACAAAAAAAGAGATGGAAAAGGCTGCAAAAGAGCTTGATTTTATAGAAGCTGCCCGTTTGAGGGATGAGATGTATCGATATCAGGAATTATTAAAGCAACGACAAAATGGATAACAGATTAGCTAAGGTTGCATTGGCCATGATGCAGAAAAATTGCGGTGACATTAAAAGAATTGAACATTCGCTTAAAGTCTATACTTACGCACTTCAACTGGGTATCGCTGAATCATTGGATACTAAAACGCTTGAAATCCTTGAGTTGACAGCAATATTGCATGATATAGGTATTCATATTGCCGAAAGGAAGTACGGCATTTCTACAAGTAACTATCAGGAAATAGAAGGTCCGCCGATTGCACGCGAAATATTGACATTATTGGATTATCATCCCGAAATCATTGACCGGGTTTGTTTTATTATCAGCAGGCATCATACATTTTCAGCCATTGATGGGGTTGATTTTCAGTTGCTTGTTGAAGCTGATTTTCTGGTAAATTCCACTGAAGATCATTTATCAGATAGTCAGATTATTAGTTTTGCGAAGAATATTTATAAAACTAAAAGTGGGTTAATGTATTTAAAGTTACTTTTCCCTTTGTTGGATTTTGTATATTTGTAAATAAAAAAGATGAGGTTTTTGAAAATAAAGAAAAGATTCAAAAGATAGCACAATATACTGATAATGAATTCCTTAAAATAGACAATTTAGTATTTCACAAAATTGAGTTTATCGATGATGTATTGATACCAAAACAAGAACTATTAAAAGCGGAAAATCTCGTTGGGGGTGTTGATATAGATGACACATTGTTCGTTGCGTTAACAAATCATTTGCATGCCAAACTTTGGACTGGCGATAAGATGTTAAAGAGAGGATTAGAAGGCAGGGGCTGGTATCGTTTTATATCTGTCGAAGAATTGTATTTAAAAATGATTGAAAGAGGGAAATAAAACTTAGCGAATCTGACCAAACCGATAATTAAGTTTGTTTTGTAGGTACAAAATATCATTTTTTAAACAGACTACGTATTTTTCAAAAAAAATCTTGTATTTCAGTTTATTATTATTTCCTTTGCTCTTGTAAGAATAAATTTTGAAACATTATTAAAAATTGGCAACAGGATGGAAAGGTTACATAAAATAGCAAAGGTTTCCGATTATTCCATAGAAATAAAAAAAAGTAAAGAACGATATTGAACTGAAATTCCTGAGATGGGATTTTTTTTATTACTTTTGTAAAAAAACTAAAATGAAAATGGGTGTTGAAAGAGCAAGGGCAAATGTCAAGGATTTAAAACTTTATGTGCCTAATTATATGTATTTTGGCATTGTTATGGCACTTTTTTTATTTGTCTCTACCTACGCTTTTAGTAGTTTAGTATTTAATGATTTTACATCCTTAATTGCAGATAGCGATTTAAAAGTTATAAAGCATTATTAATATTTTATGCCATGATAGATTTCAGAAAAATAATAACCATAGAACCTGGCAAACGCAGTGGAAAGCCTTGTATAAGAGGTTTACGAATAACAGTTTCTGATGTTTTCGGCTGGCTGGCATCGGGCATGACTCAGGAAGAAATTCTTGAAGATTTCCCTGAACTTACACAGGAAGATATTTTAGCGTGTTTTGCCTATGCTGCATACAAAGAGAATAAAATAACAATTGCGGCATAGTATGAAGCTACTTTTTGATGAAAATATATCATATCGCATTGTAAAAAAAAATACAATTAGAATTTCCAGAGGTAAGTCATGTGAAATTCCATAATTTATTGAAAACAGATGATCTGTTGGTTTGGGAATTTTCAAAAAGCGAGGGTTATACCATTATAACAAATGATTCAGACTTTAACGATTTTTCATTAGTATGGATATTCCCACCCAAAATAATATGGTTAAGAACCGGAAATACTTCGACAAAGCATATTGTCGAACTTTTGAAAGCGAAAAAACAAGTAATCTGCGATTTTATAAATGAAACTGACAATGGGATATTAATTTTGAATTGAATTAGAAAATTCGACCTCTAACTTTGTGGCGTACATACCAAAGAAACCGTAGTAGGAAATAAACCTGAAAGTTTGCCTTGGAGATTTTTAAAAAAAATCCATAAGAGAAAAAAATGTAACTTTGTGATAATAAAAATTGAAAGTTATGCCGGAGATAAGCAGATTTTATGGAATTATTATTGCAATGTATTACAATGAACACAACCCACCGCATTTCCACGCAAAATATGGTGAGTTTCAGGCAGAAATTGACATCCGTACATTGCAAATCATTAAGGGAGAATTGCCTAAAAGAGCCAAAACTTTAATTTGGGAGTGGGCTGACGACCATCGTGATGAATTACTGCAAGATTGGGAACTTGCACGTCAAAAACAATTATTAAATTATATTGAACCGCTAAAATAAACTTATCATGGAAGCTATAATTGATGTTAAACCATTGGATAATTACGTTTTATGGGTGCAGTTTGCCGATAATTTTAATGCAACTGTCAGCATAAGACCTTTCATAACATCAGGTATTTCGACAAAATTATTGGATATAGAGTATTTCAATCAGGTAAAAATTGATGAATTTGGCGGTATTGCATGGGAAAATGGATTTGATTTTTGCCCAAATTTCTTACGAGAATTGATAAACGAGGCAAATTAATCGCTCATTACTTGAACATATAGTTTGCGGGAATTGACCCTAAAATTGTGAATTTACGCCGAACAGAGTTTTCATAGCGAGGTATGATAAATACCGTTTTCGATTGAACGCAAGCAGAAGTCTCATAATTGCCAGTCTGAAAATTCGCTCTCCAACCTTGTGGCGTACTTGCCAAAGATGCAATATTTGAAAAGCAGTAAATCTGTCGGTTTGCCACCTATTCTCAAAAAACAAAAAACTCTTCCGCAAGCGACCGAAAAAATAGCCATTTTGTGTTTGCTTAAAAGAAAAGTTACTGAAATATCAATTGTAACCGGTGAGATTATTGTCGAAAGATTACCTTAAAGAGCAATATAACTTGTTGAAGATTTGGTAGAATTACACGTAAATGAATCATTGGAAAACTGGAATGAATGTTTTATACCGAACTGTTGAAAAGCTCAATAAAATTATATTACCAAGTCTCGTTGGTTTCAGAAAAATGATTTACCTTTGAATAATTTTAAAAAATAGTAATGGACACAACAGTTGAATTTAAAATACAAGTTGGATTAGAACTTGTACAGAAATATGGTAAAGATAAAATTGAAAAAATAATTCAAGATTATCTAAACCTTGCTATAATTAAACTTGCAAAACAAGAATTGCTTGATGATTTAAAAACGATTGATATTAATGATAATCAATGGTTAAATGCAAGAGAAAAGGCATGGACAGAATATGGTAGTAAATACTTATTTCAAGTAACAGCATGAATTTAAGGTATGTTATTGACGTAAACGTGTTGGTGAGTATCTTGATTAGTGGTAAATCGCAATATATCAATATGCTATCATTATTTGATTTTATTTTACCCGAATTTGCTTTTGTCGAATTAAATTTATACAAAAATTTAGTGATGCAGAAAACAAAACTTGATGAAAATCAATTTAAAAATTACGCTTATACTATATTTTCGTTGATTAAATTCATGCCCACTTTTATTCAACAGGATAAATCAATACAATTCGCAACTAAATTGTGTGCTAAAGTTGATATAAAAGACGTTAGCTATGTATCGCTTGCAATTGATACCAATTTAATGTTACTGACAAGAGATGATAAACTAAACAAAGGATTGCGGAAACAAGGTTTCAAACAAATTGAATTATTTGAAAACTTCTTGAATAGCATTTGATGGTAATTTCGTGATAAACAGATGATAAATAAAATACAGCGGTTTTTGAACTTCAGAAAGCTGATGCCATTAGGTAGAATCAGCTCAATGCCCCGTCAAAAATCCGCTCTCTAACCTTGTGGCGTACTTATCAAAGATACAATATTTGAAAAGTAGTAAACCTTAAATATTGCTACCTAAAGTCAAAAACCAAAAAACCTTTCCACCGGTTCTTTTTATTCATTGTTGCCAACGCAGTAACCGC